>DASWFO010000264.1:0-16939 GCA_036394195.1 Alphaproteobacteria bacterium | reverse complement strand
TCCTGCGGAATCATGTGCTTCGCCCAGCGGATGAGCAAGAACCGAACAATGCCGGCGCACAGTCCGTCGGCAATCGGCATAGGGGCGCGGGGTTCGGCCCGCGCGGCACGAGGACGCTGGCCGCCGACACGCGCAAGCTATTCCTTCGACCGGTCCCAAGCCAGGATCTGGTACAGGATGATGGCGCCGAACGTCGCGGTGCCGATCCCGGCCAGGGTGAAGCCGCCGATATTCACCGAGAGATTTCCGGCCCCCATGGTGAGCGCCGCGGCGACCGTGATCAGGTTGCGCGCGTTCGAGAAATCCACCCGGCTCTGCACCCAGATTCGGCCGGCAGTCGCGGCAATCAGGCCGAACAGGACGATCGCCAGCCCGCCGATCACCGGCCCGGGAATGGTGAGGATGAGTGCCCCGAATTTCGGCGAAAAGCCGAGCAGGATCGCCACCAGGGCCGCGACGACGAACACCAGGGTTGAATAGATCTTGGTGACCGCCATCACGCCGATATTCTCGGCGTAGGTGGTGACACCGGTGCCGCCGCCGAAGCCGGCGATGATCGTCGCGACACCGTCGGCGAAGAAGGCGCGCCCGAGATAGGGATCGAGGTCGCGCCCGGTCATGGCGCTGACCGCCTTCACATGGCCGAGGTTCTCGGCCACCAGGATGATCGCCACCGGGGCGATCAGCGCCATGGCGCCGCCGGTGAACACCGGTGCGGTGAAGGTCGGCAGTCCGAACCACGGCGCGTTGAGGAGGCCCGAGAAGTCGATCGGCTTGCCGAGCCCCATGCCGTTCGCCAGCGCCCAGTAGATGACGTAGCCGACGATACCGCCGAGGAGGATCGGCAGGCGGCGCGCCAGGCCCGGCGCCATCACCGCGACCAGGCCGACCGCCAGCACGGTGAGCAGGCCGATCCAGGTATCGAACGGACTGCCGGTGACGCTGCCGACCGCGATCGGCGCCAGGTTGAGGCCGATGACCGCGACGATGGCACCGGTGACAACCGGCGGCATCAGCCGCTCGACCCAGCGCGTCCCGGACGCCATCACGATCAGGCCGATCACGGCGTAGAGCGCGCCGGCGGCGATGATCCCGCCTAGCGCCACGGCAAGGTTCGGATTCGGGCCCTTGCCGCTATAGCCCGTCGCGGCAATCACCACGCCGATGAAGGAGAAGCTCGACCCGAGATAGCTCGGCACGCGGCCGGCGGTGATCACGAAGAAGATCAGGGTGCCGATGCCGGAGAACAGGATCGACACGTTGGGATCGAAGCCCATCAGGATCGGCGCCAGGACGGTCGCCCCAAACATCGCGACCACGTGCTGCAGGCCGACGACGATGGTCTGTCCCCACGGCAGACGCTCGTCCGGTGCGATGATCCCGTCGGCCTTGACCGGCCAGCTCGGCAGATAGCCCTCAGCCATGATCGTCCCCCTCCGAATCACCTGTGGCAGGACGACTCTAATGGTGGCCGGACGGCGCGCCAATGAGACAAAAAGGCAACAGCTCGGATTGCGCGGTTTGCCTATTCGCCCGTACAGTAGGCCCTCGCACCGGCCGGGAGACCTTACATGGCGAAGATGAAGATCGAAGGCTCGTTCGTGGCCCTGATCACCCCGTTCAATGAGGACGGGGCGGTCGATTTCGGCGCCTTTCGCAGCCTGCTCCAGTTCCACGAGGCCAACGGCACCGCGGCGGTGCTGTTCATGGGCTCGACCGGCGAGGTGTCGATGCTGTCGCCCGAGGAGCGCCGGTCGATCGTGGTCGAGACCGCGAAGATGAAGAGCGGCCGCATGAAGTTCTTCTATGGCTGCACCGGCAACAACACCGACACCACGATCGCCTATCTCCGCCACGCCAAGGACAACGGCGCCGACGGTGCTATCGTTGCGGCTCCCTCTTATATCTGCGCCTCCGAAGCCGACATGGAGGCGTTCTTCCTCGAGATCGCCGACGCGGTCGAGCTGCCGATGGGCATCTACAACAACCCGCCGCGGGTGAAGAGCGACCTGCACTGGGACCAGCTGCTGCGCATCTTCAAGCATCCCAACTACGTTGTGCACAAGGAGTCGACGACCCGCGTCGGCCAGGTGGCCCAGATCCTGGCGGCGAAGCCCGACGTGGCCGTGATGTGCTGCGATTCGCCGAATCTCGGGCTGGTGGTGCCGACGATGTCGCTGGGCGGTCACGGCACCGCCAACATGACCGGCAACGTGGCCCCGGCCGAGATCGCCGCGATCTCGACGCCGTGGAAGAGCTACGCCGAGGCGGAGACCTTCAAGCGCGAATATCTGCGCTGCCTGCCGCTCCTGCATTTCACCTACTCGGCCATCAACCCGGTGGCGGTGAAGTCGCTGATGAAGGCGTTGGGACTGCCGTCGGGGCATTTGCGGAAGCCGTTGCGCGCGATGGACGAGATCGCGGTGCAGACAGGCGTCGAGATCTGCCGCCGCCTCGGCTTGATCGAGAAGTACGGCCTGAAGCCGCAGGGCGGGTCGTATCGGGTCGCAGCGGAGTGAATGGGTCAACCCCTCACCCGCTCGCTGCCGCTCGCGACCTCTCCCACGAGGGGAGAGGTGAATTGTGCGAGCGGTAACTACTCCCTCGCCCCCTGTGGGAGAGGGCAGCCGCGAAGCGGCGGGGTGAGGGGTTTGCCGAGTGCCTGACGTCGTCAGCTACACGCGCGAGGGACGCGTCGGGGTCATCACCGTCGACAATCCGCCGGTGAACGCGCTGGGCCAGGCGGTGCGGCAGGGGCTCGTCGAGGCGCTCGACAAGGCGATCGCCGACCCGGACTGCAAGGCCATCGTGCTGATGGCGGCCGGGCGCACCTTCATGGCGGGGGCGGACGTGCGCGAGTTCGGCAAGCCGCCGCTGCCGCCGACCAATCCCGAGGTGATCCGCCGCTATGACGAGTCGCCGAAGCCCATCGTCGCGGCGATCCACGGCACGGCCCTGGGCGGCGGTCTCGAGCAGGCGCTCGGCTGCCACTACCGGGTGACCGTGCCGTCGGCGCGCCTGGGCACGCCGGAGATCAAGCTCGGCCTCATTCCAGGCGCCGGCGGGACCCAGCGGCTGCCGCGCCTGGTCGGCGTCGAGGCGGCCCTCGACATGGTGCTGGGCGGCGAGCCGCTCAGCGCGCCGCGGGCCAAGGAGCTCGGCCTCATCGACGCGGTTCTGATCGAGGGAGACTTGCGGGCCGGTTCCATAACCTTCGCGGAGAGCATCGCCGACAGACGTCCCCTGCCCCGCATCCGCGACCGCCAGGACAAGCTCGAGGCGGCGCGGCGCGACCGTTCCATCTTCGCCAAAAAGCGCGCCGAGCTCGCGAAATCCGCCCGCAACCTGGTGGCACCGCTGCGCGGCGTGGACGCGGTCGAAATGGCGCTCGATGTCCCGTTTGACGAGGGGGTTGACCGCGAGCGGCGGATGTTCCTCGACCTCACCGCCAGTCCGCAAAGCCAGGCGGCTCGCCACCTGTTCTTCGCCGAGCGCGAATGCGCCCGCATCCCCGACATTCCGGCGGACACGCCGACCCGCGAAATCAAGCGCGCCGCCGTGCTCGGCGCCGGCACGATGGGCAGCGGCATCGCGATCTGCTTTGCCAATGCCGGCATCCCGGTGACGGTCATCGAGGCCGAACCGGCGGCGCTCGATCGCGGCCTCGCCGGCATCCGCAAGACCTATGCCGGGCAGGTCGAGCGCGGCCGGCTCAGCGAAGCCGTACGCGACGAGCGCGTCGGCCGGATCGCCGGCAGCCTGGACTTCGAGGCCCTGCGCGACGCGGACGTGATCGTCGAGGCGGTGTTCGAGGATATGGACATCAAGAAGCAGGTGTTCGGGCAGCTGGATGCCGTCGCCAAATCAGGGGCGGTGCTCGCGACCAACACCTCGACGCTCGACATCGACGAGATCGCCGCCGCCACCAAGCGGCCCGGCGACGTGGTCGGCATGCACTTTTTCAGCCCGGCGAACGTCATGCGGCTGCTCGAGGTGGTGCGCGGACGCGCGACCTCGAAGGAATCTATGGCGACGGCGATGAAGCTCGGCCGCACGCTCGGCAAGATCGCGGTGCCGATGGGCGTGTGCTTCGGCTTCGTCGGCAACCGCATCATGATGCGCTACGAGCTCGAAGCGCATTACATGCTGGAGGAAGGCGCGTTACCGCAGGACATCGACCGCGTGCTGCGCGACTACGGCCTGCCGCTCGGCCTGTTCGGCATGCTCGATCTCGCCGGCGTCGATGTCATGTGGCGCATCCGCCAGCACCAGAAGAAGATGAACCTGCCGGACACGCCGCGGATTTCGGCGATCGTCGACCGCATCGCCGAGAAAGGCCGGTTCGGCCAGAAGACCGGTGCCGGCTATTACAAATACGAAGGCCGCAACGCGATCCCCGATCCGTGGATCGAGGACATGATCGCCGCGGAATCGCGGCGGCTCGGGATCAACCGGCGGGTGATCGACGATACGGAGATCCTGGACCGCTGCCTCGCTGCCCTGATCAATGAGGGGGCCCGGGTTCTCGACGAAGGCATCGCGCTCCGGCCGGGCGACATCGACATCGTCTATGTCCACGGCTTCGGCTTCCCCGCCTGGCGCGGCGGGCCGATGCACTATGCCGACCAAGTCGGGCTCGGGCGCATCCTCGCCGATGTGCGGCGGTTCCGGGAGCGCTTCGGCGAGCGGTGGGAGGCATCGCCGCTGCTGGTGCGGCTGGCCGAGGCCGGCAAGGGATTCAGCAGCCCGCCGCAGGCTTAGGTCAGGTCATCCCGCCTTGCGGACGGTGTCCGGCCGAACGTAGGGACGCGGCGCCGCCTGACCCTTGATCTGGGTGCGATGCATCATGCGGCGCGTGTGCGGATCGAACGGATCGCGCCGGTGCATGGTCATCCGGTTGTCCCACATCACGAGATCGCCGACGCGCCAGTAGTGCTCGTAGGCGAAGCGCCGCTGATCGAGATGCGCCCACAGCGCGTCCAGCACCGCTTCGGACTCCGCCGGCGACAGCCCCTCGACATACGCGTTCCGCCGCCGACCGAGATAGAGCGCCGGCACGCCGGTGTCGGGATGTGCGCACACCGCCGGATGGAAGGCCCCCGGCGCCTTCAGCGGATCGTCGGTCGGGGTCACGCCTTTGCGGAGATAGCCGCCGCTGTTGTACGTGCCGTCGTGCTTGATGCGCCGCCCTTCGATGCGGGCGCGCAGGTCGTCCGGCAGTGCGGCATAGGCGGCGGCCATGCTGCAGAACCAGGTGTTGCCGCCGCCGGGCGGCACTTCGAGCGCGTACAGCATCGACATCATCGGCGGCCGGTCGACATAGCTCATGTCGGTGTGCCACACCGCCTCGCCGGCGCCGAGGGCGCCCACCGGCTCGCCCTTCTCATCCAGGACATTGGAGACGACATAGATGTCCGGATAGCCCGGCGGGCTCATCCGGCCGTTCTCCTGGTTCGGCGGCGGATCGAGCTCGCCGAAACGGCGGCTGAAGGCGAGCAGATCGTCGTCGCCGAGCGCCTTGCCACGGAACAGCAGCACCGAATGGCGGTCCCAGGCGGATTTGATCTGCGCGAAGTCAGCGTCGGTGAGGCGGGCGACATCCACCCCGCCGATCTCGGCGCCGACGGCTGGCGTCAGGGGCGTTACGGTCAAAGCCATGGATCAAACATAGGCGGTCTTGGGCCGTGCGAAAAGATCAGACAGCAGGTCACGGACGTCCCGGCTGGAACGAGCAGGTGCCGTCGCGTTTGACGCGCTCCAGCAAGTCGACCTCCCAGGCCAGGTAGTCCGCCATGGCCGCGCTGACCCCGCTGGCCCGCTCGTACGGCTTCAGCCAGGCATCGATCGGCTCATCGGCCAGCCGGGCGTCGCCGCTCTCCATCGGATAGCCGGCACCCGCCCAGGCCGCGTTGCCGCCGTCGAAGCAGCGCACGGGCGCCGCGGTCAGAGCTTCCGCTTCGGCAACGGCAAGACTGGCCAGCACGCCGTCGTCCGAGGTCAGGACGAGATTGCGCGCCGGCGGGATCTTGCGCAGCGCGATTGCCAGGCGCGAGCGGATCGCGAACCAGGCGCCGGGAATATGGCTGACGCGGAACGCGCGGCTAAGCGACAGGTCGACCACGGTCGCCTCGCCGCGGTCGAGAAGATCGCGCAGGGTGCGCCCGTCAATTCGCGACTGTGGGCGATCGGCCAGTCCCAACACGGGTGACGGCGGCACACCGGTCTCCGATCCGGTCTCCGCCAGCACGAACACGTGGGACCAGCCCATCTGGCGCAGCCACGCGGCGGTCATCAGCGCCCGTACGTCGAGATCGTCGACCAGCACGATGCGGGCGCCCAACGTCCCAACATACTGATCGGTCGCCTGCACCAACTGACCGCCCGGCGCCGACACAGCGCCTGCGACGTGACCCGCCCGGTACTCGGCCGGATCGCGCACGTCGAACAGATAAAGCGTGCGCGCAGCACTCTCGGCCTGGAAGCGCCGCAGTGTCTCGCCGTCGATCCGCTCGACGCCGCAGCGCGCCGCGACCCGCCCCGCCGCGGCTTTCGCCCAGGCGAGCCCGTCCGCCGAGGGACGTGGCGCCTGTCGGCTCATGCCGGTGTCGCATTTCAATCCGGCGAGCGACCAGCCCATGGTTCCGTTGCGCAGCGCGACCACCTTATTGGGCACGCCGGCATCGATCAGCGACTGGGCGCCGATGATGCTGCGCGTCCGGCCGGCGCAGTTGACGACCACCAGGGTGTCGGGCGACGGCGCCAGATCGCGCACCCGCAAGACCAGCTCGGCACCCGGCACGTCGATGCCCGTGGGAATGGACATCCGCGTGTATTCGTCGAACGGGCGGCTGTCGAGCACGACCAGCTTGGCGCCGGAGGCGAGCAGCCGGTCGAGCTCGGCCGGCTCGATCCCGGGCGTGCCGCGGTCGTGCTCGATGAATTCGCCGAAGGCCTTGCTCGGCACATGGACGCCCGAGAACAGCTCATGCCCCGCCGCGACCCATGCCCCGACGCCGTCCTCCAGGATGAACAGGTCCGTGTAGCCGTGCCGCCGCAGCGTCGCAGCGGCCCGCGCGGCGAGCGACCCGTCGTCGTCGCACAGCACGATGCGCGTGCCGCGCCGCGGAACAAGCGCCGGCACTCGGAGCTCGAGCCGGCTCAACGGCGCCGAGTGGGCGTGCAGGAGATGTCCTTGCGAGTAGATCAGCTCTTCGCGGACATCGAGAATCACGAGCTCGCCGCCATCGGTCAGCATCGCCCGGAGCCCGGCCGCCGCGAGCGGAACCGCCGCGGACACCGGCGCCTCGACCGGGCGGTCGATCGCGATCACGTCGCCTGCTGCGGCGTCATCCGGGTGATTTTGCCCGACTTCGGATCGAACATGATGCGCGCGATGCGATCGAGGTTGGTGCCGGTGACGCGCACGAAGCAGGACTTCGCCGGATAGTCGATCGAATGGATCTTGCCGTCCTGAAAGACGCCGGCCTCGCCGGGCGAGAGACGGTATTTGCGGGCGATCTTCAGCTGGCCGTGCGTGGCGTCCGACCCGTCGTCCACGCGGTCGTACTCGGTCATATCGGTGTGCTCGCTCGCCTGCCCGTAAATCGCCCACGACTGGCCATGGTCGTGCGGCGCCCCCGCCCGCGGCTTCTCGTTGAGATGCGCCAGCACTTGGAAGCCGAGCTCGCCGTCCTCGTAGAGGAGGTGCAGGCCCTTGGGCGCGTCGATGCAGCTGCGCCGCACGAACTCCTGATTGTGCAGCAGGCGCTCGAGACGCTGGCGCACCTGCTCGCGGCCGCCCGGGCCGGGATCGTGGCTCAGGATGGCGCGGCACTCGGCGGTGAACTGCTCGAGATCGTAGGACATCTGGCTCTCCCCTCATCATGGATGCCGGATGCCACGACTGTAGCAGAAGTGCCGCACCGTCCCTACCCGCTACGCCGCCTTCCGGCGGCCGTTGCGCGCGGCCACCTTGCCTCGCTTGCTGCGGGTGGCGCGCTTCGCCTTCGCCGCCGGCGGCTTTTTCGCCGGCGTTGCTTTCTTCGCGGTCTTCGCCTTGCCGCGCTTGGCGGCCGCCGCGGCCGCCGGTTTCGCGGATTTGGCCGGCGCAGCACTCTTGCTCTTCGGCGCATTAGCGGCGGCGTCGACCGCCGACCAGTCGACGGTCTTCTTCGTCTGGAGATCGGGCGGCAGCGGGATGCCGGCGAACAGGCAGCGGTCGCGGAACTGGATCTTCGACTTGTCGTAATAGGGCGCCCACCACGCCTGCGCCGCCGCCGGCTTGCCGGGATACCAGAGCGTCAGCGGCTGCACCGTCGTCGCATTCCGCATCGCGTCGCGGAAATGATAGTGGTCGAACGTCGCGACCGCCTCGACCGCGTACATGTTGGCGATCGCCTCGTCCTCGATCATCGACAAGCTGTCGCCGTTCGCCATCTCGCCGCCCGCGGCGAGGTTGGACGAGCCGGTGAAGACCGTCGGATTGTCGCCGTTGAAGTCGACGACCACGTACTTGCTGTGGATGTGCATGCCGGGCCCGCCGTCCCATTCCTGGTCGAACGGCGGCGGCACGTGCTTCAGGAGGGCGGCGAAGCCGGCGATGTCGCCCATCTGACCGTCGGGCTTCTGCACGGCGAGGCCTTTGTCGGTCTCGACCGTGCCGTAGGAAAATACCGTCGGCGACGCGGCGATCTGGCGCAGGGTATCAAGCACCGGGCCCTGGCCGTTCGGCTCCATGACCGCGAACAGCACCGAGCTGCCGGCGTTACGGATGCGGTCCGACATCGGCCCCAGCGAGACCTTCCAGTCCTGGTGCGGCGAGAGCGCGAACGAGACCTTCGGCAGGTCGGCGGTGCCCTGCGCCGAGCCGACCATGAAGCCGGCCGCGATCTTGTCCTTCTTGAACGCCGCCGCCTGGACGTTGCCCTGGAACGCGACGTCGAACGCCTCGGCGAACATGCCGGCGATGCCGGCGTCGTCGACCACGATGATGTTGTTCGCCTGCACGTAAAGGCCGCGCACCGAGAAATTCATAGAGCCGTAGAGCACGCGCTGCGCGCGGCCCGAGGCGTCGCGCTTGATGAACGCCTTGTTGTGCTGGAAGCGGGCGAAGTGCCCTTGCCTGACGTTCTTCTGGCCGGCGGCGGCGATGATCATCTGCCCCGCCTTGATCTCGGGCGCACCCGCCTGGGTGTGCAGCGGGGCGTTGTCGAGGATGGCGCGCAGCCGTCCCTGCTTGCCCATGCGGCAGATCGCGGTGATCACGTCCGGCTCGTCGAGGTCATAGGCGAACACGTCGACCCGCGCCGACTTGTCCTGCTCGCAATCGGCGATGAAGTCGAACAGCTCCTTATGCGCGTCGGCACCCAGCCACTGGTACTGCGCCTGATAGGGCCCGCTCGCGAAGTCCGGCGTCTTGGCGCCCGCCGGCCGGATCGGCGCATTCTTGAACTTGTCGACATAGGCCTGCGAGGCGATGTAGCCGCGGGTGAACGCGGGCTGGAACCTGGCGTGGAGCCGCTTCACCGGACTGACGGTGACCTTCACCTCCGGGCCGTCGGCCGTCTTGAAGCCCTGGCCGCCGGTGAAATAGAGCGCCTTCACGCGATAGATGATCGGCTGATCGAAGCCGTCGGGCGGCACGTCGATCCAACGGAACTTCTGGAACGGCGCCTCGTCCGACGGGATCCATTTGCGCGCCGCCGGCGTGGTGGCGTCGCTGACGCCGTAGGTGAAGCCGATGCGGTTGGAGAGCGCCTCTTCGGGCTGGCTGCCCTGCGTGCGCCAGATCGCGAAGCCGGCGAGGTTCTTGTCGGTCGGGTTGATCTGCGCGTCGGTGAGCGACAGCGCCAGCAGGATCTTGTTGTCCCCGGGATAGGCGACGATGCTCAAGCCGCCACTTGCGTTGGACGCGTTCATGGCCTCCATGATGCCCTCCCCTCGATGATCGGTTCGCCGCAGCCTCCGGCGTCAGGTACTCCTAGCATTGGTGTGTGACACGGCGATGTTAACTGGTTCACACCCCCGCGGCGAAGTGACGCGGCGGTGCAAACGTGCGGAAGAAGAACGTGCGCCCGCTACCGCGAGCGTCCGCTGCGACGCCAGCAGGGACCCATCAAGGGTGGCGCGAGGACGCCGAAGCAGGCAATATTTGCGGGAACGCGGCGGCAGATCGCGGCACCGACCAAGGAGCCTATGAGTTACAGCTTTATCGCGTCCCGGCGGAGCATCCTGAAGGCTGCAGCGGCCGGCGCGGCCGTGGCCGGCCTCGGCTGGCACCCGACATTCGCAGCGCCCGACCGCGAGAAGGAGCTGCTGGAGCCGGCGACGAAGGAAGGCGAGGTCACCTGGTATACCTCGCAGTCCGACGACGCGACCGCGCAGGCGCTGGCGCGCGATTTCGAAGGGCACTATCCAGGCATCAAGGTGAACGCGGTGCGCGCCACCGCGCAGGAGGCGTTTCAGCGGGTGACGGAGGAGATCAAGGCCGGCGCCGTGGAGGTCGACGTGCTGAGCACGACCGACATCGGCCATTGCGTGCATCTCAAGGACCAGGGCGTCCTCGAGAAATACATCCCGGCCAATTCGTACGACATGATCGAGGCGTATAAGGGCCTCGACCGCGACGGCTACTATCACGCGACCTCGGCCGGTATGGTCAACATCGGTTACGCGACGAACAGGCTCAAGGAAGACCAGGTGCCGCAGACTTGGCCGGAGCTGCTCGACCCGAAATGGAAGGACAAGATCACCGTCGGCCATCCCGGCTTCTCGGGCTATGTCGGCACCTGGGTGCTGATGATGCGCAAGCTGTACGGCTGGGACTATTTCGAGAGGCTGGCGCAGAACAATCCGCAGATCGGCCAGTCGATCGGCGACACCGTGACGACGCTGAGCGCCGGCAAACGCGTCATCGGCGCGACCGCCAACGCGGCGCTGCTGAGCGCCGCCGCGAAGGGCACTCCGCTGGCGGCCGTCTACCCGACTGACGGGGCGGTCCTGGTCATCGCCCCCTCGGGGATCATGAAGAGCGCCAAGCACCCGAACGCGGCCAAGCTGCTGATGGAGTACCTGCTGAGCGTCGATGCGTCCCAGCGCTGGGTCGAGCACTTCTACGAATCGATCCGTCCGGAAGTCGACCCGCTGCCCGGAAGCAAATCGGCGAAAGGCGTGAAGGTCATCAACCCGACCGTCGACGAAATCACCTCCGGCATTCCCGAGGTGATCAAACAGTGGCGCGACACGTTCGGGGCGTGAACGCAGGGACGGCCGGGTTTCGGCGGCGCGATGGGTCCCCCGGTCGCGCGCGGCGCTTGCGCGCCGGCCTGCCGGGGGGATGACCCGCGGATCAGGTCCGCGGGCAGGCTCCGAAGCCAAAGCCGCTTGGCGGCCCGCCCCCCTGAATCCGGTGCAATACTGCAATTGTTTCTCCAAGCCTTTGGAACCCCACGCGAAAAAAGCCGAAAAGAATTGCATGGCCGTCTGCAATTCCGGGCCTGCTGCAATTCTGCCGGCTGTTCTGGTGCCGTTAGAGATGTCTCGCCGCGCAGACAACCTGCTGAAGCGAAAAACGGTTCCGATCGGCAGCGCCCACCGGTCAAACCGGCTACATCTCTTCCGACTAGCTCTTTCGACTAGCGCACCGAAAACGCCGCGAGGGTGCGAGTGTTCGAAGATGTCGCTGAAGGCGCCTTGGAATCCTGTTCGCAACCCTTGCACATCTCGATTTTAGCGAAAATCGACGCAAGGCTTTTTCGCAGCGCCGTCAGCGGGATAGCGGCTTAGGGCATTTCTGATCGCACGGCGCGGTAGTTTACAAAGCGGTACTTTTGTTCTATATTTGTTCTCACGAGATGGAGGCGCTCGTGAAGGCACAACGCTTTGGCAGCGCACACACCGAAAAGAAACTGAAGCTCGTGGCGCATTATCTTGAGCGCTTCACCACGGCGCTGAAGAATCAGGCGTTCGACACGCTGTACATCGATGCCTTTGCCGGGACCGGCGCCTGGACGAAACAAGACAGCGTTGGTGAACGACAGCTCGGATTGCTCAATGTCGAGACAGTCGCCGAGGGCTCAGCCCTTCGCGCGTTGCGCGTCGATCCACCATTCGACGCATATATCTTCATCGAGAAGAGCCGTAAGAAGTCTTCCGCGCTCCGAGAGCTCAGCAAAGAATTTCCGGCGCATCAAGATCGCATTGAAGTTATTTCAGAAGACGCGAACACGGCACTACGAGAGCAGTGTCGCCGGAGGGATTGGCGAAAATCACGTGCAGTTGTGTTCCTCGACCCTTTCGGATTTCAAGTAGAATGGAACACCGTTGAGGTGCTCGCAGCGACCCGAGCTGTTGACCTTTGGTATCTCGTACCCACCGGCATCGGAATTAATCGCCAAGTGACAAAAGACGGCCGTGTGTTGCCCGGAGGTGGTGCCCATGTCGATGCCATGCTCGGAACGACGGAATGGCGCTCCCTCCTGGTAAAGACCGAAACGACCGCCGCAGATCTCTTTGGTGAAACCGAGACGCGTAGCGTCAAAGCGGGTGGCATTGACGCGATCGCGGACTTCGTTCTCCATCGTTTGGCCGGGATTTTCAAAGGCGGCGTCGTGAAATACGGATTGCCGCTTGGAGCCCAAGGCCGAGCCATGTACACACTCGTCTTCGCGTGCGCCAATCCCGCGCCAAAAGCGCACCAGCTTGCACTACGATTGGCCGGCGCGGTGCTTAAAATGTGAGGGTGGTTTGGCGGGACTATCGGACATCGAATGGACGGATGCGACATGGAATCCTGTCGCCGGATGCCTGATGGTGTCGCCCGGTTGCACGCACTGTTACGCCATGCGTATGGCAGCCCGCCTCGAAGCAATGGGCATGCCGAAGTACAAGGGAACAACGCGCAGGAGCGGGGGCCGCGCCGTATGGACCGGGAAGGTCGTACTCGATGAAGCGTCGCTGACGGCACCGCTGTCGTGGCGAAAGTCGCGGCGCATCTTTGTCAACTCGATGTCGGATTTGTTCCAAGACGGAGCGCCGCGCGAATTCATCCGGCGCGTCTGGGCGACCATGGAACAAGCGTGGTGGCACGAGTTCCAGATTCTGACCAAACGGCCTAAGAGAATGGCACGCGTCCTCTCCAGCGTGGGCTTCAAAATGCTGCCGAATGTCTGGCTCGGCACGTCGGTTGAGAACGCGCGAGTATTGCATCGGATAGATGCACTCCGTGCAACGCCCGCTGCTGTTCGGTTCGTTTCGTTTGAGCCATTGATCGGGTCTGTCGGCGACGTTGATCTACAGGACATTCATTGGGCAATCGTCGGTGGCGAGTCCGGCCCCCATGCGCGGACCATGGACCGTAGGTGGATCGACGAAATTCGTCGGTCGTGCCGGCGCCACAACGCAGCGTTCTTCTTCAAGCAATGGGGCGGTGTGAACAAGAAGGCGTCCGGCCGCGTTCTCGATGGTCGTACATGGGACGAGTATCCCGTGCATCGCCTCCAGGCTGCGCTGGCGGGGGCAGTTGCGGCAGAGTAACAGGAGATTCCGGCTCCACTCCGCGGTGAACAACCCTCACCCTCCCGATCACTGCGTGATCGGGCCCCTCCCTCTCCCACTTCGTGGTAGAGGGGCTTAGCGCTTCGCCGCCTTGAACGTGTCGCAGGCCTGCAGGGTCCCTTGCGTGAGGCCCTGCTGGAACCAGCGGACGCGCTGGGCGGAGGTGCCGTGGGTGAAGCTGTCGGGGACGACGCGGCCTTGCGCTTCGCGCTGCAGGCGGTCGTCGCCGATGGCGCTGGCGGCGTTCAGCGCCTGCTCGACGTCGCCCTGCTCGAGCAGCGGCTTGGCCTCGTCGGCGTGATGCGCCCACAGGCCGGCATAGCAGTCGGCCTGCAGCTCGAGGCGCACCGAGTAGCCGTTCGCCTCGGCGCGCGAGCCGGCGCGCTGAATCGCGGCGTGGGCGCGGTCCATGATGCCGAGCAGGTTCTGCACGTGATGGCCGACCTCGTGCGCGATCACATACGCCTGGGCGAAATCGCCGGGCGCGTGAAAACGGCGGCGCAGCTCGTCGTAGAAGCTGAGGTCGATGTACATCCGCCGGTCGGGCGCGCAGTAGAACGGGCCCATCGCGGCCTGGGCGAAGCCGCAGGCCGACTGCACGGCGCCGGAATAGATGACGAGATGCGGCCGCTCATAGGTGCGGCCGTTGCGGCGGAAGATGTCGCCCCACACGTCCTCGGTGCTGCCGAGGATGGCGGACACGAAATCGCGCAGCCCGCTGTCGGCCGGCGACCGCGGCCGGTCGGGGGCCGTCTCCACGTAACCGCCACCGCCGCCCTCGAGCATCTGCAGCATGACGAGCGGATCGATGCCGACCAGCCAGCCGACCACCAGGAGGCCGAGGACACCGACGACCCCCAGGCCGCCGCCGATGCGAAAGCCGCCGCCGCCACTGCCGCCGCCGGCGTCCTCGACATTGTCGCTTCGCCGTAAATCCTGCCAGCGCATGCCTGCTCCTCGCCCGCGGTCGCCCCCCGATCAACGGCCGCCGCCGCATGATGTTCCCGGCCCTGACGGGCCCGCCTATTTGCCCGCTCCTTGTGTATACTCCGCCCCTTCACAACAGCGGAGTTCTTCATGGCAACCCGAAGCCTGACCGATTGCATCCGCGGCGCCTTGGGCGGGGCCGTGACGATCTGGGAGTTCATGCCGGAAGACCAGTTCGGCGCCACCGCCGCGGTCGCCGGCCCCGTGTTCGCCGATTTCCTGAACGTCCGCTGCGTCGACCGGCGGCTCAAGGTCGAGATCCAGGGCTCGCGCGAAGCCTTGGCGAAGCTCGGGCTGCGCCCGAACCGCGCCGTCGACGGCGTGCGCGACGTGCATGTCCTCGAAGGGCCCTGCGCGATGCCGTTCGGCGTCGCGGTGAAGTTCGCGCCGGTAACCTGAAGCCGAGCGCCGAGCGGGAGCCCGGAATAACCGCCGAGGAGGCGCAGAGGGCGCTGAGCGTCATTGCGCCGCCGAGCTCCGCGAGGCGAAAGCAATCTAGGATCGCAGTCGCTGGATCGCTTCGTCGCTCCGCTCCTCGCGATGACGATAAGGACCTCGCGTCCCGCGCCTCCTCAGCCACCGACACTGGAATGACGTAGAAGAGAGTGCGCTCGTCCTAATCCGCGCGGCCGCGCATCCGGCAATGCTGGGTGATTTCCGGCGTGCGGACGATTTTGGTGCCGTGCCCGTCTTCGATCCAGATGTCCTTGGGCGTCTGGCCCAGGATGACGCAGGCGAAATCCATGGCGTCCGCCGGGCGCGCGTAGGCCACGCCGGTCTGCATGATCTCGGTCCGGCCTCCCGGAATCCATTTCAAGAAATACGGCATGCGGCGCGCGCTCTGGTGGGTCGCAGGTCGCGCCGAAACGGAAGCGCTAAACCGCGGCCGGGCGCTGCCGCCGGCCGACCAGGCGGACCTGCTCCCAGACCTCGACCGACACCGCCTCGAGATGCTTGCTGAGCAGCCCTTCGACCCAGGCGACGGCGTCGTCATCGGTCAGGAACCGGCCGCGATCGGTGGTGATCGGCCGCGCCGCACGATTGTGAAAGAACCAGCGATATTCGCGCATCATGGCTCCCTGCCGCGGTCAAACGGCCGTGTCTTCCGTCAACCCGCTGCTCTCGCCTAATGATTCGTCGGTTTTGTCTTGCGGGTTTTCTTGAGAATCGCAGCGCGAATCAGCGGTGATGCCTAATATTACTCTCCTTTCCCAAAATAGAGCTAAATAAAGTTAGGTTTTCCACAGATCGTTGTTATGTCCTGGACGTGGACCCTCGGCGCGACCGCCGGTCCATGGCGCGGTACCGCTCGAGCGGTGCGCCGCAGGGGTCGCATCACAGGGAGGGGATTCACCATGATCAATCAGGGCATCGGCAAGCGTTGGGACAGCTATCAGCCGACGAAGGCGCTCGCCGCCTGGCTGTGCGTCATCAGCGTCGCCGCCACCATGATCGTCGGCTTCGGCTGGGGCGGCTGGGTCAGAGGCAACACCGCGCAGGATATGGCGACAAAGGCCGCCTCGGGGGCCCGCGCCGAGCTGGCCGCCGCCGTGTGCGTGCATCAGTTCGTCGCCGGCACCGACGCCACCACCCGGCTCGCCTCGCTGCGGGGCACGGAGTCCTGGAAGCGCGACACCTTCATCGAAGAGGGCGGCTGGGTCACGCTCGCCGGCGCCGACAAGCCGGTCGCGGGTGCCGCCGGCCTGTGCAGCCAGACGCTGATGGATCTGCCGGTGAAGGCCGCCGCCACGGCCGGTTGAGCGCGGATCGTCAGAGCCAACAGGGTCATTGTCCGATTCGACGAGAGATCCCGATCGCCGGCCGCACCGGCGATCGGCTGCGCCTACGGGGCTGCAGACAAATCAAATGCGCCCGCCTGAACCCGACTCGAAGCTTTTGGCCACTCCCATGGAAATAACCGCAGACGAGCTTAAGGGCGCCGTCCAAAAGTTGCACGGCTGCACGGCGCATTTCGCACAATCGGTGCCCGTCCGCGAGATGGTTGCGGGCCAGCCGGTTTGGGAAGGCATCGTGTACATCTTCAAGCTCGTCGCCCATCCGCAAGCGAATCTCGCCTATGCGTGGTCATCGCCGGTCGAAGGCAGCGATAAGCGACGGATCTACGCCATGCTGCATATCCCGCCGATTGATTCGCCAGCGGCGGCGGTGAGGGCAAGAGCACCGGAACAAATCAATCCGATGCCCTGAGCTGCCGGCATCAACGCGCCGGCATCGCCGCGTCTCCGCGCGCGATCAAGCTAGTGGATCGACGCCAACAGATGAGTCCCGATCCTTTTTCCCTCGTCACCCCGGACGAGCGAAGCGAGATCCGGGGTCCATCTCGCCCGTGGCAGCATGGACCCCGGCTCGCGCGGCTGCGCCGCTTGGCCGGGGTGAC
>DASWFO010000263.1:0-14010 GCA_036394195.1 Alphaproteobacteria bacterium | reverse complement strand
CCTCGCGCGACAGCACCGCCGCGTCCATGGCGGCGTCGCCGGCATCGTTGCGGCCATACGAGCCTGGACCCACCATCCAGATCGCGCGCACCTTCTCAAGCGGCAGCTTCAAGAGGTTCGCAAGGCCTTCGCCGACGAAGTGCGGCTTCTGCGAGCCGGTCCAGACCGTCGCATGATCGGCCTGGGCGTCGACGATGGCGCAGGCGGGTCCCATGGGCGCGTGCGACTGGAACGGCCATTCGTATTCCGCCTCGATGACCTTGGCCGCCCCGGCCCAGGCCTCGTCGACATTGCCCTGGTTGACGTCGATCTGCTTCTTGGTGACCTTCGCCTGGCGGATGTGCTCATAGAGGCTGTTCTGGTCCGGGAACGGCGGCGCCGCATCCGACCATTTCACCTTCAGCGCCTCGGAGGCGCGAATCGCGTCCCATTCGGTCCGGGCGACCAGGCCGAGATAATCGCCCTTGTGGATGATGCGGACACCCTTGATGTGGCGGATGCTGGCCTCGTCGACCGAGACCGGCGAGGCGCCGGCGACCGGCGGCCGGATCATCCGGCCGTGCAGCATGCCCTTGATCTTGAAATCGGTGACGTAGTCGGTCTTGGCGAACACCTTGCCCGCGACGTCGTGGCGCGGAACCGACTTGCCGACGACCTTGTACTGGTCGTGCGGCTTGGGCTTCGCCTGGCCGGTCGAGACGAGATCGTTGCCGTACTTGCCGTTCCAGTCGAGCTTCGCGTTGAAGTATTTGCCGCCGATCAGCTGGGCGTAGCTGACGCGCTTGGCCTTGTCGCCGACGACCGAGACGACGCCGTCATTGGTCTCGAGCTTGTCGGCCGCGACGCCCAGCCTTTGCGAAGCGCGCTCCACGAGCAGGCGGCGCGCCTCGGCGGCGGCGTTGCGCAGCGCGATCCCGCCGCGCTGGATGCCGGTGCTGCCGCTGGCCCCGCCCTGGTTGCAGGTGAGGCCGCTGTCGCCGGTGATCACCGAGACGCGGCTGTAAGGAACGTCGAGCTCGTCGGCGACGATCTGGCCGATCGCGACATCGACGCCCTGGCCCATGTCCATCTTGCCGAAGAACGCCGTGACATGGCCCTTGCCGTCGATGGCGACCCACGAATCGAGCTCGCTCGGATGCAATGGCGGCCTGCCCTTTGGCACCGGCCCGCCCTCGCGGATCTGGGCCAACGCAGTGCCGGCCGCGGCCGGCATGGTGATGGTGACGACGAGCGCGCCGGTGGTCTTCAACAGCGCGCGACGGGAAATCGCCGGGGTCCGGATCATGTTCATGGTGGCCTCCCTCACGCCATCGCCTTGGCGGCGCGTTTCACCGCGCGCAGGATCGCCATATGCGTGCCGCAGCGGCATTTGAGGCCGGTCAGCGCCTCGCGGATCTGCTCGTCGCTCGGGTTCTTCGTCCGCTTGAGGAATGACGCGGCGGTCATGATCCAGCCGTTGACGCAGTAGCCGCATTGCGGCACCTGCTCCTCGATATAGGCCTGCTGCAGCGGGTGCGGCTTCTCCGGCGTGCCGAGGCCGGCGAGCGTGGTGACCTTGCCGTCGCCGACGGCCGACAGCGGCGTCGAGCAGGAGCGGACCGGCTCGCCGTCGAGATGCACGGTGCAGGCGCCGCACTGGGCAAGACCGCAGCCGAAGTGAGGATTGTTCATCCCGAGATCGTTCCGCAGCGCATAGAGCAGCGGCATCTCCGGATCGGCGTCGATCGTCTGATCGCGCCCGTTGACGTTCAAGGTCACGCGAGCCATGGGGGAAATCCTCCTTCGACCGTCTGTCGCGGCGTGGCGAAATTATGGCCTGCGATGAGGGGGGAGGTCAAATGAGGGGCATCTTCTTCCTCCGTCATTGCCGGGCTCGACCCACGAGGGCGGCGTGGCGTCTTCATCCCGTCATGCTCCGCGAAGGCGGGGCATCCATTCTCCAGGCGAACCATGGATTCCCCGGTCGCGCACGGCGCTTGCGCGCCGGCTTGCCGGGGGATGACCCGCGGATCAAGTCCGCGGGCAGGCTCCGAAGAGAGCGCGGTGGGGCGCCCCCCTTGAATCGGTGCAATACTGCAATTGTTTCTCCAAGCCATTGGTCTGATGCCTGAATTCGCCCCAAAAGAATTGCACCGCATGAAAACGTCGGCGCAATTGTGCAATTCTTTTTTTGACCGCCGTGCACACGTGCGGCCTGGCGGCCACGCGCAGACCGGCGCGGGTGATGGTTCAGGGCGGACGATGCTCATTGCTCTAATCAACGACCCAGTTGCCGGACGGATGCATGATCACTGTCGTTTCAGCGTCAACGGATCAACCGTTCGTCGAAGCCACTGAGCCAGCGAGATCATTCGCCGGTTGAACCGTTGACGCGGGCGTTGAGCGTTGACGACGGTCAGGATCCCCGGCCGAGCGCAGCGAGAGCCGGGGTCCATCTCTCCGGCGGGGACTATGGATGCCCGCATGCGTCCATTGCACCTTCGCGGGCATGACGATTAGTGAATATCTTTCGCGCCTCGACGCTGTTTCCACCGTCCTGGACAACTGGTCAATTAGCGGCGGGCTCGCGACAAAGGCCGTGACGAGCCGCGAAGGGCTACGCTACAAAGGCCTTGCGGCTCCGGTGAGAAAAATCAGGGAAGCCGCAAGGAGGGGTGTGATGAAAAGACGCACGTTTTTGACGAGCGCGACCGCTGGCGTGGCGGCAGGCGCGGGGCTGGCGGCACCGGCATTGGCGCAGTCGGCGGGGGCCGTGCGCTGGCGCATGACGACGAGCTGGCCGAAAAGCCTCGACACCATCCACGGATCGGCCGAAGCGCTGGGCAAGCGGGTCAGCCAGCTGACCGGCGGCCAGTTCGACATCCGGGTGTTCGCCGGCGGCGAGATCGTGCCACCCGGCCAGGTGCTGGACGCGGTGAAGGCCGGCACGGTCGAGTGCGGCCATACCCTCTCCTCGCTCTATATCGGCAAGAATCCCGCCTACGGCTTCGACGCGGGCATGCCGTTCGGGATGAATCTGCGGCAGCAGAATGCGTGGCTCTACTACGGCGGCGGGCTGGACCTCATCCGCGAGCTGTTTGCCAAGGACGGCATGATCCCCATTCCGTGCGGCAATGTCGGCGTGCAGATGGGTGGCTTCTACCGCAAGGAGATCAAGACCGTCGAAGACCTGAACGGACTCAAGTTCCGCATCGGCGGCTTCGGCGGGATCGTGTTGAAGAAGCTGGGTGTCGTGGCACAACAGATCCCGGCCGGTGACATCTATTCCTCGCTCGAAAAGGGCACCATTGACGCGGCGGAGTGGATCGGCCCGTATGACGATGAGAAGCTCGGGCTGCACAAGGTCGCCAAGTACTACTACACGCCCGGCTGGTGGGAAGGCAGCGCGCAGATCACCATGCTGGTGAACCAGGCGCAGTGGAACGCGCTGCCGCAAGGCCATCGCGACGCGTTCGAGACCGCTTGCGCCGAGCAGATGACGTTGATGATCGCCAAGTACGACGCCAACAATCCGGCGGCCCTCAGGCGCCTTCTCGGCGGCGGCGTGCAGCTGCGCCAGTTCCCGCGCCCGGTTCTGGACGCGTGCTACAAGGCGAGCGTCGACACGTTCGAGGAACTGGCGCAGAGCAACCCGGACTTCAAGAAGATCTACGAGCCGTGGCGCCGGTTCCTCGCGGAATCGAATCGCTGGTTCGACGTCGCCGAGGCGAAGCTCGACAACTACCGCTTTGCCGCAACGATGAGGCAGCGGTGAGCGCAGAGGGTACGACGACAGGACAGGGCATCGGGGCGAGCGTCCGGCGCAAGGAGGACGCGCGCTTCCTGCACGGGCGGGGCAACTACGTCTCCGACATGATCCTGCCCGGGCAGAGCGAGGTCGCATTCTTGCGCAGCCCGGTGGCGCACGGGCGCCTGCGCAAGATCGTGAAGCCGGCCGGGTTCGAGGACGTCGTGTTCACCCGCGCCGATCTCGTCGGCGTGAAGAACACCGTCGCCGCGTCGACCTTGGTCGGCTACAGGGAATCAGAGTATCCGCCGCTGGCGGAGCACAAGGTGCGCTTCGTCGGCGAGCCGATCGCGATGGCGATCGCTCCCACGCGCGCCGAGGCCGAGGACATTCTCGAGCGGGTCGAGTTCGACATCGACGAGCTGCCGGCACTGGTCGATGCGCAAGCGGCGCGCGCCAACACGGCGGTGCGGGTGCATGAGCAGTGGCCCGACAACCTGTTCCTGACGCTGGCCCTCGACAACGGGTTCGAGGCCAAGGCGCGCGGCGCACCGGTGGTGGTGAAGCGCGAGGTCAATCTGTCGCGGCAGGCCATGGTGCCGATGGAGGGCAAGGCGGTCGTCGCCATCTGGGACGAGCGCGTCGGCCAGCTCATCGTCTACGCCTCGACGCAGGTGCCGCACATGATCCGCGTCGGCATGGCCGAGGTGCTGGGCCTTTCCGAGGAGGCGGTGCGCATCGTGGCGCCCGATGTCGGCGGCGGCTTTGGGTACAAGGTCATCCTGCAGCCGGAGGAAGTGTGCGTCGCCTGGCTGGCGCTGAAATATCGGCGGCCCTTCCGCTATATCGAGGATCGCCGCGAGCACCTGGTCGCCGGCGCCAACACGCGCCAGCACCATTACAAGCTGACCGGTTACGCCGATGAGCGCGGCCGGCTGCTGGCGCTCGACGCCGAAGTGATCATCGACGGTGGCGCGTATTCGGTGTGGCCGTTCACGGTCGGGCTCGAGCCGGGCCAGGCCACCGGCAACCTGCCCGGCCCGTACGAGTTTCGCGGCTATCGCGTGAAGACCGCTTGCGTCGCCACCAACAAGCCCGGCTTCATGCCCTATCGCGGCGTCGCGCGCACCGGCGTCTGCTTCGCGATGGAGCTGATGATGGACGCGATCGCGCGCCAGGTCGGCCGCGAGCCGTGGGAGGTGCGCCACGAGAACCTCGTCCCCGCATCGGCGATGCCCTACGACAATGTCGCGCGCAAGCACTACGACAGCGGCGATTATCCGCGGGCGTTGCTGCTGGCGAAGGAGAAGATCGGCTTCGAGAAATGGCGCGAGCGCCAGCGGAAAGGCGAGCCGGACGGCCGCCGGATCGGCATCGGCTTTGCCTCATATTGCGAGCAGACCGCGCACGGCTCCAGCGTCTTCACCGCCTGGGGGCTGCCGCTGATCCCGGGCTACGACAACGCCGCGGTGCGGGTCACCTCGGATGCCGGGCTCGAGGTGCGGATCGGCGTGCAGTCGCACGGCCAGGGCATGGAAACCAGCATGGCGCAGATCGCGCACGAGGTGCTCGGGATCGATCTGGCCCGGATCAAGGTCATCCACGGCGACACCGGCCTCACCCCCTTCTCCACCGGCACGTATGCCTCGCGCAGCATCGTCATGGCCGGCGGCGCCGTCAGCCGCGCCTGCCAGATCCTGATACCGCGCATCGTCGCGATTGGGGCGCACCTGATGCAGTGCGCCACCAACCAGGCCCGATTCGAGAACGGGCGGGTCGTCGGGCCGCAATCCTCGATTACGTTGGCTGAGATCGCCGCCGCCTGGTATCGCCGGCCCGACCTGCTGCCGCCAGACGTCGACCCCGGTGGGCTCGAAACCACGACGGCGTACAAGCCCGCCCGCGACAGCGGCGCGTTCAGCTACGCCTCGCACGCGGCGGTCGTCGCGGTGGATACCGAGCTCGGCGCGATCGAGATCCTCGACTACGTGATCGTCGAGGATTGCGGCAAGCTGGTGAACCCGATGATCGTCCACGGCCAGACCATCGGCGGCGTGGCGCAGGGCATCGGCACGGCGCTTTACGAGGAGAGCCCGTACGACGCCAACGGCCAGCCATTGGCGTCGACCTTCGCGGATTACCTGCTGCCCGGGCCGACCGAGATTCCCGAAATCCGCGTCCACCATTTCGAGACGCTGTCGCCCTACACCGAGTTCGGCATCAAGGGCATGGGCGAAGGCGGCGCGATCGCTCCGCCGGCGGTGCTGTTCAACGCGGTCAACGACGCGCTGAAGGATCTCGGCGTCGAGATGACCGAGACACCCTTGACCCCGCGGCGCCTGCTGACGGCCCTGGAGCGCGCGGGCAAACCGGCATGAAGGCCGCAGCGTTCGATTACGCCCGGCCCACCGACGTGCCGGGTGCCGTGAAATTGCTGGCGAGCGACGGCGCGAAGCTGCTCGCCGGCGGCCAGTCGTTGGGGCCCCTGCTCAATCTGCGACTGGCGCGACCGCGTCTCCTCATCGACGTGTCGCGCCTGTCGGCGCTGCAAGCCATCGAGGATACAGGCAACGCATGGCGCATTGGTGCCGCGGTGACGCACGCGGCCCTCGAAGACCGCGCCGGGCGGCTTCCCGGTGCTGAAATGCTGGTCGAGGTCGCCTCAGGCATCGCCTATCGGTCGGTGCGCACCCGCGGCACGGTTGGCGGCAGCCTGGCACACGCCGATCCGGCCGCCGACTGGCCGCTCGCCCTCGCCGCCCTCGGCGCCACGGTCGTGGTGCGCAGCGCCCGCGGCAGCCGCAATCTTCCGGCCGAGACTTTCATGCAGGCGGCTTTCACGACGGCGTTGGCCGCCGACGAGCTGGTCGAGGCGGTGGTCGTGCCGAAGCTCTCCGCCGCTGCCTGCTGGGGCTATTTCAAGTTCTGCCGCAAGACCGGCGAGTTTCCGGAATCCAGCGCCGCCACCGTGTTCGATCCGGAGCGGCGCACGGCGCGCATCTTTGTCGGCGCCTTGAGCGGGCCGCCGCAGCCCCTGCCCGGCCTGGCGCGCGCCGTCGCCGAACGCGGGCCCGCCGCCGCGACGCGCGAGGCGATCGCGCAGGCGGTCACGGCCGCGGCGCCGAACGCCGACACGGTCGAGCGTCGGCTGCACGCGGCCACGGTCGGCCGCGCGCTGCGCCAGGTGTTCGCCGCATGACCGCGATCAAGCTCACCGTCAACGGACGCGCGGTCGCCGCCGAGGTCGACCCGCGACTCCATCTCGGCGATTTCCTGCGCGACCATCTGCGCCTGACCGGCACGCATCTCGGATGCGAGCACGGCGTGTGCGGCGCCTGCACGGTGCTGATCGGCGATCAGCCGGCGCGCTCGTGCATCACCTACGCGGCCGCCTGCGACGGGCTGTCGGTGCACACAATCGAAGGTTTCGACGACGACGCCGACATGGCCCGGCTGCGCGAGGCGTTCTCGCGCGAGCACGGGCTGCAATGCGGCTTCTGCACGCCGGGCATGCTGATCGCCGCGCGGGACATCGTGCGCCGGCTCCCGCACGCCGACGAACAGCGTATCCGCGTCGAGCTCTCGGGGAATCTCTGCCGCTGCACCGGCTACGCCGGAATCGTGGCGGCGGTCAAAAGCGTCGCCGCGGACGCAGCAGCGCCGGCCGTCCCGGCGCCGAACGGCCGGCGGGCGGCGTTCCGGACCTTCGCGCCCGTCGGATCTGCGTCGGCGGCGCCCTCACCCGCCGCCCCGGCCGCGGCGGCCACCGCCGAACCGCGCGCCGGCTGGACTCGCTTCGAGGAGAGCTTCGTCGTCCGCTCGGCCCCCGACATCGCGTGGCGCGCGTTCGCCGATTTACCGCTCGTCGCCTCGTGCCTCTCCGGTGCGGAGCTCCTGGAGCACGACGCCAAGTCGGTGAAGGGCCGCATGCACGTGAAGCTCGGCCCGATCTCGGCCGCCTTCGCCGGATCGGCGGCGATCGAGCGCGATGACGCGAGCCTCGCCGGCACGATCAAGGGGGCGGGCAGCGACGGCGGCTCGGGCTCACGCACCCGGGGCGAAATCAGCTATCGCCTCACCGCCCTCGACGGCGGGTCCGCGACCAAGGTCGACGTCGTCGTCGAGTACAGCCTGCAGGGGGCGCTGGCCCAGTTCTCGCGCTCCAGCCTGGCGCAGGAGTTCGGGCGGCGGCTGGTCGCAGATTTCGCCGCCCACCTCAATGCCCGGCTCGGCGGCGGCCCACAGCCCGGGACAACAACGGCACCGCTCAGCCTGTGGAGCTTCGCCTGGGCGACGTTCAGGCAGTGGCTGCGGCGGATGATGGGGCGCTGACGCCTTCCGTCATTGCGAGGAGCGGAGCGACGAAGCAATCCAGTGGACACGCCGGACTGGATTGCTTCGCTTCGCTCGCAATGACGGTGAGACCTACTCCCCCTTGAACTTGGGCGGGCGCTTGTTGAGGAACGCGTCCATGCCTTCGCGGAAATCCTGGCTCATGTAGCACATGAGGATCAGGTCCTCGCCCTGCTCGCGGGTGAGCCGCGGCTGCAGGCGGCTCAACGCCTCCTTGGTCGCGCGCAGCGTGAGCGGCGCGTGGCTGGCCAGCGTCTTCGCGAGCTCTTCGGCGCGCTTCATCAGGGCGGCGTGATCCTCGACCACCTCGTTGACAAGGCCGACGGCGAGCGCCTCGGGTCCGCCGACCATGCGCGCGGTGAAGATCAGCTCCTTGGCCCGCGCCGGCCCGATCAGAGCCGTGAGCCGCGAGATGTTCGACATCGACAGGCAGTTGGCGAGCGTGCGCGCGATCGGAAATCCAAACCTCGCGTCCTTTGTGGCGATGCGCAGGTCGCAGCAGGCCGCGATGCCCGCCCCACCCCCCGCACAAGCGCCGGCAATCGCGGCGATGGTCGGGATGCGGCATTTCTCGAGCGTGCCCAGCACGCGGTCGATGCGTCCCTCGTAGTCGAGCGCGTCTTGCGACGTCTTGAACGCGCGGAACTGCGAGATGTCGGTGCCCGACGCGAACGCCTTGTCGCCGGCGCCGGTCAGGATCAGGACCTTGACCGACTTGTCGGTCTCGAGGGATTTGCAGATCTCCGCCAGCCGCTCATACATGCTGAACAGCATGGCGTTGCGCGCCTGCGGGCGGTTGAAGGTGATGCGCCCGATGCCGTCCTGCACCTCGTAGATCAGGTCTTCGCTCAAGTTCGTCTCTCCCGTTGACTCGTTGTACGCACTATTGCATGCGCCGCGGCTGGTGCAAGGCTCAGCTCGCCCCCTTCGCGTCGCCATATTCCAAGACCCGCACCTTCTCCAGGGTGATCAGACCACCCTGCATCATGCCGTCGACGACCGGCAGGAAGGCATCGATCTTCTCCTCGCTGTCGACGATCTCGACGACGACCGGCAGGTTCTCCGACAGGCGCAGGATCTTCGCCGTATGCAGATGGCTCGATCGGCCGAAACTCATCGGTCCGCGGAGGACGGTGGCGCCGGCGAGATGCAGCTCGCGCGACTTCAGCACGATCGCTTCGTACAGCGGCTTGTGGTCGTGGCGCTCGTCTTCGCCGAGATAGATGCGCAGCAGGACCGCGTCGCGGGGACTCTTCATCGGACATCCTCCTTAGCGCGCATTGAGAGCGCCGGCCGCCACATGGCCGAGCCAGACCGCCACCAGGCAGAATACGACAGACGCCGCGATATTCCAGCCGGCATAGAGAAACTCGCCGTCCCGCGCGAGATTGAGCGTCTGCAGGCTGAAGGAGGAAAACGTGGTGTAGCCGCCGCAGATGCCGATCATGACGAACTGCCGGGCGGTGCTGCCGACCAACCATCGTCCGTCCGGCCCGGTCAGGGTCGCGAACAAGCCGATGACGAACGAGCCACTGATGTTGACGAGGATGGTTCCCCACGGGAACGTTTCGCCGATGCGGCTGTCGACGAGCCCGCCCAGCCAGTAGCGTGCGACACCGCCCAAGGCGCTGCCCACGGCAATCGCGGCATAGATGATCATTCTTCCCCTTCCCCCGACGACGAAAAAACCCGCCTCGCGGCGGGTTGCTGTCGTGGCCGACCCCACCGCGGTTCTTGCACACGGCAGGAGTCATCAGCCCGGACGGGCGGTTTTGGGGGACCCCATCCCCTTGTAAAGACTGGCAGACGCTAAGAGATTTGCCGCCGCCGGTCAATCGCCCCACGCTGGCGGAAAGCGGCCAAATTTACCGACCGTTTAGGGTCGCCGTTTATTGTCTTGCTTAATCGTTCGGCAACCCGCCCGAACGTTCGGGGGACGCGCGTTATGAAGAAATCATTAACCCTGCTGCTCGCCAGCATGCTGACGGTGCTGATGGCGGTCCTTTGCACCGCGGTGGCATTCCTCGTCTGGGACGCCGCCCAGGACCTGCTGCAGAGCCAGAAGGCCGAGCGCCTCGCGGCGGCCGATCGCATCCTGTACCAGAGACTGCAGACCATCCGGGTCCGCCGCGTTCAGCCGGAATTCGTGCTGACGCGCGAAGACGCGCCGCAGACAAAGCTCGAGGAGCTGTACAAGGGAGTCGAGGCCGACCTGCGGGCGACGTCGGAGGCTCTCAGCGCGACCGGCCTGACCAACGCCGGGGAGCGCGTGCGCGACCTCGACGCCAAATTCGCGGCCGTGACCGCCGGCTATCGCACCGTCCAGGATGAAGGCAAGAAGCCGCGGGCCGAGCGCAAGATCGCGGCCACCCAGGACTGGTATCGCGGCGTTAGCGGGCTTCTGGATTCAATGGCGGCGACGTCGTTGATCATGTCGAACGAAGTCCGGATGGTGACGCCCGAACTCGCCGAATTGATCGGGGTCCGTCAGCTCAGCTGGAACATCCGCGACCATTTCGGCCATGAATGTGCACTGACGCGCCTCAACGTGGCCCGCGGCCAGGCATTCACGCCGGACAACCTGAAGAGCCTCAACATCGACCGCGGCGCGGTCGATCTGGCGTGGACCACCATGGGCGACGTGTTGTCCCGTCCTGGTGCCAATGCCGCGATCCGCGCCGCCTACGACGGCACCCGCCGCGCGTCGGTGGCCTTGCGCGAGCGCCTCGACAGACTGTACGCCGCGGTCGAGCCCGGCAAATCGCTGATGGACGAGAGCCAGTTCACGGCCGAGTGCAACAGCTCGTTCGAGGCCGTGGTCGGAATCGGGCTCTCGGCCCTCGAAGTGGCGCGCCAGACGGTCCACGACGACGTCGTCGCCGCGCGGTTTCGCCTCGGCCTCGCCGGCTGCTGCTGGCGGCTCTCGGCATTGGCGGAGGGACCGGCCTCATCTTGGTGCGCCGCTTCGCGCGGCCGCTGCGCGGACTCACCAGTTCCGTCGCCGAGCTGACGAGCGGCGATTACAGTCACTCCGTCCCGTCGACCGGGCACGACGACGAGCTCGGCACCCTGGCCGGAGCGCTCGAGAAGCTGCGCGTCGGCGCGGAGCGCAACGCCGAGCTGGAGATCGGGGCCCAGCGCGAGCGCGAGGACAAAGAGCAGCGGCGCGCCAGCGTTGACGCGCGGATCGCCCAATTCAACTCGACGCTCGAAGCGCTCATCGCGGAAAACGTCAAGCTGGCGGAGAAGATGCACGTCACCTCCGATCAGTTGTCCGAAACCGCGGCCGCCGCCTCGCAGCGCTGCGCCGCGGTGTCGGCGGCGTCGGATCAGGCCTCGGGCAACGTGCAGACGGTGGCGACCGCGGCCGAGGAGCTGTCCGCATCGATCGCCGAGATCGGCCGGCAGGTGACCCAGTCCGCGAAAATCGCCGGCGACGCCACCGAACAGGCCGGACGCACCAACACGCGCGTCCAGGAACTCGCCGACGCGGCCAAGAAGATCGGCGACGTGCTGCGCCTGATCAACGATATCGCCGGGCAGACCAACCTGCTGGCGCTCAATGCCACGATCGAGGCCGCCCGCGCCGGCGATGCCGGCAAGGGCTTTGCCGTCGTCGCGTCCGAGGTCAAGAGCCTCGCCACGCAAACCGCCAAGGCGACCGAGGACATCGCGGCCCAGATCGGCGCGATCCAGGCCTCCACCGGCGAGACCGTCGCGGCCATCCAGACCATCAGCGGGACGATCGGCCAGATCCACGAAATCTCGACCACGATCGCGTCCGCGGTCGAGGAACAGGGTGCCGCCACCCAGGAGATCGCCCGCAATGTGCAGCAGGCAGCGGTCGGGACCAGGGAAGTCTCGTCCAACATCGGCTCGGTGAGCGAAGCGGCCGAAGGGACCGCGCGCGCCTCGTCGGACGTGCGGGCGGTGGTCGGCGAGCTGCGCGAGCGCGCGGAAGCGCTGCGCAAGGCCGTGTCCGCCTTCTTCGAGGATCTGAAGGCGGCGGCCTAAGGCCGCCGGCTCACTCCGCCGCCTCGGCCGCCTCTTCCGGCAGGAAGCCGCCGACCTGGCGGCGCCACAGGGCGGCGTACTTGCCGTCGCGGCGCAGGAGCTCGGCATGCGAGCCCTCCTCCAGCACGCTTCCGTGCTCGAGGTAAAGGATCCGGTCCATGCCGGTGATGGTCGACAGCCGGTGCGCGATCGCGATCACCGTCCGGCTCTCGATCAGGTCGAACAGCGCCTCCTGGATCATATGCTCGGTCTCTGAATCGAGCGACGACGTCGCCTCGTCCAGCACCAGGATCGGCGCGTCCTTGAGGAACGCCCGCGCGATGGCGACGCGCTGACGCTCGCCGCCCGAGAGGCGCACGCCCTGCTCGCCGACGATGGTCTCGAAGCCCTCGCCGCGGCGGACGATGAAGTCATGGCAATGCGCATGGCGCGCCGCGGCTTCGACCTCCTCGTCGGTCGCCTCCGGCCGGGCGTAGCGGATGTTCTCGCGCAGGGTGCGGTGGAACAGGCTCGGCGATTGCGGCACTTCGCCCACCGCGTCATTCAGTGAATCAAGTGTCACCGCGGTGATGTCATGGCCGTCGATCAGGATCTGCCCGGCATCGAGCGTGAACTGGCGGCGGAGCAGCCGGACGAGCGTGCTCTTGCCGGATCCGGTCGGGCCGACCAGCGCCACCTTTTCGCCGCCGCCGATCCTGAGATTCAGGCCTTCGAACACCGGCGTGCCCTCGGCATGGGCGAAATGCACCTGGCGGAACTCGATTTCGCCGCGCGTCACCTTCAGGTCCGCGGCGGCCTGACGGTCGACGATCTCATGCGGGCGCGTCACCAGCTCGATCGAATCGATGATGACGCCGTACTGCTCGAAGAACTCCAGCATGCGGTTCGAGAGGTTCCACACCTGGTTGGCGATCAGGGTCGACAGCGAGATCACCATCACGCAGTCGCCCGCCGTCATGCCGCCCTTCACGGCCTGGCCGACCGCGATGCCGATCAGCAGCACCTGGAAACCGAGCGTCGCCGTGTACTGGAAGGTGTGCGAGATCATCATGAAGCGGCGGATGCGCCGCGACGCGTTCGCCTCGCGCTGGATGAAGATCGAAAACAGGTCGCGCTCGAAGGCGGCGCGGGAAAAGGCACGGATCAGCTCGACATTGCTGATGGCGTCGACCAGCCGGCCGGTGGACGTCGAGATCTCGTTCGACAGCGCCTTTGACAGCGCCAAGGTGCGCTTGGACAGCTTCGCCGACACGCCGAGATAGACCGCCGTCCAACCGACCAGGATGACCGCGTAGATCGGATTGGCGGTGATCAGCAAGGTGACGCCGATGGCGAGGATGGTCGCAATCCGCACCGCGTCGTGCATGATGATGCCGAGGATCTGGATCGCGGCTTGGCCGGCCTGCTTGATCTTCTGCGCCAGCTTGCCGGCGAAGTTCTCCTGGAAATAGCGCGGCGAGTGCTCGAGCAGGTAGGAGAACAGATACGCCTGGATCATGTAGCGCAGCGGCGGCGAGAAGTGCATGTCGGCGAACTGATGCAGCCGGTTGAACATCGACGACGCCAGCCACATGCCGCCGAGCATCGCGAACCAGAACAGGACGTCATTCGACCAATGGCCGCTGCCGGAGATCCGCTGCAGCTCGTTGACCAGGCCGCGCAGCGCCGGCGGCTCGAAGCCCATGGTCGCCATGCTCATCCCGGCACAGACCAGGACCGCCGCGGCCGGCCCGCGCAGCCGCCGCCGCACGAACAAGGCCGCCAGTCCCCACGGGGTTTTCGGAATTGGGCCGTCGGCGAATGTGCGGTAGTAAATCGGTTCGATGCGGAGAGGCGTCATGTAAGGCGGACTCGTACTCTTTTCCATTATAGAGGGACTTCGCCGGAGTGGCGGTCGGGCAAACACGCAAAATAAA
>DASWFO010000262.1:0-1524 GCA_036394195.1 Alphaproteobacteria bacterium | reverse complement strand
GCGTCGATGCTGGGCCCGGGTCCAGCCGTCGCGGGCGGCATGCTGTACGTGAACTCCGGCTACGGCGCCTTCGGCGGCCGCCCGGGGAACGTGCTCCTGGCCTTCGGCGTCGAGGCCAACCGACCGGACGGTCGGTAACGGATTTCGTTGCCTCCGAACGGCCGACAGCGTAGAATTTCCGGGACCATCATCTAGTAATGGAGCGGCCATGAGATTTGCGGGCGTTCGAACGGTCCTGGTCCTGGCAGTCGGCACGTGGCTGGGAGGCGCAGCGATCGTCGCGACCGAGCAGGCGGCACCCCGCGACCCGCGCGTGCCGCCGACCGAGAACGCGCCGACGTTTACCAAGGACGTCGCCCCCATCCTCTACAAGAACTGCGTCGCCTGCCATCGGCTTGGCGAGATCGGACCGATGTCGCTCCTCAGCTACCGCGACGTGCGGCCGTGGGCGAAGTCCATCCGCGAAAAGGTGGCGGCCGGGGCGATGCCGCCGTGGTTCGCCGATCCGCACTACGGCAAGTTCAGGAACGATCGCCGGCTCAGCCAGAAGGACGTCGACACGATCGTCCAGTGGGCGAACGCCGGCGCCCGTCAGGGCAATCCGGCCGACCTCCCCACGCCGCCGACGTTCCCTGACGGCTGGCAGATCGGAACACCCGACGTCGTGCTCGAAATGGAAGCCGAGTATCAAGTTCCGACCGACGGCACGATCGAGTACCAGTACTTCGAGGTGCCGACGCACTTCAAAGAGGACAAGTGGATTCAGGCCGCCGAAGTCCGGGTGGGCGATCGCGAGCACGTCCACCATTCCATCGTGTCGGTGATCGAGCCGGAGAAGAGCAATCGGCCGACCGTGATGGAAGTGAAAGCGATCGTCGCTCAGGGCCAGCCGTCGGCGCCACCGCGCCAGCTCACCGAAGGGCAGCGGGCGCAGTTTGCGCGGGCGTCGCGCCGGGCCGGCGCCAACATGCTCCTGAACTACGCCGTGGGCGAAGATGCGCCGATGTACCCGGCGGGGATGGCCAAGCGCATCCCGGCGGGATCGACGCTCGTCTTCCAAATGCATTACGTGACCAACGGCGCGCCGGGCAAGGACCGGACGAAGATCGGTCTCATTTTCGCGAAGCAGCCGCCGCCAAAGGAAATCCGTACGGGGATGATCGTGAACGCGCAGTTCGCCATTCCGCCGGGCGCCGGGGAATACCAGATCGAAGCCGAAGCCAGCTTCACCGACAACGTGAAGATCTACACGATGCACCCGCACATGCATCTGCGCGGCAAGGACATGACCTTCACTGCCACGTATCCCGACGGCAAGAGCGAGATCGTGCTGCGCGTGCCGCGGTTCGACTTCGGCTGGCAGAGCGACTACTGGCTCGCCGAGCCGATCACCTCGCCGAAGGGATCGAAGCTCCACGTGACGGCGCACTTCGACAACTCGAGCGCGAATCCGAACAATCCCGATCCCAAAGCTACGGTTCGCTGGGGTGACCAGACGTGGGAAGAGATGATGATCGGCTTCTT
>DASWFO010000261.1:0-4249 GCA_036394195.1 Alphaproteobacteria bacterium | reverse complement strand
CACGCGGCGCGAGATCTCGGAACTGGCCGACGTGGCGCACCGCGACCGCCTGGCGGTGCAGATGGACGGGGCCCGCTTCGCCAACGCGCTCGTCCATCTCGGCAGCACCCCGGCCGACATGACCTGGCGCGCCGGCGTCGACGTGCTGACCTTCGGCGGCAGCAAGAACGGGGCGTTCGCCGCCGAAGCGGTGGTGTTCTTCGACCGCGCCAAGGCCGCGGAGATGGGCTTTCGCCGCAAGCGCGGCGGGCAGCTGTGGTCGAAGATGCGCTTTCTCGCCGCCCAGTTCGACGCCTATCTGGAAAGCGACCTGTGGCTGATCAACGCGCGCTACGCCAATTCAATGGCGCGCCGTCTCGGCCAGGGCCTGGCCCGGCTGCCGGGGGCGCAGATCCTCTATCCGGTCGAGGCCAACGAGATCTTCGTGACCCTGCCCGAGACGGTCATCCTCGGCCTCGAGGCCGACGGCTTTCGGTTCTACCGCTGGCCGGACGACGATTCGACGACCGTGCGCCTGGTCACCGCGTTCAACACCGACCCGCGGCACGTCGACGCGTTCCTGGCCAGCGCCGAGCGCCATGTCAAACGCGTCGCCGCCTCGCCGACGTAGTTCCGACTCATCGATGCGAGACTCACCCCCCACCCGCTCGCTGTCGCTCGCGGCCTCCCCCGCAAGGGGGGAGGCGAGTGATTCACGCGGCACTTTCATTCACCTCCCCCTTGAGGGGGGAGGTCGGCGCGCAGCCCCGGGTGGGGGTGACTCCGGGACCGGTGATAGCGGGTATTAGGCCGCGGCCCATGCGCCTCTCGATCACCTTGCCGAGCCTGTTTCCCGACGATCTGGCCCGCACGCTTGATCTTCTCGATGCGCACACCCGCGCCGTCGACTTCGAGGTGGTGGTGGTCTCGCCGTTCGAGGTGAAGCGGCCGCGTGTCGTGTGGGTGCGCGAGGAGACGCCGCGGGGCAACGCGCCGGCGCATGCGGCGGCGTTCGCGCACGCGACCGGCGACCTGGTGGTCGCGATGTCGGACGACACCGCGCCGGTGCCCGGCTGGGACGCGCAGGCGATGGCGGCGTTCGCGGAGCGCGAGCGCGGGCATGACCTGTTCTGCCTCGGCCTCGGCTTGTCCAGCCGCTACATCGGCACGGTGTTCGGGCTCTATTATCCGTTCTTTCCGCTGGCGCGGCGCGGCGGCCTGGCGGCGATCGGCTATTATTCGGACGCCTATCAGGCCCATTTCGCGGATTCGGACCTGGCGCTCCGCATCTGGTCGGCGGGCGGGCGCTGCGAATTCTCCGAACGGCCGCTGATCGCCCTCGACACCGGGAACCTGCGCCCGGCGACCCGCAAGGGGAAGGCGATGGCGGCCGACATGGCGACGTTCGTCCAGCGCTGGGCCGGCAGGTACGGCGCCGGCTGGGACGTGAGCCATCTCGACGGGTTCCTGCTCGATCTCAATCCGTTGCTGCAGCTGAGCTGTGTGCGCGAGCGGACCGTGCGGCTGAACACCCCCCGGCTCAAGGAGCTCTACGACAACTATCACGCCAGCATGGCGAGCTGTCAGGCCGCGATCACCTTCCCGGAGTGACGGCGGCCGCGCGCGTTACGGAGAGATGCCGTGCTCGTGCAGGAAGCCGAGGAGCTCGTCGCGGTGGATCGCGAAGTTCAGGTTCTCCGAGCTCTTCGGCGCGTACTTGAACGACACCACGCCGATCACCTCGCCGTTCTCGTAGACCGGCCCGCCCGAATTGCCGTGGTTCACCGGCGCATCCACCTGGATGAAACGCACGCGACTGCTGCCGATGCCGTTCAACGGCGGCCCCTCGCGGACCTGGCTCACGATGCCGCGCGTGAGCGAGAAGAACAGACCTTCCGGATGGCCGACGATGTCGACCGTCGAGCCGACGACGATCTCGCCGGCGCCGATGTGGACCGGTGTCCCGGATGCATCGACCCGGACGATGGCGAGGTCGCGTGCCGGATCGTCGGCCTCGACCGTGCCGGTCATCGTGGTGCCGTCATAGGCCTTGACCTGGACGAATTTCTGGCCGTCCACGACGTGATGGTTGGTGACCAGGATCTTCGGTGTGACGAAGAACCCGGAGCCCAGTCCGTCGGCCAGGTGGATGACGACGACGGGATCGAAGCGCCGGTCGCGCGCCCGCTTCAGGGCGGGCGCCGCGGTGGCTGACACGTTGGTGGCGGCGAGGCTCCGGGTCGCCGCCTCCAGGGCCGCCCGAGCCTCGGCCCACGTCCCCTCGAAATGCTTCGATCCCTCGTCCGGCAGGACCTCGGAGATCGCGAGGGCCACCTCGCTCTTCTCCCACGTCTTGACGTCCTCCTCCTGCGCGAACCGGCCGTTGGCGCCGGTCGTGTCCTCATCCGAGATGTTGTAGGCGACTTTGAAATCCTTCTGTTCGTGGCGTGGAACGGTCCGCAGGCTCAAGCCGCCGGCCCGGTGCAGCGGTCCGCTGAAGACCTGCACGTCCAAGTCTTTTTTCGCGCTCACCGTCGCCACGTCGAAGGCATAGGCGCGAAACACCGGCTCGATGATGGTCGGCGGGGTCGCGCGAAGCTTGGCCGCGGCCTCGGCAAACCGGTTCTGCGCGGCGATCGAGGCGACGGTCGTCACGGCCTGGGTGAGCTGGTTCTGCCGACAGCCATAGGCGTTGCATACGACGTCGTTCGCCCCCTGAATCTGCGCCGCCCGGGACGCCGCCACCGCGTTCTGCGCCTGCTGCAGCTCCAGCACGGCGGCGATGTAGGCGGGGTTGGCCACCGTCTGCTCACCCGCCTTATAGCGGGACTTCTCCCGCTGGTAGTTTCCCATCTTGTGGTCGGTGTGCGCCGTCACGCCGATCGCCACGACGTAATCGGCCTCGATCGCGGCCGCACCTTGCGACAGCGGAATCTCTTTGACGTCGAACGGCACGTCGGACGTGATCTTTGTTTGGAACGGTGCCGTGGCGCTCGCGGCCGTCACCAGGGCCACCGTGACCGGCGGCTTTTCCGGCGCTAGCCGCAGCGCGGCCAGCCGAGTATGGAGTTGAACCATCTCGCGCAGCGACAGCCTGGATTTTTGGGCGGCCATCAGGTCGTAGGCTTCGCGTCGGAGCTCCTGCCAGACGATGCCGCTCTCGCTCGCATAGCCGCCCGCCGCGCGCAGCAAGCGGTCGCCCGCCGCCGGCGCCGAGGCATCGAACGAGCTGCGCAGCTTCTCGACCAGCTTGCCGGCGAGGTCGACGCGCACGGGATAGGCGGACAAGAAGTTGTCGCCGGAATAGACGTCCTCTTGGGCGAGAAGCGCCGGCGCCTCATCCACGAACCGGCCGGTCAGGCGAGACACCGCCTCGCTCAGCGCCGTCGCGGCTGGGAGGGTGCGGGCGTCGGAGACCAGAGCGATGAGCTGGTACTGGACGAGGGTGTCCCGGCAATCTGCAAACGCGCGTTTGACCGCCGGCCAGTCCGCGCGCGGCGCCGGCCAGGTCAGGCGCGCGCAGCTGCGGTTCGCATCGTCAAGCCGGGCCTGCCATCTGGCGTTGAGCCCCGCCGCGGCGGCATCGAGGGTGTCCTTGTATGTGTCCGCGTGGTCCCGAAAGAAGCTCCGTTCGCGGCCATACAGCTCCGCGGCACCCTGGAAGTCGCCTCGGCTCACCAGCGACTTCAGATCGTCGCCCTGGTCGTACAGGACGGAATAGGTCTTGCCGGTATAGGCCGTTCCCTGGACCTTGGATTGAACCTGGTCGAGCTTGGCGCAGCCCGTCACAGCGGCGAGCAAGATGCAGACGATGGATGTCGACAGCCACGTTCGCACGGCAGCCTCCCCTTACAGCGACCGTCCTGCAGGGCGCGGCGTGCCGGATCGGCGGATGCCGACCCGGTGGTTAACGTCGGCGGCGCCCCTGCAGGTGCGCCAATTCTACCGCAGCGCGTGGGACCTGCAACCACGGGGCGATCAGGCCGGTCTCCTGCTTCGAGCGGTCCGGCTTAAAGCCCTTCTACCACGAAGTGGGAGAGGCCGCTCCACTCGCGCGGAGGCGCGAGTGGACGAGATGAGGGCGAGCGTATAATTAGGGCCCATCGCGCAGCGATGGTAGGGGCAGCGCTGGGAGCAACTGTGTCTATCAGACCTTGGCAAATTTCCACGGCTGGTGGTCTCTGACCATGGCGTTGAGGGTGACGAGCATTTTGCGCATCAGGGCGACGGTGGCCACTTTGGCGGCTTTGCCGGCGGCGACAAGCCGGCG
>DASWFO010000260.1:0-1858 GCA_036394195.1 Alphaproteobacteria bacterium | reverse complement strand
CTTTCCACCATCGGAATCGATATCGGCAGTTCCACCTCTCATCTCCTGTTCGCCAAGGTGCTGCTGCAGCGCCAGTCGCAGGGCCTGTCGAGCCGTTTCGCCGTCGTTCATCGCCAGGTGGTCTGGCGCTCTCCGATCATGCTGACGCCGTTTTTGCCTGACGGCACCATCGATGCCGGAAAGCTCGGCGCTTTTATCGCCGACTGCTACCGCGAGTCCGGCTTCGCCCGGGACGTCGACAGCGGCGCCGTGATCCTGACGGGCGAGGCGATCAAGCGACGCAACGCTCGGGCGATCGATGAGCTGTTTGCCGCCGAGGCCGGCAAATTCGTCTGCGCCACCGCCGGGCACAAGCTCGAAAGCACGCTCGCGGCCCACGGCTCCGGCGCCGTCAGGCTGTCGCGGGAGCGCGGCGCGTGCATCTTGCACGTGGACATCGGCGGCGGCACCACCAAGCTTGCCCTGATCGACAAAGGGGTTTTTGTCGGCGTTGCGGCCTTCGCGGTCGGCGGCCGGCTGATTGCCGCCGACGCGGCCGGCGGCTTCACCCGGGTCGACGATTCGGCCCGTCTCGTCGCCACCGCGCTCGGTATCGGCACCGACGCCGCGACGCTCGCGAGCCCTGATGCGCGCCACGCCATCGCGCGCCGGCTCGCGATGATTGCGGCCGACTACATCGTCGGCGCGCCGTCCGACGCGCTCGGCCAGGCGCTGCTCCTCACCGCCCCACTGCCGCGCGCCGCAGCGCCGCAAGCGATCACCTTTTCGGGCGGCGTGTCGGAATACATTTTTGCATATGAGAACTGCGATTACGGCGACATTGCCAGACAGCTCGCCGAGGAGCTACGCACCGAGCTTGCCCGGCGCACCACGCTCACGCTGATCGATCCCGGCCAGCGCATCCGTGCCACCGTAATCGGGGCGTCGCAGTTCACCGTCCAGGTCAGCGGCAAGACCATCCACCTGCCGGGGCCCGGGGTGCTGCCGGTCCGCAACGTTCCGGTGGTTCCGGTCGGTCTTAACCTCGCGGGCGCCATCGACGGCGCGGCCATTACGGCCGCTATCAGGGCGGGCCTCGCGCGTCTCGACCTTGCTCCGGACGCCCGCCTCGCGGTTGCGTTTTCGTGGCACGGCGATCCTGATTACCAGCGCATCGCAGCGACCGGGGCGGCCATCATGGCAGCGGTCGCCCCCGACGGGCGACGCAGGGAACCATTGCTGCTGATGATCGACGGCGACATCGGCAGGACCATCGGGCGAATCCTGACCGAAGAATTTGGCTTTGCGGGCGATCTCGTCTCGATCGACGGGGTGGAGCTGGCGGAGCTTGATTTCGTCGACGTGGGAGAGTTGATTTCGCCGCCCGGGGTGGTCCCGGTGGTAATCAAATCGCTGTTGTTTGACAGATGACGGATGTCAGATGTCAGATGTCCGACGACGGATCACACTGGTTCTTCTGACATCTGTCATCTGACATCAGTCATCTGTCCTGGAGGAAAACCATGAGCGAACAGAAGCCGCGCTACGGCGTTGACGCCTACCTCGACTGGGTTGAAGCGGAAGGGCTCTGCGTGTTCGAGGACTACGCGGTCGACCTGTTTGCGGTCGAGACGGCCTTGTGGCCGCGTTACGGAGTGAAAGCGGCGGCCGTTCATCTCAAAGGCCGCGGCGACTTCGCCAACATGTTCGTGTTCGATATCCCGCCCGGCGGTGCGACGGCGCCGCAGCGCCACCTCTATGAGGACGTGGTCTACGTGCTGGAGGGGACCGGCTCGACCCAGATCGAGTTTGCGGACGGCCGTAAGAAGAGCTTCGAATGGGGGCCGCGCAGCCTGTTCGCGATCCCGCTCAATGCCCG
>DASWFO010000259.1:0-34967 GCA_036394195.1 Alphaproteobacteria bacterium | reverse complement strand
GCGTTTCACGTGAAACGCGGGCCGTTTGACCCCCGACGGTCGCGGCCCTACATTCCGCCGCCATGAGCCAGTCCAGCGGATTCGATGTCGTGGTGGTGGGCGGCGGCCATGCCGGCTGTGAGGCCGCGGCGGCCGCGGCGCGGCTGGGCGCGCGCACCCTCCTTCTGACTCATCGCGTCGACACGATCGGCGAGATGTCGTGCAACCCGGCGATCGGCGGGCTGGCCAAGGGCCATCTCGTGCGCGAGATCGACGCGCTCGACGGGGTTATGGGCCGGGCGATCGACCGCGCCGGCATCCAGTTCCGGATCCTCAACCGGTCCAAGGGGCCGGCGGTGCGCGGGCCCCGCGCCCAGGCGGACCGCAAGCTCTACCGCCAGGCGATGCAGGCGATCCTGGCCGACCAGCCCAATCTCACCATCCGCGCCGACGCGGCGGAGGATCTCGAGGTGGTCGACGGCCGGGTCGCCGCCGTGCTGACCGAAAGCGGCACCCGCATTCCCTGCGGCGCGGTCGTGCTCACCACCGGCACCTTCCTGCGCGGGCTCATCCATATCGGCGAGGTCAAGATCCCGGCCGGCCGCACTGCGAGCGACGGCACGCGCGAGGCGCCATCGCTCGGCCTGTCGGCGACCTTGGAGCGCGCCGGCTTCCAGCTCGGGCGGCTGAAGACCGGGACGCCGCCGCGGCTCGACGGCCGGACCATCGACTGGGCCGGCCTCGACGTGCAGCCAGGCGACGATCCGCCGGTGCCGTTCTCCTATCTCACCAGCAGCATCACCGTGCCGCAGGTCCCCTGCCATATCACCGCGACGACGGCGGCGGGGCACGCGCTGATCCGCGCCAATCTGCATCGGGCGCCGATGTATTCCGGCCAGATCGCCAGCACCGGGCCGCGCTATTGCCCATCGATCGAGGACAAGGTGGTGCGTTTCGCCGGGCGCGAGCGCCACCAGATCTTCCTAGAGCCGGAGGGGCTCGACGATCCTACGGTCTACCCGAACGGGATCTCGACCTCGCTGCCGCAGGAGGTCCAGCAGGCGCTGCTGAAGACGATCCCGGGCCTCGAGCACGCCGCCATGATCCGCCCCGGCTACGCGATCGAATACGACTACATCGACCCGCGCGAACTGAAGCCCAGCCTGGAGACCCGCCGGATCGCCGGGCTGTTCCTGGCCGGCCAGATCAACGGCACCACCGGTTATGAAGAGGCCGCGGCGCAGGGCCTGATGGCCGGGTTCAACGCCGCCCTGCAGGCCGCCGGGCGGACCGAGCCGTTCGTGCTCGACCGCGCCGACGCCTATATCGGCGTGCTGATCGACGATCTGGTCACGCTCGGCGCGTCCGAACCCTACCGGATGTTCACCAGCCGCGCCGAATACCGGCTGGTGCTGCGGGCGGACAATGCCGACCAGCGCCTGACCCCGAAGGGCATGAGCATTGGGGCGATCGGCGCCCAGCGCGGGGTGGCCTGGACCGCCAAGGCCGAATCCCTGACGGGCGCCCGGGCGCTGGTCGCCGGCCTGAAGTCGACCCCGAGCCAGCTGGCCAAACAGGGCCTGGCCGTCAACCAGGACGGGATCCCGCGCAGCGCCGCCGACCTGCTGGCCCTGCCCGGCGTCGATCTCCCGCGCCTTAGCAGGATCTGGCCGGAACTCGCCGGCCTGGCCCCCGACATCGCCGAGCAGATCGAGATCGATGCGCGCTATCGCGGCTATCTCGACCGCCAGGACACCGATATCCGCACCTATCGGGCGGACGAGTCCCTCAGGCTGCCGGCCGAGCTCGACTATGCCGGCATGACCGCGTTGTCGATCGAAGTTCGGGGCAAGCTCGCCGCCGCCCGGCCGGCGACCCTGGCGGCGGCGGCCCGCATCTCGGGAGTGACGCCGGCGGCCCTCACCATCCTGTTGCGGCACGCGCAGCGGATCCGCGCAGCATAATCCGTAAGGCCGGCCCCCCGTGACCCCGGACGAGTTTGCAACGGCGGCCGGTGTTTCACGTGAAACGTTGGCCCAACTCATTGTCTACAAAGACCTTCTTCAGAAATGGCAACGCCGGATCAACCTCGTCGGCCCGGCCACCCTCAACGACCTGTGGACGCGCCATTTCCTCGATTCCGCACAGCTCCACCCCCTGCTCGCCGAGGCGCTGAAGTCCCATCGCGGCCAGGGCGTCCTCTACGACCTCGGCAGCGGGGCCGGATTTCCCGGCCTGGTGCTGGCGATCATGGCCGCCGGTGCCGGCAAGCCGCTCGACGTCCATCTGGTCGAATCGGACAAGCGCAAGGCCGCGTTCCTCGGCGAGGTCTGCCGGGCCACCGGCCAGGCCCGCGCCGTGACCATCCATGCGACTCGGATCGCCAATCTGCCGCTCGAGCGCCTGCCGCGCGCCGACATCGTCACCGCCCGCGCCCTCACCGCTTTGCCCGAGCTACTGAATTTGGCCGCGCCGCTGCTCGCCCCGCACGGAATCGGCTTGTTTCTCAAGGGCGCCAAGGCGGGCGATGAATTGACCCACGCGGCGAGACATTGGACAATGCGCGTCGAACGCATCTCGAGCCGGACCGATCCGTCCGGCACGATCCTTCGAGTGGCCAACCTCGCACGTGTCTGACCCCGCTCCCCCTGACGGCAAGCCGCACTCGGTGCGGATGATTGCCGTGGCCAACCAGAAGGGCGGAGTCGGCAAAACAACCACCGCGATCAATCTCGCCACCGCCCTCGCCGCGGTCGGCCAGAAGGTCCTCTTGGTCGATCTCGATCCGCAGGGAAATGCGTCGACCGGTCTCGGCATCGGCAACGATCAGCGCGCCTACGGCACCTACGACGTGGTGATCAACCAGCACCCGGCCGCCGACGCGGTGGTGCCGAGTGCCGTGCCGGGGCTGTTCGTCATGCCGGCGACGGTGCATCTCTCCGGCGCCGAGCTCGAGCTGATCGACGTCCAGCGCCGCGAATATCGCCTGGCCGACAGCCTGGCGGCGCTGCGTGAGGCGACGGCGTTCGACTACGTCCTGATCGATTGCCCGCCGGCCCTCGGTCTTCTGACCTTGAACGCGCTGGTGGCGGCCGACGCGCTGCTGGTGCCGCTGCAATGCGAGTTCTTCGCGCTCGAGGGGCTGTCGCACCTCATGCATACGGTTGAGTTGGTCGCGAAGAAATTCAACCCAGGGTTGGAGATCCAGGGGCTCGTGCTGACGATGTACGACAAGCGGAACAATCTCTCCGATCTCGTCGCCGCCGACGTGCGCGGCTATTTCGGCGCCAAGGTCTACGACACGGTGATCCCGCGCAACGTCAAGGTCTCGGAGGCGCCGAGCCACGGCAAGCCGGTGCTGCTCTACGACATGCGCTGCCCGGGCTCGCTGGCCTACATCGCGCTGGCGAGCGAGATGCTGAAACGCGAGCAGGGCCGCGTCACCGGAGTGGCGGCATGAATCCGCCGCCCAAACAATTGGGCCGCGGGCTGTCGGCGCTGCTGGGCGACGCGGCGAGCGATACTGCCTCCGGCTCCGCCGCCGCGCGCGCGGCGAAGATGGTGCCGGTCGCCAGCATCCGGCCGGGCACGTTCCAGCCGCGGCGGAGCTTTACCGAAGAGCAAATGGCGGAGCTGGTGGCGTCGGTGCGCGAGCAAGGCGTGCTGCAGCCGATCCTGCTGCGCAAGGATCCGCGCAATCCGCAAGGCTTCGAACTGGTCGCCGGCGAGCGCCGCTGGCGGGCGGCCCAGCAGGCGCAGCTGCACGAGATTCCGGCGGTGGTTCGCGAGCTCACCGACCGCCAGGCGCTCGAGGCAGCCCTGGTCGAGAACCTGCAGCGCAGCGACCTGACGGCGATCGAGGAGGCGCGCGCCTACCGGCGGCTGGTCGACGATTTCGGCCATACGCAGGAGAAGGTGGCCGACGCGCTCGGCAAAAGCCGGCCGTATGTGGCGAACACGCTGCGCCTGCTCGAGCTGCCGGAGCGCGTGCAGCAGATGATCGAGCGCGGCGACATTTCCGCCGGCCACGGCCGGCTCCTGGTCGGCAAGCACAATGCCCTCGAGGCGGCGCAGCACTGGGCCGACCACAAGATCTCGGTGCGCGAGGCCGAAGCCGAGATGCGCGGCGAGCGACCGGCCAAGCTCAAGCTGCGCGGCAAGGGCGCCAAAGGAAAAGCCGGCGGCGGCGCGGTCCTGCGCGACGCGAACACGCTCGACCTCGAGCGGCGGCTGGCCACCGCCCTTGGGATGAAGGTCGAGATCCTGCACAAGAAAGGCGCCCAGGCCGGGCTCTTCCAGATCCACTACCAGTCCCTGGATCAGCTCGACGACATCATCGAGCGGCTGAACAAGTAGTTCACAGAGCAGGCATGGATGCCCCTCATAAAGCGGGGCATGACGAGAAAGAAGAGCCGTCATGCCCCGGCGTGTCCAGGCTTGTCCGGGGCATCCATCACCGGGGCTCGCGGTTCGTCGAGCTACTTCAGCACGGCGCCTATTCGAATTTGATCACGCCGCTGCGCGCGAGCTGCTCGTACTCGGCGATCTGAGAGGCGAAGGTGGTCCACAGCACGTCGGGGGCTCCGCCGGATTCGAAATAGGCATTCTCGGCCATGACGTGCCGGACCTGGTCGACCTTCAACGCCGCGTTCACGGCGGCGTTGAGACGCTGAACCGGTTCGTCGGGAGTCCCGGCGGGTGCCGCGAAGCCCCACACGATGAAGGCGACGAGATCCGGATAGCCGGCTTCGGCAAATGTCGGAACGTCCGGCATCTGCGGCCACCGCTCCGTGCCGGTCGAGCCGATCAGTCGCGCCTTGCCGTCGGCGATCAGTTGGAAATCCGGCGTGGAGGAAATCCCCTGGATGTTGCCGGCCAAAAGATCGGTCCGCGCCGGCGCGTCCCCGCGATAGGCGACAAACAGCAGCCGGGCGCCGGTCTTGACCGCCAGCAGCTGCCCGTAGACATGCGACACCGCCCCGGCGCCGGGGATGCCGATGGCCAGGCCGTCCTTCACGGTTTTGCTGTAGGCGACGAATTCGCTGAGGGTCCTGACGGGTAGCGCCGACGAGACCATCAAGCCGACCGGATAGCGGGCATACTCGACGATCGGACGGAAATCCTTGAGCGGGTCGTACGAGAGCCTGTCATTGACGATCTTCGCCAGCGCGTGGCTTGCGGTCCCGGCGACCACGATCGTGTACCCATCCGGGGCGGCCTTGGCGACGCTGTCACTGCCGATGGTCCCGGTGGCCCCGCCCTTGTTATCGACCACGACCTGCTGACCGAGCCGCTCGGACATCTGGTGCGCCAGCACCCGCGCGACCGCATCGGTCGGCCCGCCGGCCGGCCAGGGGACCACCATGCGGATCGGCCGGCTCGGATAATCCGCGGCAGCGGCGCCACTCGCCGCGCAAACCGACACGATGAAGAGAAACATCCACAAGACGGCCTCGCGGGCCACGCCTTGCGTCCGTGCGCCAGCTTCCGTCATGTCGTTTCCTCCTGACGTCTTTCCCAACGCTTAGCGCATTTGGGTCTCGCCCACTACTCCTCCAGATACAGCTTCAGCACCGCCGCGCCGTCGAGCTCGCTTAGGCCTTGGGCACTCAACACCCGGAACAGCGACGCCGCCAGCGACGCCATCGGCGTCGGCACCGCCAGATGCTTCGACAGGTCGTGGACCATGTCGAGATCCTTGAGGATCTGGCGCACGAAGCCGCGGGGTGCAAAGTCGCGCGCTTGCAGGCGCGGGAACAGGTCGTTGAGCAGCAGGCCGCCGGCATAGCCGGGGGCCAGCGCCTCGGGGACCCGCGCCATGTCGACGCCGCATTTTTCGCCGAGCCGATAGGCTTCCGCGAGCACGCAGAAATTGGTCAGCACGATCACCTGGTTGATCATCTTGGTCGCCTGGCCAGCGCCGAGCGGCCCCATATGGGTGAAGCGCGAGGCGAGGCGCTCCATCACCGGCCGGATGCGCCGGATCGCCGCCGGATCGCCGCCGGCCATGATCGCCAGCTGCCCCGCCTCGGCGGCGCCCGGCCCTCCCGACACCGGGGCATCGACCCACGCCATCCCGGTGCGCTGCTTGAGCTCGGCGGCGCAGTGCCTGGTCTCGTCGATCGTCGTTGTCGACAAGTCGACCAGGACCTTGGCCTGTCTCGGCGCATCGGCGACGCCGTTTCGGCCGAGCACGGCCTCTTCGACGGCGTGGCCGCCGGTCGGCGACATCACCGACAGCATCACGATCTCGGCCGTGCCTGCCACCTCTGCCGGCGACTCCGCCGGCACCACGCCGTGGGCCGCGGCCTGCCTCACCTTCTCGGGTACCACGTCGCAGCCGACCACGCGAAAGCCGGACGCCACGAGACGCTTGGTGAAGCCCTGCCCCATCAGCCCAAGCCCGACAAAGCCGATCGTCTCCGCCATGGTCACCTCCAGAGTGAGTGTCATTGCGAGGAGCGCAGCGACGAAGCAATCCAGGGGATCTGGATCGCTTCGCTTCGCTTCGCTCGCGATGACGACATCTATTCTCCCGACTGCGTCTCCTTCACAAGCGATAGAATTTGATGGCGTTATCGTGGAACAGCTGGCGCTGCGCGGCCTTGCGGAGATGGGCCACGCTCGCCTTGAAGCCGGTGTAGATGACGTCGAAGCTACCGCGCAGGCTGTCGACCGGATAGTTGCTGGCGAACATGCAGCGCTCGCTGCCGAAGATGGCGATCGCGTCGTGGATGACGGCTGCGTTGTCGGCGAGCTGCCAGGGGCGGCCCTTGAGCCCGAGCCCGGAGATCTTGAGCGCCGCGTTCGGCCGCTCGGCGAGTGTAGCCAGGGTCTGCCGCCAGGCGGCGAGCCCCTCGGCGCTGCGGTCGGCGGGCAGGCCGGTGTGATTGAGGATGATCGTCGTCTGCGGAAAATCGGCCGCGAGCTCAGCCGCCGCGTCGAGGTGCCACCACGGCGTCTGCAGATCGAACGACAGCCTGTGTCGCGAGAGCAGCGCGAAGCCGTCGCGCCAGCGCTGATCGTCCATCGATCCGGGTGCGCCGCGCGTCGCCGCGTCCGGCCGCTCGGCCGAACGCGGTTTGTGCCGGATGCCGCGCACCAGCGGACACGTCGCCTGCGCAGTGAGCACGTCGGCGACGTCGTCGCGGTCGAGCCACGCCTGCGCCACCATCGCGCTCGGCAGGCCGTGACGCCTGGCGAGGCCGCTCACCCATTTCGTTTCGCCGATCGGATCGCGCGGATCCCATTCAGCCTCAACGTGCACCGTCTTGATCACATGATGCGTCGCGGCGTCGGCGCGATACTCGTTCGGCAGATATGGCCGACACAGTGCGGAGTAATCGCCGTAGCGGAGCGGCCGCCTCTCCGCATCGCACAGCCACGGATAATAGTTGGCGCGCGGATCCCAGAAATGCTGATGCGCATCGACGATCGGGAAATCGAGCGGCATAGGGGTTTCCCCGGTTTCCGGAAGGGCTCTGCTTTTGCTATAGTGGACGGATAAAGACCCCTCAACGGGGCTGTCCGCGTAACCAGGTCTTCGGCCTGGCCGGAGATCGAAAAAACAGGGAGGTTGCCATGGCGCGCTACACACGGCGAAAAGTCCTGAAGGGTGCGGCTGCCGCCTCGGCGGCGCTCCTGACTGCACCTTACGTCCGCGGTGCCTATGCCGCGGGCAAGCTGTCGCTCGGCATCTGGGACCACTGGGTCCCCGGCGCCAACGACAACATGACGAAGCTTTGCCAGGCTTGGGGTGAAAAGAACAAGGTCGAAATCCAGATCGACTACATCACCTCGGTCGGCGACAAGGACATGATCACCGCGACCGCCGAGGCGCAGGCGCGGGCCGGTCACGACATCATGACCCACCGGTCGTGGCAGGTCGCGGTGCACCGGCAGGCGCTGGAGCCGCTGGACTCGGTGATGGCCAGTCTCGAGAAGCAGGCCGGGTCCCCGAACCCGGTCGCCTCCTATCTCGCCAAGCATGAGGGCCACTGGTACGGCATGCCGACATCGACCGGCAGCCAAGTGAAGCCGTGCTGCTCGCGGCTCGACCTCTACAAGCAGCATGCCGGCATCGACCTGCAGAAGATCTTCCCGGCCAGCGACACCCGCGACCAGGCACTGGTCGACAGCTGGACCTGGGACCTCTACCTGTCCAGCGCCGAGAAGCTGATGAAGGCCGGCTCGCCGGTCGGCAATCCGCTCGGCCAGACCAGCGACGCGATCGACTGGGTGGGCGCCCTCTTCCGCTCCTACGGCGTGGTGCTGATCGACGACAAGGACAACATCAAGGTCGACGCCGACGCGACCCGACAGGTGCTGGAGTACGCGGCGAAGCTGGCGGCGCAGATGCCGCCCGACGTCTATGCCTGGGACGACGCCGGCAACAACCGCTGGCTGATCTCCGGCAAGGGTGCCGGCATCATGAACCCGCCGTCGGCGTGGGCGGTCGCGCGGCGCGACGCGCCGGACGTGGCGGCGAACAGCTGGACCCACGACATACCGCGCGGGCCGCAGGGCCGCTTCGCGCCGCACCTGCCGTTCTTCTTCGGCCTGTGGGGCTTCTCGAAAAACAAGCAGGCCGGAAAGGACCTGATCCAGTTCCTGTCCGAGAAGGATCAGTCGCGGAAGTTCGTCGAAGCGTCCTTCGGCTACGACCTTCCGACGTTCAAGTCTTATTACGACTTCGACACCTGGAAGACCGTCGAACCGCCGAAGGGTACGGTCTACAACTACCCGCCGCGCGGCGACGAGCAGCTCAGCGTGACCGGCTTCCCGGCGCGGCCCGACGTCGCGGCGCAGGTCTACAACTCGGCCCTCGTGGTCAACATGGTGTCGCGGGTCAGCCAGGGAAAAGAGAAGATCGACGACGTCATCAAGTGGGCGTCGCGCGAGCTCGAAGGGTATCTCCGAGGCTGAGCGGTAAACGCGGCGACGCGGCTGGGTGTCGCGCCGTCGCACCCGCTTAAAGCGATGTCTCGTCCGTTGCCAAGACCCTCACCCCGACCCTCTCCCGCAAGCGGGAGAGGGAGATGGTCGCGCGCGCGGAGAGGGGCTCTGATGTCCGAAGTCGCTGTTCCCGTCAGTGTTGCGGTCCGGGCCGCCGGGCGGCGGCGTCCGCTGTGGCGGCGCTGGCTGCACCGGCGCTCCACCATCGCCTTCTTCATGTGCCTGCCGCTGTTGATGGTGATCTGCGGCCTGGTCGTCTATCCGGCGCTGTATGCGATCAACCTCGCGACCATGAACAAGGCGATGACGAAGTTCATCGGCCTCGGCAACTTCACGTTCCTGTTCACCCGCGAGACGTTCTGGATGGTGGTGCGGCAATCGGCGATCTTCGCGCTCAGCGCCGTGCTCTTCAAATGCCTGATCGGGTTGATCACGGCTCACCTGGTCAACAACCTGCCGGCGAAGGGCCAGCGCAAGTGGCGCGGCATGCTGCTCGTGCCCTGGGTGATCCCGCTGTCGCTGTCCACGCTCGGCTGGTGGTGGATGTACGACCCGACTTACAGCGCGCTCAACTGGCTGCTGCGCATGCTGGGCCTGCCCGCGGTGGCCTGGCTCAGCGATCCGTACTGGGCGCGGTTCTCGATCATCCTCGACAATGTCTGGTACGGCGCCCCCTTCTTCCTGATCATGTATCTCGCGGCGCTGAAATCGGTGCCCGAGCAGCTCTATGAGGCGGCGTCGATCGACGGCGCCAATGCCTGGCAGAAATTCATCCACGTCACCCTGCCGATGATGCGGAGCATCATCTCCATCACCGTGCTGTTCTCGCTGATCGTGACCTTCGCCAATTTCGACATCGTGTGGATCATGACCCAGGGCGGCCCGCGCGACATGACGCATGTGTTCGCGACCTGGGCGTTCAAGCTCGGCATCCAGTCGGGCGACATCCCGCTCGGCGCCTCGGTGTCGCTGTTCATGTTCCCGATCCTCGCTGTCGCCGCGTTCTTTATCCTGCGCGGCGTCAGCAAGCGGGCGCGGGACATCTGATGGCCGCCGACATCGCCATCGCCCGGCCGCGCGTCGCGGGCAGCCTGAGGCGCAACCGTCGCTGGGCGCTGATCCTGTCCTATGTGTCCCTGATCGCCTTCGCGGTGTTCTTCCTGGCGCCGCCCTATTACATGCTGGTCACTTCGTTCAAGACCAACCACGAGATGGTCAACATCGCGAGCAACCCGTGGATCATCAGCGAAGGGCCGACGCTCGAGAATTACCGCAACCTGCTCTTCGACACTGACTTCCTCACGTTCTTCAAGAACACCATCATCGTCACCGTATGCGTCGTCGCGCTGACCATGGTGATCTCCACCTTGGCCGCGTTCTCGCTGTCGCGCATGCGCTTCTTCGGCTCCACCGTGCTGGCGACCGGCGTGTTCCTCACCTACCTGATCCCCGACACGCTGCTGTTCATCCCGCTGTTCCAGATCGTCAAGTCGGTCGGCCTGCTGAACAACGTCTGGGGCATGGTGCTGGTCTATCCGACCCTGACCGTGCCGTTCTGCACCTGGATCATGATCGGCTATTTCGGCTCGATCCCGAAGGAGCTCGACGAGGCGGCGGTGATCGACGGCGCCGGCTACATGCAGCTGCTGCTGCGGATCTTCGTGCCGGTGGCGCTGCCCGGGATCATCGCGGCGACGATCTTCGCCTTCACCGTGTCGTGGGCGGCGTTCGTCTATCCGATGGCGTTCCTGTACAGCGCCGACCAGCAGGTGCTGACCGTCGGCACGGTGACCAGCCTGATCCGCGCCGACGTGTTCCAGTGGGGCAGCCTGATGGCGGGTGCGCTGCTGGCGGCGACGCCGCCGCTGATCATCTACGCGTTCCTGATGGACTATTACATCGCCGGCCTCACCGCCGGTGCGACCAAGGGCTGAAACCTAGAGAGCTGGCCGGAGAGCACGCATGGCGACGGTAGCGCTGCGCAATGTGATGAAGCGGTATGACGAGGTCGAGGCCGTGCGCGGCATCCACCTCGACATCCCCGACAAGGAGTTCGTGGTGCTGGTGGGCCCGTCCGGCTGCGGCAAGAGCACGACCTTGCGCATGATCGCCGGCCTCGAGGACATCTCGGACGGCGAGATCTATATCGGCGGCGAGGTGGTGAACGATATCCCGCCCAAGGACCGCGACATCGCGATGGTGTTCCAGAACTACGCGCTCTACCCGCACATGACGGTGTTCGAGAACATGTCGTTCGGGCTGCGTCTGCGGCGGCTACCGCGGGCCGAGATCCGCGAGCGCGTCGAGCACGCCGCCCAGATCCTCGACATCACCGACCTTCTCGAACGCCGGCCGAAGCAGCTCTCGGGCGGCCAGCGGCAGCGCGTCGCGATGGGGCGCGCGATCGTCCGCAACCCCAAGGTTTTCCTGTTCGACGAGCCGCTCAGCAATCTCGACGCCAAGCTGCGCGTCCAGATGCGCACCGAGATCAAGCGCGTCCACCAGAAGGTGAAGACGACCACGGTCTATGTCACCCACGACCAGGTCGAGGCGATGACCTTGGCCGACCGCGTCGTGGTGATGAACCAGGGGCGGATCGAGCAGATCGGGACGCCGAACGAGCTCTACCACACGCCGAAGACGCGTTTTGTCGCGGGCTTTATCGGTTCGCCGGCGATGAATTTCCTGCCCTGCCGGCTGGAGCAGAACGGCGTCGGCCTCAGCGTGCGCCTGTCGGACACGATGGCGTTCCGCGTCCCTGAAAACCGCAAGGCCCGCTACCGCACCCATGTCGGCCAGGAGCTGGTGTTCGGCCTCCGGCCCGAGCACATCACCGAGCCACGCGGCAACGGCGCCGACCGCCAGGCCTTCCCCGCCATGCTCGACGTCGTCGAGCCGATGGGCATGGAGACCATGGTCTATTTCGGCGTCAGCGGCACCGAGACCTGCGGCCGCGTCGATCCGTCACGCTGCGCCGGTGCCCTGCAGACCATGCAGCTCGAAGCCGATCTCGCCCACATGCACCTGATCGACCCGCGCACCGACGCGGTGCTGTAGGGGCGAACGTCAATCGGAACCCGGGGACGCGCCGGCCGGTGCCAGCTGTTTCTGCTCGATGGTGTCGCGCGGCGCGTTCGTGACTGGCGCGTTCGCGTCGGGGACGTCAGGCGGGGGACTCTGCTTGGCGGCTGGCTTCGCCTGCTGAGCCGGGGCTGATTTGCACGCCTTCTTGGTGCCGCTGGTCGGCTGCCCGCCAAACGCGCAGGGAATGTCGTCCTGGAAGAAATGCGGGATATCGGTCTGGAAGGTTCGCCGCACATCGTCGAAGAAATCCGCCCGCGCCGGTGCCGGCGTCATGGCCACGACTGCAAACGCCGCCAGCGCATAACCGAGGTGGAACATGCATCTATTTGAGATCATTTCCATTTCATCCACCCTCAAAAGCGATCCGCGCAGACTTACGTCCGCGCCAACGAAACTGTTCCGTCCTTATATGGTGAAACCTGGCGGCCCGGACGAGGGGGTCGATCTGTCCTCAATCCAAGGTCACGCCGGTCAGCTTGACGGCGTCCGTCCACAGCTTGCGTTCCCTGGTGAGAAACTCATCCGCTGTATCGGGAGGGACCGCCATCACCTCCATCGACTGCTGCTCGAGAGCCTTCGCGTAAACGTGGCTGGTGATCACGGCATTGAACTCCGCGCGTAACCGCTCGATGATCGGCTGCGGCGTCTTGGCGTGTACGACCGCGGCGAACCAGGTCGGCGCATCGAGGGTCGGAAAGCCGCTCTCGACCAGAGTCGGGATGTCTGGACTAAAGCGGCTGCGTGTGCCGGTGGTCACCGCCAGCGCCCGCAATTGACCCGACTGAACGAGCGGAAGCGCTGCCGACGCGGCGGTGAACGTCATGCCGATCCGGCCGGCGATAAGATCGGTCATCAAGGGTGCTGCACCCTGATACGGCACGTGCAGCAGGTCGACGCCGGCCTGGTGCGCCAGGATCGCGGTGGTGAGATGGGTCAGCGACCCTGGACCATTCGAGCCGTAGGAAATCTCGCCCGGCTTCTCCTTGGCGAGCGCGATCAGCTCGGCGACGGAATTGACGGGGACGGTGTTCGGGTTGACCAGAAGCACATTGGCGATGACGCCCAGCATGCCGATGAAGACGAAATCGGTGGCGGCATCATAGGTGACTCTGTTGTACAGCGCCTTGTTGATCGCCAGGATCGCTTGGCCCGCGACAAGAATAGTGTAGCCATCCGGCTCGCTGCGGGCGGCGAATTCAGCGGCGATGTTGCCGCCTGCGCCGGATTTGTTCTCCACCACGATCTGCGAGCCCAAACGCGGGCCGACTTGCCCCGCCGCTATACGCGCCAGCACGTCGGTCGGGCCGCCGGCCGGGAACGGAACGATCATGTGCGGGATGCGCGCAGGATAGGTGTCCGCTTTGGCTGTGCGCATGAAGGGAAGGCTCAGCGTCGCCCCCAGCACGGCACGCCGCGACCAACGCGACCCAACGCTCGCCTCTTCTTGCAGTCGCATCATTCGCTTCGAGCTCTTTGCCGTCATGAGTGCCATGAGTGTCCCCGTCAGTCCGCCAAGGTAAAGCATCGGCGCACGGATGCGCCCGCATCGCCATCCAGAAAGAAGGCCGCCAACGCGTCCGCGTGGCGGCGGCCGAGGGCCGGTTCGACATAGCGTTGGAATTTCCTCAGCGCGCCGTCCCTGGTCATCGGCATTTCAGGGTCTCCAACGATGTCGTCGACACTTTCGGTCAACCGCTTGCCGCCCAGATCGATACTGAGTTTCGCGCCGCGCCGGCCGCGGTCGGAGTCGATGTCCACGACGATCATCTGCTCGAGGCGCGCGATTCGCGGCTCGGCGAGGTCCGTGTAAGCCTCCGGTCCGAGATCGCCAAGCACGAGTGCCGCCGCCACCGCATAGGAGAGGCTGAACTGCGCCTGGATCGCGGTGCGCGGCGCACGATTGCCGCAATACTGGACGGCCTCGGCATAGATCTGAAGCGTGATGGCCTCGATTTCTTGGACCGAAAATGCAGGATTCCCGCGAAGCCGCAACGCGGCTTCAGCGCCGTAATGCGTATGCCGTACCCCGGCGAAGGGTTTGAGATAGCCGTCGAGAATGGTCCAATGGCCGGGTGGCGTCGCGCGGCCAGCATTTGCGCTGCGCAGCACCTGGTGCCGCCCTTCATCCAAGGCGCCGCGCGGCATGTCGAAACCCGCATCCGCCGCGGCGGCGGCGAGCATCCCCAGCAAGGCCGCATGGGCGGAATAGGTGTTGCGCAGGACAGAACCGGATCGAATGGGCAAATAAAGGCTTGCCGGAATCTGACAGGCGGCCGCTTCGATCGCCGGCTGGATAGCCCCGGCTCCCGAGGTGAGGCGCGCCACAGCCGCCGCAACACCGAGGGAATGCGAGCTCCCATCGACATGCCAGCCCGGTGGAATACGCCACAGCTCGCCCGCGCGCGTGCCGACCTCATAGCCGGTCACCAACGCGAGCAGCAGATCGGCAAGGCCGATATCCCGGTCCACGGCGAACGCCAGCACGGCGGGAACGACCGGAAGCCCCGGGCGACCGTGCGCCGACGCATTGCCTTCACAGGCTTCATCCCAGCATGCGGCCGCAGCACCCAATGCGGCGAGACCTGCCGGGGCGAGCGCAATATCCGATGCGGGCCAGGCCGCATGGCCGGGAAATGCGTGGCTCAACGCCTGACCGAATTTGCGGACCTCGCCATGCCGGAGCCCCGCTACCAGGCAGCCGAAGGTATCGAGCAACAGAAGCCGCGCCTTCGCTTCGACTTCGGCCGGCAGTTTGGCGCAAGACGACAGCCAATCGACGGCGTCGCCCAAACTTGCCTTCGAATCCTCGTCATTCATTTCACGACCCGTTCAGGTCCGTCTGTCCGCCACGTTTGTTCACTCGTGGCGTAATGAGCCATCTCACAAGAACCGCCGTGCCAGTTCCTCGTACACAGCAGGATTCTCCATCGAAGCTGTAGCGGTGGCCAATCCGACGGCGACCTAGCGTTTTCGACGATGCCAGACGCCGCGACAGGTTGAACGCCTTCAGCCGCTCCCCGGGATCGTTCCCGCCGGGAGGCTGGCCGCGTAGGCGGCGATCTCCGTCGGCGTCGTGACCCAGACATCGGCGAACCGGGGATGGTCCTTGACGAAGGCGAGGGCGCGCTCGAGCTGCGCCAGCCGGAACGGCTGGCCGACGCAGAATGTGTGGAGCGACACGCCGCAGACCAGGGCCGCCTTGTCCGACAGGCGCAGCATCATCTCGAACTGATCCCGGATCATCTGCGCAAAGTCGGTCGCCGATTGCATCCGGGTCAGCATCGTGGGGCTGTCGTTCACCTCGATCGGATAGGGCACCGACATGAGGGGGCCCGATCGTGTGCGCATCCAGAACGGCTGATCGTCCGCCGGCCAATCCATGACGAAGTCGTAGCCCGCTTCTTTCAGCAGGTCCGGTGTGACCGCCGTTTCGGCGATCCACGGCCCCATCCAGCCTCTCGGACGTCGGCCGATGGATTGTTCCAGCACGGTCGTGGCCTCGCGGATGAGCGTCGCCTCGCCCGCTTCGTCGAGATCCGATTGCCTTTCGGAATTGGTCCGCCCGTGCCCGATGATGTCGTCGCCGCGCCGCTTGATGCGCTGCACGATCGGCGGATGGTTCTCGCACACGGTCGAATTAATCAGATGGCAGAGCGGCCAGCCGAGCTGCTCCATCAGGTCGAAGATCCGCCAGATGCCAACGCGGAGCCCATAGTCGCGCCAGGCGTAGTTGCGCTGGTCCGGCGGTGGCGCGAGGGCCGTCGGCGTATGCCCGAGGCCGCTGCCGAAGGTGAAATGCTCGACATTGAGCGCCACATAGAACGCGAGCCGCTTGCCGCCTGGCCACAGGAAGGGGCGGCGCTCGGTGATGGGGCTGTACTCGTAGCGATTATGTTTGGCGAGCTTCATGAATGCGTCCTCGAGCCGCAGACCCGCTTGGCGCGGTTCTGGTCGCCCATAGTTAACGCCGATCGCGGCGGAAGGGAAACCGTGTCGCCTGCTGTGGCCGTCGGCGGCGAACCCGCCGGATTAAAGCGCCGACTTAAGCGATCAGCGCGCCGGCAGCATGCGGGCCAGCACGTCGTCGCGCAGCACGAAGCGGTGATAGAGCGCGGCCGCGATGTGCAGGCCGATCAGGATCAGGAAATACCAGCCGACCAGCGAGTGGATGTTGCCGAGCTCGCGGCCGAGCGGCGAGCCCTTTTGGACCAGGGCCGGCAGCGGCACGAGATTGAACAGGCTCACCTGGAAGCCGCGAAACCCCGCGTTCGCCCACCCATCAGCGGCATGATCAGGAGGACGGCATACAGCAGCCCGTGGCCGGTGCGGGTGGCGATCTGAAGCCAGCGCGCCGCGGTGCCGCCGGGCGGCGGCACCGGATGGGTCAGACGCCACGCCAGCCGCAAGATGACCAGCACCAGGATCAGCCCGCCGAAGGACAGATGGAGGTTCACCAGCCCTTCATTCGGCGTGTTGCGGCCGATATGCGGCATGAAATAGGCGATCACGTATTGGACCGCGAGCAGTGCGGCGATGAGCCAATGCAGGCCCTTGGCGACCCTGTCGTAGCTGTCGAATTCCCGCATGGCTTCCCCTATAGCACAAGGCACGCGCCGGCCGCGCCCGAACGGATGGCCGTTCTCAGAAGACCGGCCCAGCGTTGTAGATTATTCCCCGCCCCGGCGGTCACTCCGCGTGCGCGCCCGAGCGGACGATGAGGTCGCGCCAGAACGGCGAATCATCGTGGATGGTGGCCGCGAGCTCCGCGGCGGTGCCGCCGACCGGCTCGAAGCCCTGCTCGATCAGCTGGTCGCGAAGGGCGGGCAGCTTCAACACCGTGCGCACGTCGTCGCCGACTTTGGTGATGATCTCGCGGGCCGTGCCTTTGGGCGCCAGCACGCCGTACCACGTGTTGACGTGGAAATCGGGAATGGTCTCGGCGATCGCCGGGACGTCGGGCAGGGTCGGCGAGCGCTTGCGCGACGACACGCCCAGCGGACGCACGGTGTCGGCGCGGATCTGGCCGAGGGTCGCCGGCATGCCGGTGAAGACGAGCTCGATCTGGCCGGCCACCACGTCCTGCATGGTCTGCGCCCCGCCGCGATACGGCACGTGGACGAGCTGAATGCCGGCGAGCCGATTCAACAGCTCGCCCCCGAGATGGCCGGGCGTGCCGGCGCCGGCGGTGCCGTAGTTGATCTGGCCGGGCCTGGTCTTCGCCAGCGCAACCAGGTCCGCGATGGTTTTGACGCCGAGCCCGGGATTGGCGACCAGCATCTGCGGCGAGATCGCCGCCAGGGTGATCGGATCGAAGTCGCGCTCGCTGTCGTAGGGCGGATTGCTATACAGGCTCTGGTTGATCAGCAGCCCGTCGCCGAAGACCAGGAGCGTGTAGCCATCGGGCTTGGAGCGGGCAACGTATTCGCTGCCGATATTGCCAGCGGCACCGCTGCGGTTGTCGACGATGATCTGCTGGCCCCAGCGCTCCGAGATATAGCGGCCGAGCAGCCGCGCGATCACGTCGTAGCTGCCGCCGGGCGGAAAGGGGACAACGAATCTGACCGGCCGGTTCGGGTACTGATCCGTCGTCTGCGCGCCGACAGGCAAAGCGCCGGCCATGACAAGAAGTGTCGCCAGCAGCCACCGTCGCATGTGCTCTCCCCACCGCCCTTGATTCGGCGGCGGTTGTAGCACGCGACGCGGGCTCAGCGAGAATTCATGCCTTCGGCCAGCGACTCGCTTGGATTCGGTTTGGGCGTGGATGGTGGTGGGGAGGGCGGCATCGCCACGAGCCGTCGGCTCTGGTCCTTCGGCAGCTTCTTCAGCGCCCGCTTGGCTACCTTCAGCGGCATCGTCGGCTCGCTGATGATCTCGATCTTCACCCGGGCCAGGCCCTTCGGCTTCATCCGCAGCGCCTCCGCCGCTCCCATCGACAGGTCGATGACCCGGCCGTGGATATAGGGGCCGCGATCGTTGACCACGACCACGATCGACTTGCCGTTGCGGAGATGAGTGACCCGCACCTCGGTGCCGAGCGGCAAGGTGCGATGGGCGGCGGTGAGCCGCTGCGGGTCGAAGACGTCGCCGTTGGCAGTCAGGCGACCGGCTTCGCGGTCCCCATACCAGGACGCGACGCCGATCTGCGCCGGCCGTTCGATGTGGATGCGCGGCGGGATGGTCTCGGCCTCGGCCTTCTCTTTTTTCAGCGGTACAACCTTGAGAGGTACCTCGATGCCCAGAGCCAGGATCCCGGCCGCGATCAGCGGCCATACGGCCGCGCGCCAGCCGAATACGGGCTTCGCGGCGGGCGGTTGCTCCATCGTGAGGGCCGAAATCCAGGGTTGCCGGCGGTCAAGCCGTGGACAGCCGAGCGATCAACAAACGCAGTGACGCCCGAACTGTTCCCGCCCTGTCTCTGACACGCCGGCGGAGGGGCGGGGGAGCCGGCCCGTGCTACCCTGGCGCCGAGATCTGTCGGGGAGGAAGCGAATGAAAATTCTCGGAGGGCCAATGGCGGTTCTGCTAGGCTTCGCTGGCATCACTCTGATGAGCGGAGCCATGGCCCAAACCTATGAAGTGACGACCCGCCAGGCGGTCGAATACGCGGTTCACGACGGGGTTCACCTGGTCGGCGATTTCTATGCGCCCAAACGGAGCGACCGGGCACCCGTCATGGTGGCGGCCCACGGCGGCGGATGGCAGCAGGGCGACCGCAGCTCGTACCGGTTTTGGGGGCCGTACCTGGCGCGGGCCGGGATCGCGCTGTTCAGCATCGAGTATCGGCTGTCGAAGCCGGACAAGCCGGTCTTCCCGCAGGCGGTGCACGACATGCGCGCCGCCGTCCAGCTCATGCGCGGCCGCGCTAGCGAGTTCAATATCGACCCGGACCGCATCGGCGTGATGGGCGATTCGGCGGGCGGGCACCTCGCCGCCATGGTGGGGCTGGCGGGCGACAGCGAGCTGTTCGCCGGGGTGTATCGCGACGATCCGCACGTCAGCCTGAGCACGCGCGTCAAGGCGGTGGTCTCGTTCTACGGCGTGTACGATGTGGCCGCGCAGTGGAACCACGACCTCAGCAGCCGGCCGCGCGATTCGATCGTCGCGAAATTCCTCGGCAAGCCGCTGTTCGACGACCGCAAGCTCTATTTCGACGCCTCGCCGCTCAGCCACGTCACGGTGCGGCCCAACGCGCCGTCGTTCTATCTCGCCTGGGGCAGCGAGGACGACATCGTCGACCAGCCCAGCCAGGCGCTGCCGTTCCGCGATGCGCTGAAGCAGGCGGGCTATTACGTGCGCACCGTGATCATCCCCGGTGCTCCGCATTTCTGGGCGTCGGACCCGATCGAGGAGACGGGCTCCTATTCCGGCGTCGCGGCGCCGCGCATTCTGCGTTTCCTGCAGGAGAAGCTGTAGGCCCGCAGGGCGACACTCTCCCTCTTCGTCATGGCCGGCCCTCGTGCCGGCCATCCACGTCGGTGTGCAACGAGTAAGGTTGTTTATTCAGCTCGACGTGGATGCCCGGAACAAGTCCGGGCATGACGGAAAAGACGTGTGAGTCTCGCTCTAGACCTGCGCCTGCATCCGGCGGACCCAGCCGATCAGATTCACCAGGTGCTCGCGGATCACCTGCTTGGTGGTGTCGTCGGTGAGCTCGCCCTTGTCGTTGAACTTGGTCTGCGCCTGGGCGATCAGGACTTCCGGCTTGTTGATCGGATAGAGGTCGAGGAACACGCAGCACTGGCGGAGGTGATATTGCGCGCGCGTGGTGCCCCACAGGCCCATCGTCGCGCCCATGATGCCGACCGGCTTCTTGCTGAGCGGCGGTCCCGGCGGCCGCGACGCCCAGTCGATCGCGTTCTTCAGCACGCCCGACATCGAATAATTGTATTCCGGCGTCACGAAGAGAATGGCGTCGGCGGCGTCGATCTTGCTGCGCAGCTCCTGCACGACCGGCGGATAGCCGGCGGCGCGCACGTCGTCGTTGTAGAGCGGGATGGGCGAGAGATCGAAGGTCTCGAGCGTCGCCCCCTCGGGCAGCAGCGTGCCCGCGACGCGCAAGGTCGCCGTGTTGTAGGAGGCTTTGCGCAGGCTTCCCGACATGCCGAAAATGCGGACAGGCTTCATCGACCTTCTCCTCTTGCGACGATTGCGGGGGGACCGCTGCGTATCAAGAGGAAATGGGACGAAAGGTCAAGAAGTTCCCTGGCGGTAACGATCGTTCCCGCCGGTAACTTTTCCGTGGTTCAGGTGGTTTTCGCGTGGCGGACGAGGGCGCCGGGCACGCCGAGCTTCATCAACGCCTCGATGGTGACCGGCGAGAGCTTCTCGCCGGCGAGCGCCGTCAGGATTGCCGCGTGCGCCGCGGATGCCGACGAGAACGAGCCGACGGTCGGATGGGCGGCCGGCGTGGCGGCTGCCATCTGCCGCGCCGCATCGCCGAATCGGCTGGCGTAGTGGTCGTAGATCTGGGCGACGGTGCGCGGCGTGCCCTGCGCGTCATAGAACACGCCGCGATTGGCCGCCGCCGCGTCCGGCAGCAGCTTCGCGCCGGACGTGCCCGGGGCCGCGTCGAGCGCCGACAGGAACTTCCCCGCCCCCGAGGCGCCGAGAAAATGCGCCATGTAGAGATCGGTCGAATTCACCGTGCGATTGAGGGTTTGCGCCAGCTGGGCGCGGTTGGACTTGGCGTATTCGGCGGCCATGGCCGAGGAGATCGCCGGGTCGTTGCGCAGGTCGAGGATCTTGCGCTTGGTCGCCGGGTCGGCAACGCGCGAGCCGGTGCCCGCGGTGGCGATCTGCGAGGCAAGGTCGCCCAGCCCGTAGGCAGCACCCTTGTCGCGGATCATGCTCAGCCAAGTCGAGTCGACGAACTGATAAAGCCCGGCGGCACTGCTCGTTCCGGCCTTGGCGTCCGGCCGAAAGCTCGACTCCTGGCCGGCCTGGGCGACCAGATAGCCGAAGTCGACCCCGGTGGTCGCACTCGCCTTGTGGATGGCAGACGCCACCTCGGCCGAGGGTCGGGCACCGTTATAGGTGATGGGTCCGGGTATAAATGGCGGAATCGCCATTTAAGACAAGCCTTTATAGTTTCTAAGGGCCAATTTTACGAAAAATTGCATAAAAATCTGTAAAGACCCGGACGGTGGCCCCTCCCGCCCTGGTTTTATCACGGCTCCCGTCTCCTTTTGCGGCATAGGGATGCTCAGATTGATCAAGAAGGCACGAAGGCCGCGGAGGCGAAGGAAAAAGATGAAACGGCTTGTCCTGTTGGCGGTGACCACGTTGGTCCTCCAGGCTTGCGCGCTGGATGGGGTGATCGCCCCGCCCTACATGCAGGAGGGCGAGCGTACGTTCACCGCCCCGATCGAAGAGGTGCGCGATGCGGCCCGACGCACTCTGACCCACCTGGACATGAAGCTGAATGAGGATTCGACCACCGCCGACGGTCGCCAGCTGCGGGCCAGCACGTGGGACCGCACGGTGCGAATCGATCTCGAGAACGTGACCTACAACATGACCAAGATGACCGTCTCGGTCACCAAGGCCGACAACATCCTCAAGGATCATTCGACTGAGCAGGAGATCCTGGAAGCAACCGGCCACGGTCTCGTCGCCAGCGGGGCCACGCTCGGCGCCGCCCGCATCGCGCATTGACCCGGCGTGGCGCCTAGCTCATCCGGTAGTGCATAAGGGGGCTGTGGCGCGGGTGGGCCGAGCCTCTCCGCTGGATGATTGCGCCGGCTGATTGGGGTAGAGTCGGCCCTGAAGAAATTTGGCCCGCAAGGAATTTGGGAGGTCGCGCATGGCGCCGATCGGATTCACGCTCAACGACAAGCCCGTCGAGGTTGACGTTGCTCCGCAGACCCCGCTGCTGTGGGTCGTCCGCGAGCACCTGCAGCTGACTGGCACGAAATACGGCTGCGGTGCCGGGTTGTGCGGCGCCTGCACGGTACACCTCGACGGGCAGGCCGTGCGCTCCTGCCAGACCGCCGTCTCCGACGTCGCCGGCAAGAAGGTCACCACCATCGAAGGCCTGTCGGCGAACGGCGATCATCCGCTGCAGCAAGCCTGGGTCGAGCTGCAGGTCCCGCAATGCGGCTACTGCCAGTCCGGCCAGATCATGCAGGCCGCCGAGCTGCTGACGAAGAACAAGAGCCCGAGCCGCGACGACATCGTCCGCCACATGGACGGCAATATCTGCCGGTGCGGCACCTATCCGCGCATCGTGCGGGCGATCGAGCTCGCCGCGAAGAAGGGAGCGTAAGCCATGGCCACGACCGAACGCTTGGCTCCAGTTCGCTCAGCCCCAGTTCGTTCAGGTAAAGTCTCGCGCCGCGGGTTCCTCGCCGGCAGCGCCGGCCTCACCTTCGCGCTCTCGGTGCCGACCGCGCTGTTCGAGCGGCCGAACGCCGCACTGGCGGCCGACGCCGCGTCCAAGGCCGTGGGCGCCTGGGCGACGATCGGCACTGACGGTGCGATCACGCTCGCCATCCCGGTGTCCGAGATGGGTCAGGGGTCGATGACCGGCCTCACCATGATCTTCGCCGAAGAGATGGACGCCGACTGGTCGCAGGTCAGCGCCCTTTATCCGCCGATCAAGCCCGAGATCTTCGGCAACCCGATCTTCGGCGGCATGATGGTCACCTATGGCAGCGGCTCGACCCGCGGCTATTGGGACAAGATCCGCCTGCAGGCGGCCGCCGTGCGGCGCGTGCTGATGCAGGCGGCGGCGGACAAATGGGGTGTGCCGCTCGCGGACGTTCACACCGAGCCCAGCGTTGTCGTCCATGCGGCGAGCGGCCGCCGTCTCTCCTACGGCGACATCGCCGGCTTCGCGCAGGTGCCCGACACCATGCCGGCCGTCGACAAGTCGGAGCTGAAGAAGCTCGCCGACTATCGCATCCTCGGCAAGGATACGCCGCGCGCCGATATCCCCGGCAAGACCACGGGGGCGGCGCAGTACAGCATCGACGTGCGGGTGCCCAACATGGTCTACGCGACCGTGCTGCAGGCGCCGGTCGAAGAGGCCGCACCCGACGCCGTCGACGACAAGGCGACGCTCGCCATCCCCGGCGTGCTGAAAGTCGTGCCGATGAAAAACTCGGTCGGCATCGTCGGCGAAAGCGTCGAGGCGGTGTTCGCCGGGCGCGAGGCGCTCAAGGTCACATGGTCGAAGGCGCCCGCCGACAGCTATCGCAGCGACGCGGGGCTCAAGGAGTTCATGGCCCGCGCCGCCAAGCTCGACGACAAGGGCGTCGACTTCGTGGCGCAAGGCGATCCCGACGGCGCGTTCGCCAAGGCCGCCAAGGTGCTCTCGGCGCAATACAGCTCCGAGTACGTCTATCACGCACAGATGGAGCCGATGAACATCACCGCCGCGATCAATCCGGCGGGCGACGGCGCCGAGATCTGGGTCGGCTCGCAGGGGACCAGCCTCGCCACCGGCGCGGCCGCGGCTTTCCTCAAGACCAAGCCCGAGAACATCAAGCTGCACCAATATCTGCTCGGCGGCGGCTACGGTCGGCGCAGCCCACCCGACATGATCGCCGAGGTGCTGACCCTGGCGCAGGCGGTGGAGCGCCCGGTCAAGCTGATCTGGACGCGCGAGCAGGACGTGAAGTCGGCCAAGATGCGGCCGATGACCGGGCATTACGTGCAGGCCGCCCTCGATGGATCGGGGGCGGTCATCGGCTGGCGCCATCGCGTGGTCGGCGAATCCGTCGTCGCCTATCGCGGCGGCGAGAAGGCGCTCGAAGGCAACAAAGGGCTCGACGGCATCGTGCTCGAGGGTTCGAAGCATGAGTACGAGATCCCGAACCAGTCGATCGCGTATCTGCGCGAGAAGCGCGGCGTCGGCCTCGCCGCCTGGCGCGGGATCGGCGCCGGCTACAACAAGTTCGTCATCGAATCCTTCATCGACGAGCTGGCTGCCGACCGCAAGGTGGACCCGGTCGCGTTCCGCCTGGCACTGCTGAAGAATAATCCGCGCGCCACAGCCGTGATCCAGGCGGTTGCCGCGAAATCGGGCTGGGGCAAGCCGGTGGCCGAGGGCCACGCGCTCGGCTTCTGCTACTCCGAAGTGGTGCAGACCTATACCGCTGCGGTGGGCGAGATCTCGGTCGACCGGCAGACCGGCATCATCCGAGCGCACCGCTTCTGGATCGCCCTCGACCCGGGGATCGCGATCAATCCCGACAGCATCGTGGCGCAGACCGAGGGCAATGTGATCTTCGGCCTCAGCCAGACCTTGAAGGAGCAAGTCTCGGTCGCCAACGGGTCCGTGGAGCAGAACAATTTCTACGACTACCCGGTTCTGCGCATGTCGGAAATGCCCGAGATCGACGTGCAGATCATCGCGACCGACAACCCGCCCAAGGGCATCGGTGAGGCGGCGCTGCCGATGGTGGCGCCCTGCGTCGCCAACGCGCTGTTCGCGCTGACCGGCAAGCGGCTGCGCGCGCTGCCGATGACGCCGGATCGGGTGAAGGCCGGCCTCGCCAGTGCCTGACCGGGAGCGCCCGACTCGAAGGGCCTAGGGCAGCATCTTGCGGATGTGGTCGATGTCGGCCGCGGTGAGATGCGCCGTGCCATTGCCGAAATAGGCATTGGCGAAGTTCGCGACCGCGGCGAGCTCGTCGTCCGAGCGGCCCTTTCCGAACGGCGGCATGAAGACCCGCCCGGTCGGATACTGCACGGTGCTGCCGCCGATGAGGATCGCGGCGAGGTTGGTTCCCTCGGGATCGTTGACGGTCCGGCTTCGGATGAGCGTCGCATAGCGGCTTTGCGCGCCGCTGCCGTCCCAGCGGTGGCAGTTCTGGCATTCGCCGGCGAAGATGCGGCTGCCCAGCGTCTGTGGCGGCGCGGCCGATTTAGTGGCGGGCGGTGCCTCCGCCACGGCCGGCATGTTCGAGATCGCCGGCACCGTGCGCAAATAGACCACGGTGGCGCGAAGGTCCTCCGGCGTCAGATAAGCGAGCCCGTCGGCGATCGCCTCGGCCATCGGCCCGCTTGCCGAGCTGTGGCCGTCGGCATGACCGGTGGAGAGATACGAGACGAGCGCCTCGTCGGACCAGCCGCCGACACCGGACTGCGTGTCCGCCGTGATGTTGTCGGCTTTCCAGCCTTCGGTCACGGCGCCGGCGAATTTCCGCGAGTTGTCGAGGCTTTGGGTGAACCGGCGCGGGGTGTGGCATTCGCCGCAATGGCCCAGCGCCTCGACCAGATAGGCGCCGCGGTTCCAGTCGGCTGGCTTGGCGGGATCGGGGGTCAGGCGCTCGTTGGGATTGAACAGCAGGTTCCACGCCGCCATCGCCCAGCGCTGGTTGTAGGGAAACGACAACGCCGCCGCCGGGACCGGGTTGCGCACCGGCGGCAGGCTGAACAGAAAGGCCTTGATGGCGAGATCATCCTCGCGCGAGAGCTTCGTATACGAGGTGTAGGGAAAGGCGGGATAGAGATGCTCGCCGTTCTTGCTGATCCCTTGCTGCATGGCGCGCACGAATTCGTCGTCGCTCCAGCTGCCGATGCCGGTGTCGCGGTCCGGCGTGATGTTGCGCGAGTAGATCGTGCCGAACGGCAGCTTGAGCGGCCGGCCGCCGGCAAACGCCGCCTTGCCGGGTACCGTATGGCACGCCATGCAGTCGGCGGCCCGCACCAGGTATTCGCCGCGCGCGACCGGGTCGGCCGCCGGTGCCTGGGCTATCGCCGGACCGCCGGCCGTGAGACCGGCCAACAGAAGAAATCCCAACACCAAGCTGGGTGCCGCGCGCATCGCGATCCTCCGAATCTTTTGTCGTTACGTCTTCAAGCCGCGTCGGTTGCAAGGGCGGGTCCGCCGGGCGGCAGACCGCGAGTCCCTTACCGGACAATATGCTTCGAAATGGCCGCCGATGGAAATGTCGCGGCTTGGCTAGCCCCGCGAGGCGACACCCGTCGCCAGCGCCATCAGGCAGCGCGCTGCGATCAGGTCGCTCGGCGCCCCCGGCGATTTGCACTGGATCTCCGCATCGAGAAGGCGCCTGAGCGCCGCCGCGAGCCGGGCGGCGGTCCAGCGCTTGAGCTGGGCGCGGAACGCGGTCTCCTCCTTCCAGAACACGGGCGGTCGGAGCGCCATCATCGCCCCCTTTTCGTCGCGGCCGGCGGCGATCATGCCGCTGCACAGGTGAAGCCGCGTGAAGTGCCGCTGAGCCGCGCGCAACTGCGCGATGGCGGGAATGCCCTCGCCGTCGAGCCGGGCGCGGGCGCGCTCCATCTCGGCAACATCGCCGGCCGCGGTGGCGTTGACCAGATCGTCGAAGCCGATCTCGGCTGAGTCGCCGACGAGCGCGCGCGCGTCCTCGAGCGTCGCGGTGTTCCCGGCGCCGACATAGAGGGCCAGCTTTTCGATCTCGCCGCGCGTCACCAGCCGGTCGCCGCCCAGCCGGTCCACCAGCCACGCCAGCGCATCGTCGTCGACCTTCACCTTCGCGCGTTGGAGCGTCTCGCGCACCACCCCCGCCAGATCCGCCCCTTCGTCGCGATAACACGGAATGGCCGCCGCGTTGCCCGCCTTCTCGAAGAGCTTGCGCAGCGCCGAACGGCCGTCGAGCTCGCCGCCCTCGACGACGATCAGTGCGTCGCCCATCGGGTGATCGAGGAAGCTCTCGAACGCTTCGAACGTGTCGTTGCCAGCATCGCGAACGCGTACCACGCGGCGGCCGCCGGTCATCGCGATCGCCGCCGCCTCGTCGGCCAGCCGCGCCGGATCGCCGGAGATCGTATCGCCGCTGAGATCGGCGACGCGAAACGGATCGGCCAGATCCTCGACCACGGTTCGCGCCAGCGCCTCGGCGCGTTCCTTCACCAGGCCGGCATCCGGCCCGAACAAAAGAACCGCGCGCACGGCGGCATCGGGAGACTTCAGGAAGCGGGCGGTACTGCGGCTATCGAGCTTCATCCCATGCCCTATACAACGCCCGGCAAACATGCAAAAGAGCCGGCATGGCACCCTCCCCGCTGGACGACGCGATCGCGCGCCAATACGGCACGTGGGTCTACCCGAAACCGGCGGAGGACCTCGACGCCTACGCGCGCGCCGGGCGCGACACCTGCGATCCAGCGCTCTGTCATCGGCTGTTCTGGCCGGATCGCGAGCCGGCGCCGCTGGACATCCTGGTTGCCGGCTGCGGCGCCAATCAGGCCGCCGATATCGCGTTCCACAACCGCGCCTCGCGGGTGCTCGGGATCGACGTCAGCGACGCCTCGCTCGCGCACGGGCGCACCCTCAAGGACAGGCACGGGCTCGCCAATCTCGAGCTGCTGCGCCTCGCGATCGAGGACGTGCCGACCTTGGGGCGCGATTTCGATCTGATCATTACCACCGGCGTCCTTCACCACATGGCCGACCCCGTCGCCGGCCTGAAGAGCCTCGGCAGCTGCCTGCGCCGCGACGGCGTGTTGGCGGTTTATCTCTACGGCCGCCATGGCCGCGTCGGCGTCGAGATCATGCAGGCGCTGTTCAAGTTCGCAGGGCTCCGCCAGGACGTGCCGTCGCTCGCCGTGGTCAACCAGACGCTGGCCGCCCTGCCGCCTGAGCATCCGGTCAAGCCGGGGCTCGGTAAGATCCCTGATTTGAATTTCGACGCCGGCATCGTCGACCTGTTTCTCAATGCGCGCGAGCGCAGCTACACGGTCAGGGACTGCCTGGACTTCGTCGCCGCCGCCGGCCTCGCCTTCCAGGGCTGGGTCGAGAATTCGCACTACTTTCCGGAAGCGTCCCTGCGCCCGGATCATGCGCTCTATCCGCGGCTGGCGACCCTCCCCGAGCCCGCGATCTGGGAAGCCACCGACCTCTACCGGTGCAATCCCGGCCATTTCTTCGTCGCCTGCCGGCGCGACCGCCCGATGGCGCAGTACCGGATCGATTTCGCCGGCCCGCAGGCGATGGACTACGTGCCGGTGCGGCGTCCGGGTGTGGCCGTGCTGCAGCCGGACCGGGCGGCGGGTCGCCCGGCGCGCCTGTCGCGCGCCGGGCTGGAGGTGCCGATCGACGACGCGCAGGCGCAGATGCTGAACCAGGTCGACGGCCGGCGAGCGATTGCCGAGATCGTGACCGCCGCGGCCACGGCTGGGCTTGCCGGCGGCGCGGCGGAGCTCCAAACGTTCGGCCGCGAGTTCTTCCGCTCGCTGTGGCGGCTCGGGCTGATCTTCGTGAAGCTACGGGCGGCGCGGGAGCACGCCGACGCAGAGGCGCAGAATGAGCTGGGGATCCAGCATGCGCGGCGTCGCGAGCTCGGCCAAGCGATGGCGGCGTTCAAGGCGGCGATCGCCCTGAAGCCCGAGTTTGCCGCCGCCCACGATTCGCTGGGTCTCGTGCAGGCGGAGATGGGCGACTATCAGGCGGCCTTCGACTCGTTCCGTGCGGCCGTTCTGCATGGTCCGGCCAACCCCGGGGCGTGGACGCACTGGGCGGGCTGCATGGCCGCGCGCGGGTTCGCGTTCACGTCCGTTGATGCGCGGCTGTTCCAGGATCTGCTGCGGCTGCTGGATCAGCCGGAGATACAGCCGCAGCTGGTTGCCCAGACCGTGTTCGCGGCCCTGCGTCACGATGCGGAGTTCTCCCGCGCGCTGTCCGCGGCGGGCGACGTCAACGACTACCAGCGGACCGCCGAACGCCTGTCGGGCATCCCTCTCTTTTTGCGCGTGCTGACCTTGACCTGCGTGAACGCGCCCGGCGTGGAGCGCGCGCTCACCGCGCTGCGGGGGGCGCTGCTGCGGCTGGCCGCGTCCGGCGAGCGTGACATCGGCGGCTTGCCGTTCTCGGCCGCACTCGCCGTCCAATGCTTCCTCAACGATTACGCGTTCGACGAGACGGCGGATGACGCGGCACTGGCCGAGCGGTTGGTCGACACGGTCGCAGCCCAGGTCCAGCAAGGCCAATCCGTGCCGCCCGCGTGGCTGGCGGCCCTCGCCGCGTACCGGCCCCTCCATGGTTTCGCCTGGGCCGCGAAGCTGCTTGATCGCCCCTGGCCCGCACAGATCGAGGCGCTGCTGCGCATCCAGGTGCGCGAGCCGCTGGGGGAGCGGTCCTTCCTCGACGGGATCAGGCGCCTGTCCCCGATCACCGACGCGGTGTCGTTGGCGGTCCGCGGCCAATATGAAGAAAGCCCCTATCCGCGATGGATCAAAGCGCCGCTGCACCCGCGGCCGGAGCCGCTCGACCGGCTGCTCGGTTATCTCTTCCCGCACACCGCGTTCACCGGCGAGCGCTGGCGCCACCCCGAGATCCTGATCGCCGGCTGCGGCACCGGCCGGCAGGCGATCGATGCCGCGACCCAATACGCGGGTGCCCGGGTGCTGGCCGTCGATCTCAGCCGGGTCAGCCTCGCCTATGCGCTGCGAAAGACGCGCGAGCTCGGTCTCTCCACCATCGATTACGCGCAGGCCGACATCCTCGAACTGGCGGCGCTGCCGCAGCGCTTCGACCTCATCGAGTGCACAGGCGTCCTTCACCATCTGCGCGACCCGCTGGCCGGCTGGACGGCGCTCACGGCGCTGCTGCGGCCTAGTGGGGTGATGCGGATCGGCCTCTACAGCGAGCGGGCGCGGCGCGGCGTCGTCAAAGCGCGGGCGCTGATCGCCGCGAAAGGCTTCTCAGCCTCGCCCCAGGATATACGGCGCTGCCGGCAATACATCCTCGGGCTGGCGGCGGACCCGGCCGCCGCTGCGGCCGAGCCGGAGCTGGCGGCCCTGGCGAACTGGGAGATCTACAACCTGAACGAATGCCGTGATCTGCTGTTTCACGTCCAAGAGCATCGCTTCACATTGCCGCAGATCCAGTCGGCACTCGCCGCGCTCGGCCTCGAGTTCCTCGGCTTCGAGGACCCGGTGGCGATCCAGGACTTTCGCCGCGCGCATCCGGACCCCGCGGCGCTGACCTCGCTCACCGCATGGCACAGCTTCGAGACGGCCCATCCGGACATGTTCATCGGCATGTATCAGTTCTGGTGCCGCAAGCCCTGATATACTCGTCCGCGGTCAGGTCCTGAGGGAGGTGCGCTATGGATCCTCGTATTATTCGCCTCTACGACGAATACACGCATAAGCCGCTCGACCGCCGCGTGTTCCTCGAGCGGCTCGCCGTCCTCGCGGGTGGGGCGACCGCTGCCGGTGCGCTCCTGCCGCTGCTCGAGAATAACTACGCGCAAGCGGAGATCGTCGATCCCGGCGACCAGCGCCTCGCGACCGAGCGAGTGACCTACCGCGGTGCTGCCGGCGACGTTCGGGGCTATGTGGCGACGCCGAAGAGCGGGCCGGCGCGCCGCGCCGGCGTCATCGTCATTCACGAGAACCGCGGCCTCAATCCGCATATCGAGGACGTCGCGCGCCGCATGGCGCTCGAAGGCTTCACGGCGCTCGCCCCCGATCTGCTGTCGCCGGTCGGCGGCACGCCCGCCGACGAAGACGCGGCGCGCGATGCGATCGCCAAACTCGACCGCCCGGCGGCGGCGGACAACCTTGTCGCCGCGGTCGCGTATCTGAAATCGCGCCCGGATGCCGCCGGTCCCGTCGGCGCGGTCGGGTTCTGCTGGGGCGGCGGCATGGTCAATCTGCTGGCGGTGAAATCGCCGGACCTCGCGGCGGGAGCGCCATTCTACGGGCTCGTCCCCGACCCTGCCGACGTGCCGAAGATCAAGGCGAAGATGCAGCTCCACTACGCCGGCAACGACGACCGCATCAACGCCGGGATCCCGAGCTACGAAGCGGCATTGAAGGCCGCCGGAAAATCCTACGAGGTGTTCGTCTATCCTGGCGCCGAACATGCGTTCCACAACGACACCGGTGGTGCGCGCTACAACAAGGCGGCGGCGGAGCTCGCGTGGTCGCGCACTGTCGCCTTATTCAAAGACAGCCTGCGCAGCTCGGCGACGTAAGCGCCATTGCAGTCCATCGGCGAAATCTTCCAGCAGGCTCTCCGCATCCATCAAAGCGGCCGGCTGCCCGAAGCTGAGGCGCTTTATCGCCAAGTGCTCGCGGCCGACCCGAACAACGCCGACGCGCTGCACCTGTTGGGCGTGGTTGCGCATCAAGTCGGCCGCCACGATCTGGCGGTCGACCATATCGGCCGCGCGATCCGGCTTCAGCCGTCGGTGCCGCATTACCGGGTCAATCTCGGCAACGCGTTGCGGGCGCTCGGCCGACTGGCCGAGGCAGAAGCCAGCTATCGCGACGCGCTTAAGCTGAAGCCGGACTTTGCGGACGCGTATGGCAACCTCGGCGGCGTGCTGCGGCGCCTCGGGCGGCTCGACGAGGCGAAAGCCAGCTACGAGGAGGCGCTCCGGCTGACCCCGGCCTTTCCCGAGGCGCAAAACAATCTCGGCAACGTGCTGAAAGACCTCGGCCGCCTCGACGACGCCGAAGCCAGCTATCGCGAGGCCCTGCGCCAGCGTCCGAACTATGCCGAAGCGCAAAACAATCTCGGCATCCTGCAGGCGCAGCGCCGCGACTTCGCCAAGGCGGCGGCTGCATTCGAGGACGCCATCTCGGCGAAGCCGGACTTCGCCGCCGCCTATGACGGGCTCGGCTTTGCGCAGCTGGAGCTCGGCGACTACACGGCGGCGTTTGCGTCCTTTCGGTCCGCCATCCGCCGCGATCCCGGCCATCCGCAGTTCTGGGCGAACTGGGCGGACTGCATGTCGCGTCATGCGTTCTCATTCGTGACCGTCGACGCGCAGATCTTCGACGACCTTCTGCAGCTGTTGGACCAGCCCGAGACACAGGCGAAGATCGTCGCTCAAACCATCTTCGCCGCCCTCCGGCATCACCCGGAGTTTTCGCAAGTCGTGTCGATGTCCGTGGGCGCCGGCGATTACGCGCGGACCGCCCAGCGGCTGTCCGCGATTCCGCTGCTGCTTCGTGTGCTTGAGCTGGCCGCGGTGAACGATCCTGAGGTGGAGCGAAGCCTCACCGTGCTGCGGCGGGCCCTGCTGGAGGACGCCCTGTCCGGCCGGCGCGACATCGGCGCGCTTCCGTTCTCCGCCGTGCTCGCGCAGCAATGCTTCCTGAACGAGTACATGTTCGCCGAGACATCCGAAGAAGCGGCGACGGCCGAGCGTCTGGCGGCCGAGATCGCAGCACTGCTTGAGCGCGGTGAGGCGGTGCCGCCGGCGTGGATTGCAGCCCTGGGGGCGTACCGGGCGCTCCACGACTTCGCGTGGGCGCCGAAGCTGCTCCAGCGCCAATGGCCCGACGAGATCGATACGCTGCTGCGCGTCCAGGTCCGGGAGCCGCTGGCGGAGCGGTCGCTGCAAGGCGCGATCGCGAGCCTGTCGCCGGTCAAGGACACGGTGTCGCAGGCGGTGCGCGGCCAGTACGAGGAGAATCCGTATCCGCGGTGGACCAAGGCGGGGCTGCACCTCCGCGCCGAACCGCTGGAGCGCATCGTGCGGCAGCTCTTTCCACAGGCCGAGTTCTCTGCCAGGTCCTTCCCCGAGCGGTCGGAGATCCTGATCGCCGGCTGCGGCACCGGGCGGCAGGCGATCGACGCGGCGACCAAATATGCGAACGCCCGCATCCTGGCGGTCGACTTGAGCCGGGCCAGCCTGGCCTATGCGGTGCGCAAGACGCAGGAGCTCGGCGTTGGGAATGTCGAATATGCCCAGGCGGACATCCTCGAGCTGGGCGCGCTGACGCGGCGCTTCGACGTCATCGAATGCGCGGGCGTGCTGCACCATTTGCGGGATCCCCTCGCCGGCTGGCGGGTCCTGACGACTCTGTTGCGCGACGCAGGCCTGATGCGGATCGGCCTCTACAGCGAGACGGCGCGGCGCAGCGTGGTCAAGGCGCGCGCCTGGATCGCGGCGCAAGGCTATTCGTCGTCGCCGCAGGACATCCGGCGCTGCCGCGAGCACATCTTACGGCTGGCCGCCGATCCGGCGGCGGCCGCGGCCGAGCCGGAGCTGGCCGGGCTCGCGCAGTGGGGCATCTACAGCCTCAGCGAATGCCGCGACCTCCTGTTCCATGTGCAGGAGCACCGGTTCACCCTGCGGCAGATCAGCTCCGCCCTGACAAGTCTCGGTCTCGAGTTCCTGGGGTTCGAAGACCGGCTGGCGATCCAGGCCTTCCGGCGGCGTTATCCGGAGCCGGCGGCGCTGACGTCTCTCGTCGCGTGGCACGACTTCGAGACGGCCAATCCGGACACCTTCATCGGGATGTATCAGTTCTGGTGCCGGAAGGCGTAAGCCTCGAACCTTCCTCACTTCGTCATGCCCGCGAAAGCGGCATCCAGCGTGCGCATGGATTCCCGCCAGGTGCTCGCGGAACGCGACACCGGCGCGGGAATGACGCCAGAGGAAATGTGATCCTCTAGTGTCTGGTATGGGGCAAGTTCGCTGGTCTCAGGCCACGATGTTGATGATGCGGTTGGGAACCACGATCACCTTGCGCGGCGTCTTGCCGCCCAATGCCGAGATGACATTGGGCTGCGCCAGGGCGGCTTCGCGCGCCGCGTCCTCCGCGGCGTCGCGCGGCAGCGGCACGGTCGCGCGCAGCTTGCCGTTCACCTGCACCGCGATGGTGACCATGTTGTCGACGATGAGCGACTGATCGGCCTTCGGCCACGGCTCATAGCACAGCATTCGCGTGTGCCCGAGCTTCTGCCACAGCTCCTCGGCGATGTGCGGCACCATCGGCCCGATCAGGCGCACCGCCGTGTCGAGCCCGTGGCGCAGCGCCCACGCCTCGCCCGGGCCTTTGCCGTCCAGCTCCTCGAGCTGGTTGGTCAGCGTGCGGACCTGGGCCACCGCGACGTTGAACCTGAACTGGTCAAGGCTGTCCGACACCGCGGCGATCGTCTTGTGCGCGCCGCGCCAGGAGGCTTCCGCGGCCGGCGACAGCTGCGCCGGCTTCGGCGCGTCGGCGGCCGGCAGCGGCACCTTCGGCTCGTCGACCAGCCGCCACAGCCGGTTGAGATAGCGCCAGGCGCCGTCGACGCCGGCCTCGGTCCATTCCAAGTCGCGCTCGGGTGGCGAATCGGACAGCATGAACAGCCGCGCGGTGTCGGCGCCGTATGCGTCGATGATGCCCGCCGGCGCCACCACGTTCTTCTTCGACTTCGACATCACCTCGCGGCGGCCGACCGCGACCGGCCGGCCGCTTTCGTCGACCACGGCCCCGTCCGGCAGCTTCTTCACCTCTTCGGGATACAGCCACTTGCCGTCCTCGTTGCGATACGATTCGTGGCAGACCATCCCTTGGGTGAACAGGCCCTGGAACGGCTCGTCGATGTTGAGGTAGCCGGTCTTCTTCATCGCGCGGGTGAAAAAGCGCGAATACAAGAGATGCAGGATCGCGTGCTCGACGCCGCCGATATATTGATCGACCGGCAGCCAATAATCGGCCTCGGCGCGGACCACCGGCTCGTCGGCGCGGGGCGAGCAGTAGCGCGCGTAATACCAGGACGAGTCGACGAAGGTGTCGAACGTGTCGGTCTCGCGGCGCGCCGGCTTGCCGCAGCGCGGACAATTCACGTGCTTCCAGGTCGGATGATGGTCGAGCGGGTTGCCCGGCTTGTCGAACGTCACGTCGTCGGGCAAGCGGACCGGTAGATCCTTGTCGGGTACGGGCACGATGCCGCACGACTCGCAATGGATGATCGGGATCGGGCAGCCCCAGTAGCGCTGGCGCGACACCAGCCAGTCGCGCAGCCGCCACACGGTGGTGGGATGACCGGCGCCCATCTGCGCCAGGCGCTTGCCGACCTCGCGCTTTGCGGTCTCGACGTCGAGGCCGTTGAGGAAGTTCGAATTGATGATCGTGCCGTTCTCGGTATAGGCGGTATCGTCGATTTTGAACGTGGCGGGATCTTCGCCCGGCGGGCACACTACGGGGATCACCGGCAGGCCGTATTTCCGCGCAAAGTCGAGGTCGCGCTGGTCGTGCGCCGGGCAGCCGAAGATGGCACCCGTGCCGTA
>DASWFO010000258.1:0-15776 GCA_036394195.1 Alphaproteobacteria bacterium | reverse complement strand
CACCTTGCGCGATTATCAGCGCAAGACGTCGCAATGGACCATCGGCAAGAATTTCGACGCCACGGGCGGTTTCGGGCCGTGGTTCGTCACCGCCGACGAGGCGCCGGCGGGTGCTGTCGGCCTCGCCATCCGCTCCAAGCTGAACGGCCAGGTCATGCAGAACGCGAACACGCGCGACATGATCTTCCCGGTCGACGAGACGATCGCGCTGCTCACCGAATGCCTGACCCTCGAGCCCGGCGACGTCATCGCCATGGGCACGCCGTCGGGTGTCGGCTATGCCCGCAAGCCGCCGGTGTGGATGAAGCCCGGTGACGTCATCGAGATCGAGATCGAAGGCATCGGCACCTTGCGCAATCCGATCGCGGACGAGACCGGCTGACGGGGCGGCGGCGCCCGCGCTCACAGGCATGTGAGCCACGGCCGCGAAATTTACCCGGACCCGCCGGTGTACTCCTCATGGAGGCTCAACAGGCGCTCCCGAGGAGGCGGTCATGACCTTGTCCTTGCGTGTCGGATTCGGTGCACTCGCCGCGTTTCTGCTGATCGGCTGCAGCTCGGTCTCGGATGAGACGCGCCGCAAATGCGCGACCGCCACCGACCCCTCTGCCTGCCAGCGGGCGGAAGCGCTGAAGCAGCGCCAGCTCGACGGCGACCGGCTGGAGGAGAACTCGCAGAGAGGCGGCGGCGGGGGGTATTGACGCCCTTAGGCGTCATCCCGGGCAAGCTGCGAAGCAGCGCGACCCGGGATCCATCTGGGAACGTGGCGCGATGGATCCCGGCTCTCCCCCGCAGCGGGGTCGGCCGGGATGACGGGCGTCACAAAATGAACTTGCTGAGATCCGCGTTCTTGGCGAGGTCGGCGACCTTCTCGCGCACATAGGCCGCGTCGATCGTGAGCGTCGTGCCGGCCTTGTCGGAGGCAGTGAAGCTGATCTCCTCCAGGAGGCGCTCGAGGATCGTGTGCAGCCGCCGCGCGCCGATGTTCTCGACGCCGCGGTTCACCTCGGCGGCGAGGTTGGCGATCTCGCCGATCGCGTCCGGCTGGAAATCGAGCGTCACGTTCTCGGTCTTGAGCAGCGCCTTGTACTGCTTGATCAGGCTGTTCTCGGGCTCGGTCAGGATGCGCACGAAATCGTCGCGGTCGAGCGCCTTGAGCTCGACCCGGATCGGCAGGCGCCCCTGCAGCTCGGGCAGGAGGTCGGCGGGCTTGGCGAGATGGAAGGCGCCCGAGGCGATGAACAGGATGTGGTCGGTCTTGACCGTGCCGTGCTTGGTCGCGACGTTGGTGCCCTCGATCAGCGGCAACAGGTCGCGCTGCACGCCTTCGCGGCTGACATCGGCGCCGCCCCATCCTCCTCCAGACGCCCGCTCGGAGCGGCCGCAGATCTTGTCGATCTCGTCGAGGAACACGATGCCGTTCTGCTCGACCGCGTGCTTGGCCTCCATGATCACCTTGTCGCTGTCGAGCAGCTTGTCGCTCTCCTCGGCGATCAGCACCTCGTAGCTTTCGGCGACGCTCATCTTGCGCGGCTTGGCCCGCCCCCCGCCGAACGCCTTGCCGAGCACGTCGTTGAGGTTGAGCATCCCCATCTGGGCGCCCGGCATGCCGGGAATGTCGATGGTCGGCAGCTGCAAGCCGCCGCTCGAATCCTGGATCTGGACCTCGATCTCCTTGTCGTCGAGGACGCCCTCGCGCAGCATCTTGCGGAACTTCTGGCGCGTCTCGGAGGTGGCGTTGTTGCCGACCAGCACGTCCAGCACGCGCTCCTCGGCGGCGAGCTCGGCCCGCGCTTTCACTTCCTTGCGCAGCCGGTCGCGGGTCATGGTGATCGCGGTCTCCAGCAGGTCGCGCACGATCTGCTCGACATCGCGGCCGACATAGCCGATCTCGGTGAACTTGGTGGCTTCGACCTTGAGGAACGGCGCACCGGCGAGCTTCGCCAGCCGGCGCGCGATCTCGGTCTTGCCGACGCCGGTCGGCCCGATCATCAGGATGTTCTTCGGCAGGACCTCCTCGCGCAGCTCGTCGGGCAGCTGCTGGCGCCGCCAGCGGTTGCGCAGCGCCACGGCGACCGCGCGCTTGGCGGCGTTCTGGCCGACGATATAGCGGTCGAGCTCGGAGACGATCTCGCGCGGGCTGAACGCCTTGACCGGCGAGGTGGCGTCGGGACTCATAGCTTCTCGATGACGATCTTGTCGTTGGTGTAGACGCAGATCTCGGCGGCGATCTTCATCGCCCGCTCGGCTATCTCCTGCGCCGAAAGATCGCTCCCCGCCCCGGACGTGAGTCCCATGAGGGCGCGCGCCGCCGACAGCGCATACGATCCGCCCGAGCCGATGCCGATCAAGCCGTCCTCCGGCTCCAGGACGTCGCCGGTGCCGGTGAGAACCAGGGACACGTTCTTGTCGGCGACCGCCATCATCGCTTCGAGGCGCCGCAGATAGCGATCGGTGCGCCAGTCCTTGGCCAGCTCGACACAGGCGCGCAACAGCTGGTCGGGGTGCTTCTCGAGCTTGGCTTCGAGCCGCTCGAACAAGGTGAAGGCGTCGGCGGTGGCGCCGGCGAACCCGGCGATCACGTTACCGCTGCCCAGCCGCCGCACCTTGCGCGCATTCGACTTGATGACGGTTTGGCCGAAGGTGACCTGGCCGTCGCCGGCGATCACCACCTGGCCGTTGCGGCGCACGGACAGGATCGTCGTGCCGTGCCAGGACGGCTGGTTTGCTTGATCGACCATGAATTGGACAGGGATATCCGGGTGGACAGAGGGTTCACATTTAAGCGGCGCGACGGCGGGGATCAAGATAGGCTTGGGGCCGCGGCCAGCTTGGCATGGAGGCCGCCCGACAAACCAATCATTAACCGGGGGGAGACGTCATGGATATCGGACAATCTCGACCACAGCCGTATTTTCCGGCGCTGGCACCGCTCACCGACCAGCTCTCCGAATACGCCTACCCGCTGATGCGCATCGTCGCGGGCCTCACACTGGCACCTCATGGCTGCCAGAAGCTCTTCGAATGGTTCGGCGGCAGCCGCGCCGGCACCGCCGCCCTGTTCTCGAAGGTCGGGCTCGAACCCGCCATGCAGCTCGTCTACTTCGTCGGCTTCTGCGAGCTCACGGTCGGCCTCGCGATCGCGCTCGGATTGTTCACCCGCCTCGCCGGTCTCGTCGGGTTCGTCCTGCTGACCGTCGCCTGGTACAAGGTGCATCTGGCGAACGGCTTCTTCTGGACCAAGCTCGGCATCGAGTATCCGCTGCTGTGGAGTCTGCTGATGCTGAGTTTTGCCCTGGGCGGCGGCGGTAAATTCTCGCTCGACGCCAAGATCGGCAGGGAAATCTGAGGCTTGCACCCCGGCTGCGGCGCCGCTGCGGCCGGGGTTTCGAGACTGGCGGGGCGGGGCTGGCTTTGCTACAAAGCGGCTTGAATCTCCTGTTGGAAACACCATGCCCCGCAAACGCTCTTCTCGCTCGGCAAAGGGTGGCGGCTCGCGCGCGCTGACCAAGCCCGCGCCCCGGCTGCTCGGCGGCGGCGTCGCGTTCGCGCGCAAGGCTGAAGTCGAGCGCCGCACCAAGGAGACGCATATTGCGTGCGAGCTCGATCTCGACGGCAGCGGCCGCTACGACGTGCGCACCGGCATCGGCTTCCTCGATCACATGCTGGAGCAGCTGTCGCGCCACAGCCTCATCGACCTGACGCTCGCCGCCAAGGGCGACCTGCACATCGACTTTCATCACACGACCGAGGACACCGGCATCGCCATCGGCGAGGCGGTGAGTCGCGCGCTGGGCGACCGCGCCGGCATTGCGCGCTACGGCGATGCGCTCATCCCGATGGATGAGACGCTGACCCGCGTGGCGCTCGACTGCTCGAACCGTCCGTATCTCATCTGGAAGGTGAACTTCACCAAGCCGAAGCTCGGCGAGATGGACACCGAGCTGTTCAAGGAATGGTTCCAGGCCTTCGCCCAGGCGGCCGGCATCACGCTCCATATCGAGACGCTCTACGGCGAGAACAATCACCACATCGTCGAGTCTTGCTACAAGGGCCTCGCCCGCGCGCTGCGTCAGGCGGTCAGCATCGATCCGCGCAAGGCCGGCGCCGTCCCGTCGACCAAGGGCATCCTCGGCGGCACCTTGGAGGTGTGAGGGCTGCCGTGTCTCCGTTGATGCACGGCGCGATCTGTTTGTCGGTTTTCCTGTTCAGCGGATCTCCGGCGCTTGCTCGCCCAGACGTCATCGCCTCAGATCTCGCGCTTCAGTTCGTGTGTAGGGGCGATTCAGACCAGACAATTGAATCCGCAGTCGAGAGCTTCCTCACCGGCCACCAGTTCAAAGTTCTCAACAAAGCACGTGTCCAACAGAACCATGGTGTCTTCATCGTGCCTGTCGAGATAATCGGGATCGACGCACAGCGACGGCAAATTGACATAACCTTGATGCCACCACCCAGCACTAAGAAGGACGCACGCCGCTACGCGATGCGTATTAACAGTCCTCCACCGACCGAGCACGATGCTGAGTTGGAGCAGGCGGCGTTAGACTTTGCATCTAAGACACTCGGTTGTGAGCTCCGGCAGGTCAGCCGAGGCGAAAATGAAGAGGATGCGCGGGAATTTTACGATCGGCTCTTCAAGACGACCGAAGGCTGGTTTCGGCAAACCGAAGAGCTAGAAAGTCCATCTTTGTGAGAACCGACAAGCCTAGGTGTATGATCTAGCGATGGCCAGAACCCGCATCTACTCCGTGCATATCCGTGCCTGGTCGGCGTCGCCCGACCGCGAGGCGGTGTTCATCCGCGAGGGCTTTTCGTGGGGCGCGTTCTTCTTCTCCCTCCTGTGGGCGCTGCGTTATCGGCTATGGCTGGGGGCGCTCGTCATCCTGGCGCTCTCGATCGCGGTGAGCCTCGTCAGCGACCTGGTCGGGCTCGATCCCATCACCTCCGCGGCCCTCGGCCTCGCCGTGGCGCTGATCATCGGCTGGGAGGCGAATGACTGGCGGCGCCGCAGCCTGGCGCGCCGCGGCCACATGAATGCCGGCCTGATCGCGGCGGAAAGCCGGCTCGAGGCGGAGCGCCGGTTCTTCTCGCGCTCGGCCGAAATCACCATGGACGGCTGGTCCGGATCGATGGTGGTGTGATCCCCCACCGTAGGCGAACATGACCAAAGCGGTGATCATCGATTACGGGTCGGGCAATCTGCGCTCGGCGGCGAAGGCGTTCGAGACGGCGGCGCGCGCCGGCGGCTTCGGTGCCGACACGGTCGCGGTCACCGCCGATCCGAAAGCCGTCGCGGATGCCACGCACATCGTGCTGCCCGGGCAGGGCGCCTTTGACGACTGTATGCGCGGCCTGAGTGCCTTGCCCGGCATGATCGAGGCGCTCACCAGCGCCGTGATCGGCCAGAAAAAGCCGTTCCTCGGCATCTGCGTCGGCTTGCAGCTTATGGCCGCGCGCGGCTACGAGCACGGCGTCCATCCGGGGCTGGGCTGGATCGACGGCGAGGTGCATCGGATCGAGCCGGGCTCGGCCGCGTTCAAGATTCCGCACATGGGCTGGAACGACCTGGTCGTGCGCCGGCCGCACCCGGTGTTCGCCGGCATCGACACCGGCGCCCACGCCTATTTCGTGCACAGCTATCACTTTGTCCCGGCCGATTCGCAGAAGATCATCGCCGTCGCCGAGTACGGCACGCCGGTGGTGGCCGCGGCCGGCCGCGACAACATCGCCGGCACGCAGTTCCATCCGGAGAAGAGCCAAGCCGTCGGCCAGAAGCTCATCGGCAACTTTCTCCGCTGGCAGCCGCGATGATTCTCTATCCGGCCATCGACCTGAAGGACGGCGCCTGCGTGCGCCTGCTGAAGGGCGACATGAACACGGCGACCCGCTTCAACGACGATCCCGCCGACCAGGCGCGGCGCTTCCTCGCCGCCGGGTGCACGTGGCTGCACGTCGTCGATCTCGACGGCGCCTTCGCCGGCAAGTCGGTCAACCAGGCGGCGGTCGAGACCATCCTCGAGGCCGCATCCGAGGTGCCGGTTCAGCTGGGCGGCGGTATCCGGGACGAGGCGGGGATCGAATACTGGCTGTCACGCGGTATCCGCCGCGTCATCCTCGGCACCGTGGCACTGCGCGACCCCGAGCTGGTCAAGCGTGCCTGCGCGCGCTGGCCGGAGCGGATCGTCGTCGGCATCGACGCGCGCCAGGGCCGCGTCGCGGTCACCGGCTGGTCGGAGACCTCGGCCATGAAGGCGCTCGATCTGGCGTTGAAGTTCGAGCGCTCCGGCGTCGCCGCGATCGTCTATACCGACATCGACCGCGACGGTGTGATGTCGGGGCCGAACGTCGAGGCGACGGTCGACCTCGCCTATCACCTGACCACGCCGGTGATCGCGTCGGGCGGCGTGTCGAGCCTGGCCGATCTGAAGGAGCTCAAGGCGCACGAGGAGTCGGGCATCGCCGGCGTGATCTGCGGGCGCTCGCTCTATGACGGCCGGATCAAGCTCCCCGAGGCGGTGAAGCTGCTGCAGGGCGAAAGCAATTGAACCACAGAGACACAGGGATCGCAGAGATGCGAGAGGCGGCGCGCAGCGCTGCAATCAATCCGACTCTGTGCCTCTGTGGTTATCTTCCCTCATGCTGAAAACGCGCATCATCCCCTGCCTCGACGTGAAGAACGGCCGCGTGGTGAAGGGCGTCAACTTCGTCAATCTCGTCGACGCCGGCGACCCGGTCGAGGCGGCGCGCGTCTACGACCGCGAAGGGGCGGACGAGCTCTGTTTCCTCGACATCACCGCCAGTGTCGAGAACCGCGACACGCTGTTCGACGTCGTGGCGCGCACCGCCGAGCAATGCTTCATGCCGCTGACCGTCGGCGGTGGCGTGCGCACCGTCGACGACGTGCGCAAGCTGCTGCTCGCCGGCACCGATAAGGTGTCGATCAACACCGAGGCGGTGCGCCGGCCGGAGGTCGTGCGCGAAGCGGCCGAGAAGTTTGGCAGCCAGTGCATCACGGTGGCGATCGACGCCAAGCGCGCTTCGAGTGGAAAGGGGGCCGGCCGGTTCGAGGTCTTCACCCATGGCGGCCGCAACCCGACCGGCCTCGATGCGGTCGAGTGGGCGAAGCGCATGGTCGAGCTCGGCTGCGGCGAGATCCTGCTCACCTCGATGGACCGCGACGGCACCAAGGCCGGGTTCGACCTCGAGCTGACCCGCGCCGTCGCCGACGCCGTTCCCGTCCCGGTCATCGCGTCCGGCGGGGTCGGCCGGGTGGAGGACTTCGTATCAGGGGTGCGCGACGGTCATGCCTCGGCCCTGCTCGCCGCTTCGGTGTTCCACTTCGGCGAGCTCAAGATCGCCGAGGTCAAGGCCGCCCTGGCTGCGGCCGGAGTCGCCGTCCGGCCCTAAACAGCCCTCATCCTGAGGGAGCCCGCCGTAGCTTCAGCGAAGGCGGGCGTCTCGAAGGACGTCTGACAATCCCGCCATTTTCTGTCATTGTTTGGCGAAACTGCGACTCGGGGACGCTCTATGAACGACGCGAAGCCCCCGGGACCCGAAGCCCCGGGACTGATTTTGGACCGGCTCTACAAGGTGATTGAGAGCCGGCGCACCGCCGATCCTGACGTTTCGCACACCGCCAAGCTGTTCCAGAAGGGCACGCGCAAGATTGCCCAGAAGGTCGGCGAAGAAGCGGTCGAGGTCGTCATCGAAGCGATCCGCGGCAAACGCGACCGGCTGGTCGCCGAAAGTGCGGACCTCATGTATCACCTGCTGGTGATGTGGGCGGACGCGAAGATCCACCCGGGCGAGATCTGGGAAGAGCTCGCCAAGCGCGAGGGCATGTCCGGCGTCGCCGAGAAGCGGGCGCGCGAGAAGGACAAGGACGACTGAGTCCTCCGGACGAACGCATGGCGTACGACTCGACTAATATCTTTGCGCGCATTTTGCGGGGCGAGCTGCCGTGCAAAAAGGTCTATGAGGACGCCCATGTGCTGGCCTTCCACGACATCCGGCCGCAGGCGCCGGTGCACGTGCTGGTCATCCCCAAGGGCGCGTATGAATCGATGGACGACTTCCACGCCAACGCCAGCGATGCCGAGGTCGCGGCGCTGACGCGGGCGATCGGCAAGGCGGCACGGCTCGCCGGGGTCGCGGATAGCGGCTACCGGATCATCGCCAATACCGGCCGCGACGGCCACCAGGAAGTGCCGCATCTGCATTTCCACGTGCTAGGCGGCCGGCATATGGGCCGGATGGTCAGCCGGCCCGACTGAGAGTGAAACGTGTGAGCGCTGAGCGGCCCGTCTTCCTGCGGCCCCGCGTGCTAGAGTAGGCCCATGGATCGCTACTTCGCGATGGTCTACCTGACCGAGGCGAACGAGCATCGCGACGCCTGGCAGGAGCTGCAGCGCGCCTTGAAGTCGTTCCGCGGCGACGGCTTGCCGCAGGACGAGACCTTGGCGCGCGAGACCTTCGACCGCATCCATCGCCAGGGCAAAGCCTTCTCGGCGTTCTGCCTCGCCTTCATGCACGAGCACGGGCTGGCGGTGGGCCGCGACGGCGACCTCGCCAAGCGGCATTACACCCAGGCAGCCGACATCTTTGCCGACGAGAGCGCGCACGGCGTCGCCTCGTCGATGAGCAATCTCGGTTTCATGTACGCCCAGGGCAAGGGCGTGCCGAAGGATCCGGCGAAGGCCGCAGCCAGCTTCCGAAAGGCCGCCGATGCCGGCTTCGCGATCGGCAAGGTCAATCTTGGCCTGTGCTGTCTCAACGGCTGGGGCGTGGAGAAGGACGAGGTCGCGGCGTTCATGCTGTTCAAGGAGGCCGCCGATCTCGGCAACGGCGCCGGGGCCGCCTGCGTCGGCCAGATGCTGCGCGACGGCATCGCCGTCGGCGCCGATCCGGAGCAGGCATTCAAATACCTGCGCGAGGCGGCCGAGGAGGGCGACGCGATCGCCTGGTACGAGCTGGGCCTCGGTTACGATCTCGGCCTCAGCGTCGAGGTGGACACCGACGAGGCGATCAAGTGGTACACGCTCGCCGCCGCCGACGGCAACGCCGACGCGCAGGCGCGGCTCGCGGCGATCCTCGCGGCCCCGGGCCGCAGCGAGACCGAATTCAAGAAGGCGATGACCTTGCTCGAATTCGCCACCGACCAGGGCAGCGACATCGGCGACTATCATCGCGGCCTGTTGCAGCTCTATGGCGCCCGCTCGGTGACGCCCAATCCGAACTCGGCGCGGCTGATCGCGCTGTCGCTGCGCGACCGCCGCTCGCCGCACGGCGACCGGCTGCTCGGGCGCATCTTCGATCACGGCGGCGGCGACGTGACCCGCGATCCCAAGCAGGCCGCCGAATGGTTCCTCAAGGCGGCGCTGGCCGGCGATGCCGAATCGCAGGCCGAGATGGGTCTGCGCTACGAGCGCGCCGACGGCGTGCCGCGCAACTTGGTCGAAGCCTATGCCTGGGCGCTCCTGGCGGCCCCGGTGCGCTCGACCGGGGCGGCGCGCCGGCTCGAGCATCTCAGTCGCCAGCTGACCCCGGGCGAGCACGCCCAAGCCGAGGCGCTGGCGGCCGCGCGACGCGTGGCGCCTCAGGTCACCCGTGATCTGCAGCTCGATGAACGGTAGGTCCGACCAGCCGACGCCGGGCTAGTCGGAATTTCCTTCGGCGGCGCCGGCGAAGTCGTCCAGGCTCGGCCGCGTCAGGCGCCGGCCGAATGTGTGGCGCTGGATGCCCGCCGCCTGGTCGGCGAGAACGTCATACTGACGCGCGACATTAAGCAGGCCCTGCTGAACGTCGCTGAAGATGTGGGAGTCCGCCATGCTGCGGAGGCGGGCGGCTTCGCGCCGGTAGAATTCCGCTGGGTCAAGATTGCTCGGCATGTGGGGTAAAACACTGTTGGAGCGGGGGCGAACCCATATGCAGCACCTACTTAAAAACCGCAATCGGGGGAAACCCTGAGAGGGGCATCCGGAAAAACCCTGAGTTGAATCACGGGGATAATGGGGATGACGCCGACGGTAAAACGCCTCTTCCGGGCGCTCCGGACATATTGATTCAAATGATAACTGACGGTAAAAATGCGCCCGGGCGGTACGGGGGTCTGATACAGCGAGGCAGGCGATGGGTCAGCCGAAACCGCCGAAATCGAGTCGCGACCGGTACATGGAACGTGCGATGGAGCTGCGCGCGATGGCCCATGCCGCCAAGGACCCCGGCGTGAAAAACGAGCTTCTCGTGCTCGCCCAGCAATACGACAAGCTGGCCACCGACATGAAGCGGGCCGACGGCGACCGCTGATACTCACTCCGTCATTGCGAGCCCTCGGGTCCGGCCGAAGGCCGGCCCCAGGACAGGCTCCGCGAAGCGATCCAGCGTGCCCACTGGATCGCTTCGTCGCTCACGCTCCTCGCGATGACGAGTCGTCGGTCACCTAAAACATAGACGTCGTGCCGCCATCGACCGTCAGGACATGACCGGTGATGAACGACGCGGCGTCGGAGGCCAGGAAGACGGCGGCGCCGGCGATCTCCTCCGGCCGGCCCCATCGCTTCAAGGCCGTGCGCTCGACGAAATAGGCGCTGCGCTGCGGGTCGGCGACGATCCCGGCATTGGTCTCGGTGGCAAAGAACCCAGGCGCGATCGCGTTCACGGTCACGTTTTGCGGCCCGAGCTCGACCGCCAGCGCCTTGGTCAGCGCCGCCAGCCCGCCCTTGGCGGCGGTGTAGGCCGCATCGCCGGGATGCGCGAACGGCCCGGCGATCGACGTCATCAGGATGATGCGGCCCTGGCGCTGCCGGGCCATGGCCGCCGCGGCGGCTCGCGCCAGCAGGAACGGCCCGACAAGGTCGGCCTCGATCAGCTCGCGGATCTCCGCCGGCGCCAGGTCGAACAGGGTCTTGCGGTTGCGCACCCCGACATTGCTCACCAGCACGTCGAGCCGCCCGTGACGCTGGCGGAGCCGCTCGATCTCCGGCACCGCGTCGGCGCCGCTGGCGTCGAAGGCGGCGGTCGCCAGCTGGATGCCGTCCTGCGCCGCCCGCGTCGCCGCCGCTTCCAGCCGCCCGGCGTCCCGGCCGTTGATGGTCACGGCGGCCCCGGCCCCGGCGAGCGCCTTGGCGATCTCAAAGCCGAGCCCGCGCGCCGCCCCGGTGACCAGCGCCACCTTGCCGGCCAGAGAAAACGGGTGCCCGGTCATGGTTGGAAGCCCATGGCTGCGCTCATGCTCGAAATTCGATCAGCGCCGAAATTAACACATTGCCCGGCCGCGGCGGGTGCCCCCCGTTGATGCGGCGCCGATCTGTTTGACCCTCGGCGGCTTGACCCTTGGGCGGTCCGCCGCCTATCGTCGATCTCATCTTCCCGTCCGTCCGGCCTTCTCTGCCGGCATTCGCCACCCCACATACTACCCATGGCTGCTCTGCGCCCCATTTTCAGCTTCGGCGTCCTGGTCGTTGGCCTGTGCCTAGGCTTGGCCGGGTGCGGCATCATCAACGTCGAGAAATATTATACGCCGGAGGCCCGGCAGACCTTCGCCCCGACGCAGACCGTTGCCGTCATCGACGGCGGCGAGGATGCCGAGGTGGCGTACAAGACGGCCTATGAGAACCGCAGTTATCAGCGGATCGGCCGGGTCAGCTTCGTCGGGCAGCACGCCAATGACGAGTCGATGATCGATTTCGGGAAGCGGATCGGCGCCGACGTCGTGGTCATCTCGCGGCGCGTGGTCGGCTCGCGCGTGGTCGAGAACCCGCAAGGCCCGGACCGCAACCGCGCCTCGAATGCCATGGGGTCCGGGGCGGACGTCTACGGCGCCAACGAGCCGCAGTTCGACCCCGCCTACACCCCGGCGGTGAAGGAAGCGGCGGGACCGGCGTCCTATGTGGTGCGGGATTATCGCCAGGTCGCGATCTATCTTCGCCGCGTCGGCTGAGCCCCACCCCATCTGAGCGTCACGGAGCGCACGGTGACCCCGATCTGTCGCGGCCCCCAGATTTATCGTGACATGGACAAGGCGGCGCTCGACGCTGCGTACAACAACACCCTCGCCGTCGGCATGGAGAAGCGCAACCGCTACGTCGCCGACTGGACGGCGCGCAGCAAGGCGCTGACCGAGCGGTTCAAGACGGAGCGCGACCTGCGTTATGGCGATGCGCCGCGCAACCGCCTCGACTTCATCTCGTGCGGGAAGCCCAAGGCGCCGACCTTCGTGTGGATCCACGGTGGCTATTGGCAGATGAGCGACAAGGAGAATTACGGGTGCATCGGCGAAGGTCCGCTCGCCCAGGGCATCAACGTGGCGCCGATCGAATACACGCTGACGCCGGGTATTAGCCTCGACGGGCTGGTCGGCGAGGTGCGCCGCGCGGTGGCGTGGATCGTCGAGCACCTCGGCGAGCTCGGCGCCGCCACCGACGGCGTCTATATCGGCGGCCATTCGGCCGGCGGCCATCTCACCGCGATGGCGATGAGCGTGCCCGGCGTGAAGGGTGGCGTCGCGATCAGCGGGCTGTTCGATCTCGAGCCGATCCGGCTCAGCTATCTGAACGACGCCGTGCGCATGGACGAGGCCGAAGCGCGCCGCAACAGCCCGATCCACCATCTCCCGGCGAAATCGGCGCCACTGGTCGTCGCGGTCGGCGGCGACGAACTGCCCGAGCTCCGCCGCCAGTCCGAGGAGTACTACGCGGCCTGGACGAAGTCCGGCCTCAAGGGCGGCGATCTGCCGCTGCCGGGGCACGAGCATTTCAGCATCCTCGAAGAGCTGGCGAGCCCCAAGGGCAAGGTCACCGCGGCCCTGACCGACTTGATCGCCGGCCGCGTTTAGCGGGACAACCCCCCACCCGCTCGCTACCGCTCGCGGCCTCCCCTGCAAGGGGGGAGGCGAATAATCGGCGCGGCGGCATAAATTACCTCCCCCTTGAGGGGGGAGGTCGACGCGCAGCGTCGGGTGGGGGTGATCTCCAGGTCACGCGATTTTGACAACCACGAACGACGGTGCCGCCGGCTCCCGTTTGACGGCGCTTGGACCGCCTGTGTACCGTGGCCGCATGGCAGGAGAATCAGCGACAGGCGTGGTCATCGAGCACAGCGGCAACGAGCTGCTCTTCACGCTCGACAATGGGCCCGGCAATCAGGTCACCGGCGCGATGATGGATGCGATGATGGCCGCACTCGCCGCCGAGCACGCAGCACCACGCGCCCGCGTGCTCCGCCTGCGCGCCCGAGGCCCCGCGTTCTGCACCGGCCGCGAGCGCGCCGGCCGCGACGTCGAGTCGCTGCGCCGCGAAGCCCAGCGCATCATCGAGTACAAGCGCGCCCTGCGCGCCACCAACCTGATCAGCATTGCCGAAGTGCAGGGCGACGCGGCGGGATTCGGCTTCGGGCTCGCGATCCTGTGCGATTTCTCGCTGATCGCCGAGACCGCCAGCCTGTCCTTTCCCGAGATGAAGCACGGCCTGCCGCCGGCGGCCATCATGGCCTATCTCGGCGACTTCGCCTTGCCCCGCCACGCCTTTCCGCTGGTGCTGTTCGGCGATCCGATCACGCCCCGGCGGGCGCTGGAGATCGGTCTGATCTCGCAGGTCGCCGCACCGGCCGACCTTAAGCGCGACGCCGATGCGCTGGCGGCACGGATCCTGGCGCTGAAGCCGGCCGCGGTCCGGCGGTGCAAGGAATTCTTCCAGATCGTGCAGCAGAACACCTTCGACCAGAACTGCCGTCTGGCCGTCGAAGCGCTCACCGTCGGCAGCTTAGCAACGCTTGCAGGGGGAAACGACCATGGCCACGGTGAACGCGGGGGCACGCCTCGATAGGCTGCCGATCTCGTCCTTCCATCGCCGCATCATGTGGTTGATCGGCGCCGGGATGTTCTTCGACGGCTTCGATCTGTACCTGCTGGGCCCGGTCCTCGGCGCGATGATCAGCACCAAGTTCGCGGTTCCCGCCCAGGCGCCGCTCTTCGTGTCGGCGACCTTCATTGGCATGACCTTGGGGGCCTTGCTCACCGGCTTCGTCGGCGACCGCTTCGGCCGGCGCTTCACCTACCAGACCAACCTCGCCCTGTTCGGCGTGGCCTCGCTCGCCGGCGCGTTCTCCACCGACATGAACATGCTGATCGCCTGGCGGTTCATCATGGGTGTGGGCCTCGGCGCCGAGATCGTCGTTGGCTACGGCACGCTCACAGAATTCGTCCCGCCGAAGACCCGCGGCCGCTGGCTCGGCTGCATGGCGCTGATCGTGGTGGCCGGCTTCCCGGTGACCGCGATCGTCAGCAATTTCCTGATCCCTAGTTTCGGGTGGCGGGCGATGTTCGCGATCGCGGGCATCGGCGCGCTGGTCGTGTGGTACCTGCGCAAGGCCTTGCCGGAATCGCCGCGTTGGCTGGAGTCCCAGGGCCGCGTCGACGAGGCCGAGGCGCTGATGCGCGAGATCGAGCAGGAGGCGTCGGGCGGACAGCCCCTGCCGCCGCCGGCGCTGCCGCCGGCCGTGACACCCTCGAGCAGCCTTAGCTCGCTGCTGACGCCCGCACTGCTGCCGCGGCTGATCGTCGGCAGCGTCGTGCTGGTTGTCATCAACACGCTGATCTTCGGCTTCGTCACCAACATGCCGACTTTCTTCGTCCAGCAGGGCCGCACCCTGGGCTCCTCGCTCGGCCTCAACATGTTCATCTCGCTGGGCTCGCTGCCGGGCTGCCTGATCGGCGCCTGGGGTGCCGATTTGTGGGGCCGCAAGCCGATGATCATCGCCGCGTCGTTGCTGGCGATCGTGGCCGGGGTGACGTATTCGATGGTGACGGCGCCCGTGCTGGTGATCCTCGCCGGCCTCGGCCTGATCGTGCCGACCTACATTCTGACCGCGATCCTCTATGGCGTGTACACGGCCGAGATCTTCCCGACCGAGGTGCGGCTGCGCGCCAACGGCATCTGCAACTTCTTCGGCCGCGGGGTCACCGTCATCAGCCCGTTCATCATCTTTCCGGTGTTCAAGGACTACGGCGTCCAGGGCGTGCTCGCCCTGATGATCGGGCTGCTCGTCATCCAGATCGTCGTCGTGGCCCTCTGGGGTGTCGAGACGCGCCAGCGGGCCTTGGAGCAGGTGGCACCCGGCGAGGCCGACGCCGCGGCGAAGCCCCGCACCGCCGCCGCTTAGAACGAGCGCCGCAATCTTTCTCCGTCACCCTCGGGCTCGACCGGCTCGACCCGAGGGTCCATCGCGACGCGGCGCCATGGATTGCCGGGTCAAGCCCACGGCAATGACGGAAGCGAGAGCCATTGTCCTCTGTCCGGTCGACAGCTTAGAACGCGAGGCCGAATACCTCGTTCAGGCCGCGCCGGCCGGAGGGCGTGATGGTCAGCGCCCGGCTGTTGCGCATGCGCGCCGTCCAGCCGAGCTGCTCGCAGCGCCCGGCGAGCGCCGCTCCGACCGCGCCGCCGATATGGGTGCGCCGCTCGCTCCAGTCGAGGCAGGCGCGGCAGAAGATGCGCTTGCGGCGCTGGGCGGTGTCGAGATCGACGCCGAACTCGCGCAGGAAGCGGACCCCGGGCTCGGTGATCTCGCCGGTCTCGTCGGTGATCACGATGTGGCCGCGGGTCTGCAGCGTGTCGGCGAGGCCGACGCCGAGCCGGCCGGCGATGTGGTCGTAGCACATGCGCGCGGCGCGCAGCGCGGCGGCCTGGCGCGACAGCGGCTTGAAGCGCGGCCGGTTGTCGCCGGCGACGGCGACGATGCTTTCGAGCATCTGCGCCACATTGGGCGAGGCGAGGCGG
>DASWFO010000257.1:0-18580 GCA_036394195.1 Alphaproteobacteria bacterium | reverse complement strand
AGCTTGGAGCGGATGGCGAGGCCGACAGCACCCGCCGGCGCCTCGTCGGCGGTGACGAACCACGGCCCGAAACCGCCCGTGGCGTCGAAATTCTTGCCGATGGTCCATTGCGACGTCTTGCGCTGATAATCGCGCAAGGTGCCATCGTTGAAGCACGAATAGCCGGCGACATAGCCGAGTGCATCGGCCTTCTTCACATGCTTCGCCGTCTTGCCGATGATGACCGCGAGCTCGGCCTCGTAGTCGAGCTTGTCCGAGCAGCGCGGCCGGAGGATCGGCGCGTTGTGCGCCACCAGCGAGGTGCTGACGCGCAGGAAGACGCTTGGATAGTCCGGCTTGGCGTGCCCGCCCTCCGCTGCGTGATCGACATAGTTGAGGCCGAGGCAGACGATCTTGCCGGGGTTCTGGATCGGCGGCAGGAGCTTGAGGCTCCCGAGCGGCCGCCGGGCCGAGGCCGGGGCGCGCTGCGCCGCGTCGGCGACCGACGTCCAGCCGCTGTTGCCGCGCAGGATCAGGCCGGTCAGATCGCGCGACAGGTCGGGGGCCGCCGTCGCGAGGTCGATTACGCTGTCGTTTTCGACGACGCCGAGGCGAGACGATCCCGATTGTTCGAACGCGACCAGACGCATGGGGCTCCTCCTGAAAATTCAGCCGGCGAGTGATCGGCGATTTTCAGGGCTGGGTCAACCCGCGGATCTGACTCGCGGGCGTTAGTTGGTGACCCTCTGCAAGGTCAGCTTCTGGCGCTCGATGGCGTAATAGCGGCTGTAAGCGGCGTCCTCGCACGCCTTGCGGTCGGGTTCCGCGGTGTTCGCGCATTCGGCGTGCACCGCCTTCACCATCGGCAAATCGTCGCAGGCGCTGATACCCAGCGCCGAGAGGGTGAGGAGGGCGAGAGCCGCCGCACGACCGGGTCGTGGAAAGGCAGCCATGATGCGATAGCGATACGCGGAATGCGGCGATTACCAATAGGTGTGCGAGTAGATGACGCGCTGGCGCTCGATCGCGTAAGCGCGCGCATATGCCGCATCCTCGCAGGCCTTGACGTCCTGGGCATTGGCGCATTGCTGATGGACCTGCTTCACCAGCGGCAGGTTATCACAGCCGCCCACGGTGACGATCCCGATCAGGATCGCCGCGCGGGCGGCTGCCGCAAAGCGGCGCTGAAAGATTGTAGTGGCGCTAGAGATGCACCGAGTTTAGCGCAGCACTACCGCGCGGCACTACACGTGTGAGTTACTGGCCGTAATAAGGGCGGTACTGATTGCGCCCCGCCCGGTCCATCATCTGGTACTGGTCGGGATATTGCGGCCCCGGTGGGGCCTGGTTCAGCTGCCGGGCGCGGTTGTAGTTATTGACATCTTCGGTGTTACGGCACGTCGCCGGGTCGGTCGAGGTGCTGCAGCCGGGCCCGGCGCAGCCGGCGGCCAGCGATACCATCAGCGCCGCCCCGGCAAGGGAAAGAGCTTTCGCAGCAGTCATCGGCGTCTCCTTGGTTTTGGACCCCGGGGCCTAGAACAACCCGGCGGCGCTCGTGTTCCAAAATGCGCCAGTGACAGCTTTAAAAGAAAAACCGGGCGCCGTGAGGCGCCCGGTTCTCCTCCTCCAGAAATGCCGCGCGATTGCTCTTTTTATTATTCCGCGGCGTGGGAGACCGGTGACTTGCTCTCGCTGTCGTGGAACTGCTCGGCCTCGGTCGAGCCGGCCATGGCGGTCGTCGACGACAACCCGCCCGACACCGCCACCGCCACCGCGTCGAAATAGCCGGTGCCGACTTCGCGCTGATGCTTCACGGCGGTATAGCCCCGCGCCTCGGACGCGAACTCGGCCTGCTGCAGATCCGAATACGCCGCCATGCCGCGCGTCGCGTAATCGCGCGCCAGCTCGAACATGCCGTGGTTCAGCTGGTGATAGCCGGCGAGAGTCACGAACTGGTACTTGTAGCCCATGGCGCCGATGCGCTTCTGGAACTCGGCGATGTCCCCGGCCGGCAGCTTCTTCTTCCAGTTGAACGACGGCGAGCAGTTATAGGCCAGCAGCTTGCCGGGGAAGTGATGATGGATCGCGTCGGCGAAGCGCTGCGCGTCCTCGAGATTCGGCTCCGACGTCTCCCACCAGATGAGGTCGGAGTACTCGGCAAAGGCGAGGCCGCGCGCGATCGCGTAGTCCTTGCCGACCCCGGGCTTGACGCGGAAGAAGCCCTCGGGTGTCCGCTCGCCCGACAGGAACGGCCGGTCGCGCGGATCGACGTCCGAGGTGACGAGCTGCGCCGCGTCGGCGTCGGTGCGGGCAAGCAGCACCGTGGGCACGCCTTCGATGTCGGCCGCGAAGCGCGCCGCGTTCAACGTGCGCACGTGCTGCTGGATCGGCACCAGCACCTTGCCGCCGAGATGGCCGCATTTCTTCTCCGACGACAGCTGGTCTTCGAAGTGCACGCCGGCCGCGCCGGCCTCGATCATCGCTTTCATCAGCTCGAACGCATTCAGCGGCCCGCCGAACCCGGCTTCGGCGTCGGCGATGATCGGCGCGAAGTAGTCGATGTCTCCCCCCTTGTCGGAGCCAGTGCCCTCCATGTGCTGGATCTGGTCGGCGCGCTGCAGGGTGCGGTTGATCCGCTGCACCACGTCGGGCACCGAGCTCACCGGATAGAGGCTCTGGTCAGGATACATCTGGCCGGCGTTGTTGGCGTCCGCCGCCACCTGCCAGCCGGAGAGGTAGATCGCCTTCAGCCCGGCCTTGACCTGCTGCAGCGCCTGATTGCCGGTGAGCGCCCCCAGGGTCGGCACGAACGGCTCGCTCTGCAGCAGCTGCCACAGCTTGCGAGCGCCGCGATCGGCCAGCGTATGCGCGATCCGCACCGATCCGGACAGGCGGAGAACGTCGGCCGGCGTGTAGTCGCGCTTGATCCCCCGCCAACGCGGGTGGTTGAAGTCCATCATGTCATCGATCGAATCATGAGGCATGGGCGCCGGCTCCTGTCGCGAGTTGAGAATTCGGGACTTGCGAACTCGACAAGTCATGCCCATGATTTTACATTGCGGCTGCGAAATACAACCGCAAGCTGGTAATTTAATTAGTAAATTCGTTCCTGGTTTTTCAAAAAGATTGCGTCTTTTGTAAATCTGTAAACCCCGATCCGAAGAAAAGGGGGTAGGGAATGGCGACGAAGAAAGCCTTGTTGGGCAACAAGATCCGGCGGCTGCGCCAGGACCGGAGCCTGACGCAGCAGCAGATGGCCGAGCGCCTCGGCATCAGCCCGAGCTATCTCAACCTGATCGAGCACGACGAGCGGCCGGTGACCGTGTCGCTGCTGCTGAAGCTCGGCCAGACCTTCGATGTCGACCTGCAGGAGCTGTCGGACGACGCCGAGCGGCGGCTGGCGCTGGCGTTGCGCGAGGTGTTCGCCGATCCCGGCCTGGCCGCCTCCGAGGTCGACGCCGACGAGATCCGCCAGCTGGTCGCGGCCGCCCCCAAGGCGGGGCGCGCCGTGGTCGAGCTCTACCGCGCCTGGCGGACCGCGCGCGAGGACGCGCAAGCCCTGTCGCTCGGGCTGCCGAGCGGGACCACCAAGCGCATCGTGCTGCCGACCGAGGAGGCCCGTGATTTTTTCGAGGCGCGCGGCAACTACTTCCCGGCGGTCGAGCAGGCCGCGGAGGCGTTCTGCCGCGAGGCCGAGCTGGTGCCGACGACGCTCGAGCGGGGCCTGATCGAGCGCCTCGCCACCAAGCACGGCATCTCGGTCGAGATCATCAGCCTCGACCAGGACAGCGAGATCCTGCGACGTTTTGATCCACGAGCCCGTACGTTCACGCTGTCGGAGGTGCTGCCGCGGCCGAGCCGCAACTTCCATCTGGCCTATCAGCTCGGCCTGCTCGAGGCACGCGACGTGTTCGATGCGACGATCGCCGCCGCGAAGCTCGAATCGCCGGAAAGCGAGACCCTGTGCCGGGTCGGCCTGGCCAATTATTTCGCCGGGGCGGTGATGATGCCCTATCAGCCGTATCTGACCGCCGCGCGAACGCTCCGCTACGACGTCGAAGGGCTGATGCACCGCTTCCGCGTGTCGTTCGAGCAGGCGTGCCACCGGCTGTCGAACCTGCAGCGTCCGGGCGATGCCGGCGTGCCGTTCTTCTTCCTGCGCGCCGACAGCGCCGGCAACATCATCAAGCGGTTCTCCGCCGCCGGATTCCATTTCTCGCGCTTCGGCGGATCTTGTCCGCGCTGGGTGGCGCACGAGGCGTTCGGCACGCCCGGCCTGATCCGCACCCAGATCGCGCGCCTGCCCGACGGCGCCACGTTCTTCTGCATCGCCCGCACGGTCGAGCGGCCCGGCGGCAGCTTCCACACGCCGCCGACCCGCTACGCGATCGGGCTCGGCTGCGACGTCGCCCGGGCGGGCGAGCTGGTCTATGCCGACGGGCTCGACCTCACGAAACTCGACGCCGCCACCGAGATCGGCGTCGGCTGCCGGCTGTGCGAGCGCGAGAATTGCCGCCAGCGCGCCTTCCCGCCGCTGCAGCACCGGCTGGTGGTCGACGAGAAGGTGAAGGGCCCCTCGGCCTACAGCTTCGATTCGCGGCGGTGAGCCTCAGAAATTCTCTTCGCCATGCCCGCGAAAGCGGGCATCCAGGGAGAATTAAACCACGGAGACACGGAGGACACGGAGACATACGAGGCCCTTGAGCCCTCCGTGATCTCCGTGCCTCCGTGGTGAATCTGGATTCCCGCTGGCGCGGGAATGACGATTAAAAATGTTCAGCCCGCGCGCGGGCCGCGGCGCGGCTTGGCGGGTGCGATCGCTCCCGCTGCCGATTTCAGCTGCTTCACCAGCGCTTCAACGGTCGCGTCGTCAAGGATGCCGATGTGCTCGGCGAGGATGTTCGCGAGCTCGGTCGCCGCCGGCGACAGGCCGCGGGTGTCCACGACGACCCGGGGATGCGACAGCCGCGCCAGCCGGTGCATCTCCTCGTAATCGTCCCAGATCAAATTAAAGTATTCGCAGATCTGGACGATGAACGCGGGCGTCGGGCGGCCGCGATGGCCGTGCTCCAGCGCCGACAGATAGGCCGGCGACAATTCGAGTGCCCCGGCCAGCTGCTTCAACGTGATGCCGCGCCGGCGGCGCAGTTCGCGCACCTTCTCGCCGAACGGCGTCATGACGCCCGTCCGTCGCGCTGGCGGCGCAACAGCACATAATAGGCGCCGCTCCCGCCGTGGCGCGGCTGTGCTGACTCGATGCGCAGCACGCGGGGGCCGTGCTCGCCGCTGGCCAGCCAGCGCGGCAGATTGCGCCGGAGCACCCCGCCGCCGTCGCGCACACTGCCCTTGCCGGTGATGATCAGCAGCACGCGGAGGCCGTCGCGCCACGCCTGGCGGACGAAGCGGTCGAGGGCGGCGTGCGCATCGGCCTCGGTCAAGCCGTGCAGGTCGAGCCGGCGGTCGATCTCCATCGCCCCCTTGCGCAGACGCTCGGCGGTGCGCCGGTCGATGCCGGGATTTGGCGGCGGCGGCGGCGTGACCGGAGTGGACGGCCGCGTCTCCGCCCGCGGGAGAGGCTTCGCCGGCGCCGCGGCTTTGCTCTCTCTCGCCGGGACAGGGTCGGGGTGAGGGGAGACCTTCGTGCGGCGCAGCGGCTTGACGTCGCGGAGCACGGCCGCGAACAGGTCCGCATCCGGGAGCGGCTTACGCGAGCCGGTCATCCTCGACGATGAGGATATGCTGGCGACGGGGACCATGCGCGCCCATCTCGATCTTCTGCTCGATGTCGGCGGTGCGCGACGGGCCGGTGATGAAGTTCACCGTGCGCGGCATCCCGGCGGACGCGGCCTGGCGCCAATCGCGCAGGCGGCGCAGCGCCTCTTCCATCGGACCGACGATGCGGCTTTTCGGCAGGATCACGATATGCGTGTCGGGCAGGAAATTCAGGGTCGACGGCGACTCAGCCCCGGACAGCAGCATCAGCGTGCCGGTCTCGGCGATCGCCTGGAACGCGACCGACACGCCGACCTGGTCGGTGGGTTCCGGCTTGCCGCGCCGCAGCCGCAGCATCGGACGCTCGGACCACGGCACCTGATCCAGGAGCTTATCCGGGGCCACCGTGGCGCCCGCCGGCAGGTTCTGCGAGCTCAGATATTCGGCGACCGCGGCCGGGACATCGGCGAGCGAAGCGATCCGGCGCACCGAGGTTTCGACCAGCTTCGCCTGCTGCTCGAACAGCGCCGTGAGGCCGGCCCGGTCGCGGCCGTCGCTGCGCCGCGGGATGAGGCCGGCCGGATGATTGCTGAGCCGCTGCTCCAGCTTCGCCGCGTCGTCGGCCGGCAGCGCCGCATCGCCGCGCAGCGATTTCCGGATGTCGCCCAGGATCTGCTCGCGCGCGGTCGTCATGCGGTCTTCCCCGCCCGGCGCTCGCTCCACATCTGCTGGAACGTCTTGCCCTGCGGCGCCGGCATGTCGCGGGTGCGGGTCCAGCCGCCGGCGAGCGGCAGATTGTAGAAGCTGCCCTGGCGGCGTCCGAGCAGGCCCAGCACCCGCGCCGCGAGGCCCGCCGCCCAATGATAGAGGAGCGGCCGGCGGGCCAGGAACGCCCACAGGCCGAGGCCGATGCGCGCCGCCGGCGGCGACAGCTTCTTCTGCCATTCGCGCTCGCGATAATGGCGCATCATCTTCGGCAGCGGGATCTTCATCGGGCAGACGCTCTCGCATTTGCCGCAGAAGGTCGAGGCGTTCGGCAGGTGCTTGGCGGTCTCGATGCCGATCAGGCTCGGCGTCAGCACGGCGCCCATCGGCCCCGGATAGACCCAGCCATAGGCATGGCCGCCGACCGCGCCGTAGACGGGACAATGATTCATGCAGGCGCCGCAGCGGATGCAGCGCAGCATGTCCTGGAACTCGGTGCCGAGCAGCGCGCTGCGGCCGTTGTCGAGCAGCACCACGTGATACTCGCCGGGCCCGTCGAGGTCGTCCGGCCGCCGCGGGCCGGTCGAGAAGGTCGTATAGACCGACATGTCCTGGCCGGTCGCCGAGCGCGCGAGGACGCGGATGATCGCCGCCGCGTCCTCGAGCGTCGGCACGATCTTCTCGAGGCTGGCCAGCACGATATGCGCCTTGGGCAGAAGCTGGGTCAGGTCGCCGTTGCCTTCGTTGGTCACGATCACCGAGGTGCCGGTCTCGGCGATCAGGAAATTGGCGCCGGTGACACCGACATCGGCGGCGAGGAACTTCTCGCGCAGGATCTGCCGCGCCTCGGCGACCAGCGAGCGCGGCTCGTCGAGGACCCGCTTGGGATCGAGCGCGGTGTGCACCTCGCGGAAGGTGTGCTCGACCTGCTCTTTCACCAGGTGGATCGCGGGCGCGATGATGTGCGACGGCGCCTCGTGGCGAAGCTGGATGATGTACTCGCCGAGATCGGTCTCGACCGGCACGATGCCGTTGGCCTCGAGATGATCGTTGAGCGCGATCTCCTCGCCGATCATCGACTTGCCCTTGGTGACGCTACGCGCCCCGAGGCGCCGGCAGATCTGGAGCACGATGTCCCGCGCCTCGCCGGCGGTGCGCGCCCAGTGCACATGGCCGCCGGAGGCGACGACGTTCCGTTCGTAGCGCTCGAGATACCAGTCGAGATGGGCGAGGGTGTGATCCTTGATGTCCTTGGCCTGGTCGCGCAGGTCTTCGAATTCCGGCAGGCGCGAAATCGCGTCGAGGCGCTTGGCCGGAAAGCCGGCACGCATGTTGTCGAGCGCCTTCTGCAGATATGTATCCTGCAGCGCCTCGTGCGCGTTCGCCTTGAAGGACTGGCTGGTCGGGATCATGGCGTGCAACAGCCGACGCTGGCGGCACCCCCCACCCTAGCCCTCCCCCGCAAGGGGGGAGGGAAGTCAGGGCGACCCAAAATTCTTCTCCCTCCCCCTGGACGGGGGAGGGTTGGGGTGGGGGTGAGTCTCAAGCACATTGTGGGTCGCCGTGAATTACTTGGCTGGCTCGCCGATCGGCGGCTCGGCGGTGAGGCCGGCCAGCACCTCGGCGACGTGGCGGACATTCACCGGGGCGGCCCCGGCTTGGCTACGCAGCCGCTTCAGCTTGCCAGCCATGTTCAGGAGGCAGCCCAGGTCGCCGGCGAGCAGCGTATCGGCGCCGGTGCGCAGGATATCGGCGGCCTTTGCCTGCACCATCTTATCCGAGATCTCGGGATACTTGACGCAGAACGTGCCGCCGAAGCCGCAGCAGACCTCGGCATCCGGCAGCTCGTTGAGCTTCAGCCCCTTGACCGAGGCGAGCATGGCACGCGGCTGATGCTTGACCCCGAGCTCGCGCAGGCCCGAGCACGAATCGTGATACGTCACCACACCGTCATAGCGCGCCCCGGTCGAGCGCACGCCGCGGACCTCATAGAGAAACGAGACCAGCTCCCAGGTCCGCGCCGCCAAGCGCTTGGCGCGCTGCGCCCACGCCGGCTCGTCCTGGAACAGAAGCGGATAATGCTCCTTGATCATGCCGCCGCAGGATCCCGACGGCACGACGACGTAGTCGAAGCTCTCGAACACCTCGATGACGCCCCGCGCGATAGACGTGGTGTCGGCGCGATCGCCGGAATTGTAGGCCGGCTGGCCGCAGCAGGTCTGCAGCACCGGCACCTCGACCGTGCAGCCGGCGTCTTCGAGCAGCTTCACTGCGGCGAACCCGACCGACGGCCGGTAGAGATCGACAAGACAAGTGACGAACAAGCCAACCCGGGGCTTGGCAGGCGAACGTCCGGCGTCGATCGTGGTCAAATTAGGGCAGCCTGAATTGCCATGGTTTTTGGCACAATGAAGCCGGAGGCGCCCACTGGCAAGGCCTGAGCGACGTCATCCGGGCTCGCAGGATGGCGCACCGCCGAACGTGGAATCACTAAATCCCCCGTTTGTCTCTTAGGAGGCCTTGTCATGCGTACGTCATCCAGAATCGCCGCGTCAGCCCTGATCTTCACCACCGTCGTCGGCGGTCTCGCGGTCAACAGTCCCGCGGTGCACGGCCAAAGTCCGCCGAGTGCGGGTCCGTCGAGTGCCGCGCCGGAACGGCAGCGGCCGCTTCCCGGCGAGCTCATCGACGCGCGGCTCGCATTCCTGAGAACCGCGCTCAAGATCACGCCGGCCCAGGAACCGCGATGGTCGGCCCTCGCCGACGTGATTCGCCGCCACGCCCAGGATCGCGACGCCGAAATCCAGCAGCGGCGCGCGGCGCGGCAGAACCAGGCGCAGACGCAGCCGCCCACCGCGATCGAACGCCTGCAGCGCCGGCAGCAGAACCTGGCCCGGGCCGCCTCGCGCCTGGATGAGGTGGTCGCGGCGGCACGGCCGCTCTATGCGAGCTTCAGCGACGATCAGAAGAAGGTCGCCGACGAGTTGCTCGACCGCGGCCGGCGGCACTTCGGCCGCGGCGGGTGGCGATAAGGCGCACTCAGCTCGCGGGGGCGCGCCGGTCCGCGGCGGCCCGCGGCAGCAGGATCCAGTAGCGGCCGGCCGAACGCATGCGCCCGGCGCGCTCGGCCGCCTCCGCCCCGTGGCCCCAGAACACGTCGCCGCGAACCGGCCCGCGAATGGCACCGCCGGTGTCCTGGGCGATCAAGAGGCACTGCAGGCGCGCCCCCGGCGTCAGCGGATCCTCGGCATCGAGCCAGATCGGCATGCCCAGCGGCAGGAACGCGCGATCGACGGCGAGACTGCGGCCGGGCGTCAGCGCCACAGTTTGCGCGCCCGGCGGCCCGTCATCCGCCGACGCCGGCGGCGGCAGCGGCCGGAAGAACACGAACGACTGGTTCTTGTTCATGACCTCCGGCGCGTCTCCCGGGTGGGCGGCCAGCCAGGCGCGAATGCCGGGGGCCGTCGCCTCGTCGCGCGTCAGCGCCCCGCGTGCGATCAGCTCGCGGCCAATGGCTAGATAGGGCCGGCCGTTGCTGGCGGCATAGCCGACCCGCATCAGGGTGCCGTCGTCGAGCACGACCCGGCCGGAGCCCTGGATCTCAAGGAAGAACGCATCGATCGCGTTGTCGACCCAGACCAGCTCGAGCGGCGCGCCATCGACGCGGCGCTGGTTCTTCAGCGCCCCGCCGGCGATCTCGGCCCGGGTCGGGTAGGGGCGCAGCGCCCCTTGCTGGACCCGGCCGGCGATGTTGGTGCCGCGCCAGTCCTCGCGGAACAGGCCGAGATCGGCGGTGACGAGATCGGCGGGACGGGCCAGGAGCGGCACCGGGTAAGCGCTGCTGCGCGCACGCGCGCCCTTGAGCTCGGGCTCGTAATAGCCGGTGAACAGCCCCTCGGGCTTGCCGTTGTTGCCGGCCTGGAACGGCACGAACCAGCGCTCGAAGAACGCCGTCGCGGCCGAATTGTCGTCCGGCGCCAGTGCGACCACAGCGCTGCACGGCGCCTGCCAGTCCTGAGCAAGACCGCCCACGCCGCCGGGGCCGATCGCGCTGTCGGCCTCGAGGCGGCCGAGGCGCTCGCAGGAGCGGCGGAGGGCCCCGGCCGCGGCGGCCGGGCTGTCGGCGGTCCAGCCGGGAAGATCGGCGAAAGCGGCCGGCGCCAAGGTCAGCCGGTCCGGCAGGACGGGCGGCTTCTCGATCGCGGTGATCAGGACGGCCAGCAGCGCGGCCAGGGCCGCAACCGCCGCGACGACGCCCAGCGCTTCGAACGAGCTAGTGCGCCTCAGAGGTCTGAACCAGCGCCCAGTTGGGATCGGAGGCCCGCGTGTTGCGCGCGAACGTCCACACGTCGGTCACGGTGGCGACCCGGTTCGGATCGCCCTCGACGATCTCGCCGGCGGCATTGCGGGTGACGTTCACCTGCTCGGAGACGAACTTCAAGGTCACGAACGCCGTGCGGCCTTCCATCCGCGCCTCGATGATCTCCGCGGTCTTGAGGCTGATCAGCGTGGTCTCGAGCGTCTGCTTGGCGTCCTGGCGGCCGCGGATGGCGGCGGCAAAATTGTCGTACACATCGTCGGCCAGCAGCGGCCGCAGGGTGTTCACGTCGCCTTGCGCATAGGCGGTGACGATCATCTCGAACGCGGCGCGCGCACCCTCGACGAACCGGGCCGGATCAAAGTTCGGGTCGGCGCTCTTGATCTGCGCGAATGCCGTGTCCAGCGCGCTGCCGCCCGCAGCCGCGGCCGGTGCGACCGGCCGCACGCCGGGCAACGGCGTCACCGTGGCCGGACCGGCTGGACGATCGCTGGTGCCGGGTGCGGGCGCGCCGCGGGTCGGCAAGCGCGGCGTCCAGCGCTCGCGGTTTTCCTGACCGGTGCGGCGGCCGAGCACGCTGCGCAGGCGCAGGATCAGAAAGCCTGCGACCAGCGCAAAAAAGATGATGTCGAAGAATGCCAAATCGCCGCCCATTACCGTGGCTGCCCTTGCCTGCCCGTGCTGGTGTCTACGTGGAAAACCATATATCAGCTTTCTCTATATGGGAGTAGAGCCGGGGCTTGGCAATTCGTCGCGGCCGTTAAGTCGTTAGCCATATATGCTGTTGATCCGTCACGGCCAATCACATTTCAACGTCGCCTTTTCGGTCACCCGGGTGGACCCCGGAATCCGCGATCCGGAGCTGACCGAGGAGGGGCGGCGGCAGATCGTCGCCGCCGCGGCCGAGCTCGACATCCTGCGCCAGCAGGGCCGCGAGATCCGCAAGCTGATCTCCAGCCCCTATACGCGCGCGCTGCAGACCGCGACCATCCTGGCCGAGGCGCTCGACCTGCCGGTCACCATCGATCCGCTGGTGCGCGAGCGCGCCGCGTTCATGTGCGACATCGGGGCGTCGCCGGCCGACCTGAAGGCGCGATTTCCGCATTACCGCTTCGACCATCTCGAAGATCCGTGGTGGCACGACCACATCGTCCGCGGCATCGCCGAAAGCGAGGAGGTCCTTGCCGAGCGCGCCGCCGCGTTCCGCGCCGCCATGGCGGCCGATCCGCTGGCCGCCGCCGCCGTCGTGGTGACGCATTGGGGATTCATCCGCTGCCTGACCGGCGGCTATCGCTCGGCCAATGGCGAGATCGTGCCGTTCTCGCTCGGCTGAGGCCCGGGGCGTCTCAAAGGATGGCGATTGCCCGCCGCGGGTCATCCGTGTTACCGACCCCGCGACGTCCCGCTGACCGGAGTTGAGCCGTTCCATGTCCGAGAGTCCCGCAAGCCAGCCGGCGAGCTCGTCCGGCATCGCGTACACGATCAGCACGCAATACGTGAAGGATTTCTCGTTCGAGAATCCGCGGGCACCGATGGTGTTTGCGCAGATGGCGGGAAAGTCGCCGCAGGTCCAGGTCTCGGTGGCGGTGAGCGGACAGCAGCTCAGCGATTCGGTCTACGAATGCATTCTCGACATCAAAGCCGTCGCCAAGAATGACGAGGACGTCCTGTTCGTCGCCGAGTTGTCCTATGCCGGCGTGGTGCTCGCCACCGGCAGTATCCCGATGGAGCACCTGAAGCCGCTGATCATGATCGAAGTGCCGCGCCAGCTCTTTCCCTTCGCGCGCGCCATCCTGTCCACGGCCACGCGCGACGGCGGCTTCATGCCGCTGCTGCTGGCCCCGGTCGATTTCGAGGCGCTGCATCGCCAGCAGAACGAGGCGATCGACGCCGAAGTGCGCAAGATGCGCGAGGGCGCTTCGAGCTGACGCTAAAACCGGCGCACTTCTTCCTCCGTCATGCCCGCGCAACCGGGAATCCAGATTCCACCACGGAGGCACGGAGATCACGGAGGAAGATGAGATGAACCGTCTGTCGGCTCCGTGCTCTCCGTGCCTCGTTTGTAAATTTCTGGACGCCCGCTTTTCGCGGGCATGACGCAACAGCGGCGCGTCAGGCTGCCAGCGCGTCAGCTCTGCGCGAGCCAGAGAGGATTCTTGAGCTTGGCGAGGAGGGCGGCGTGCGCCGCCATTTCCTCGGCACTCGGCTCATGCAGCCGGATCGCCCGGGGTGCGCGCTGGCGGGCCGCCGCCGGCGCCGAGACGACGATGAGATTCGTCTCGGCGGTGGCATCGAGGATCATCGCGGCCTGGCGGCCGCCGATCAGCTCGAGATAGACCTCGCTCAACAGCTCGGCGTCGAGAAGGGCGCCGTGCAGGGTGCGGTGCGTATTGTCGATGCCGAAGCGCTGGCAGAGCGCGTCGAGCGAGGCGGGGGCGCCCGGGAATTTGCGGCGCGCCATCTGGACGGTGTCGATGGCCCGCGCCATCGGGATCGGCGGAAAGCCCAGCGCCTTGAGCTCGCGGTTCACGAATTTGACGTCGAACTCGGCGTTGTGGGCGATGAGCCTGCCGTCGCCCATGAACTCCAAGAGCTCACTCACGATCTCCGCGAAGACCGGCTTGTCGGCCAGATCCGCCGTAGTGATGCCGTGGATCGCGCGGGATTCCGCGGTGACCTCGCACTCGGGATTGACGAAGCGATGAAAGCTGCGCCCCGTCGGCAGGTGGTTGACCAGCTCGATCGCCGCGATCTCGATGATCCGGTGCCCGGCCTCGGGATCGAGACCGGTCGTCTCGGTGTCGAAGACGATTTCGCGCATGCGCCCTGCTTAGCCGACCAGATCGAGTCGCGTCCAGTTCCGCGTCAGCCCAGATAGCCCGGCCGCCACGCCCGCCGGCGGCGGAGCTTGCGGAGCGCCCGCTTGAGGCCGATCAAGGTCGGCCGGCGGCCGATACCGCTGGTCACCACGACGTCGGCGAGCCCGCGCTTCAAGCGGTCGGGCAGCTGCCGGCGGTCGATCTCCTGGAACCGCGCCTTGGTCATGCCCGGGCGCCGCAGCACGCGCTGGCGTTGCAGAAACGCCGGCGCCGACACGACGATGGCGGCGTCGTAGCGCCGGGCCCGCCGGCCCCGGCCGCCGTTGCTTTCGAACAGCAGCGGCACATCGAGCACGACCAATGGCGCGCGGCGCCGCGCCTGGCGCGCCAGCCAGCGTTCGGTGTTGCGGCGGACCAGGGGATGGATGATGGCTTCCAGCCGGCGCAGCGCGGCCTCGTTCTTCTTGCCGAACACGCGGGCGCCGAGCTTGCGCCGGTCGACCTTGCCGTCCGTGACCGTGCCGGGAAACGCCTTGGCCACCGCCCGAACCGCCGCTCCGTTGCGGCCGAGCAGCCGGTGGACTTCGGCATCGGCATCATGAACCGGCACCCGCTGGCGGCGCAGCAGGCCGACCGCCACCGATTTGCCCATGCCGATCGAGCCGGTCAGACCGATGATCCGCATCAATCCTTCTTGTCGGCCAGAACATGGGCGCGCAGCTCGGGCGTGACGGCGGGATCGCGCCCGAAGAAGGCGCGGAAGGCCGGGCGCGCCTGGTGCAGCAGCATGCCGAGCCCGTCGACCACGACATGCCCACGCGCCCGCGCCGCGGCCAGGAGCTCCGTCTCCAAGGGCGTGTAGACGATGTCGTAGACCACCGCCGATTTCGGCAGCGGCGACAAATCGATGTCGAGTCGGGCCTGGCCGACCATGCCGAGCATGGTCGTATTGACCAGCAGCCCGATATCCTGAAACGCCGCCGGGCCCGCCGGCCAGTCGTGAACCTTCACCGCCGGCCCCAGCGCCTGCAGCGCCTCGGCCCGCTGGCGCGTGCGGTTGACCAGCCGGATCTCCGGCACGCCCTCGTCAAGAAGGCTGACCACCACCGACCGGGCAGCGCCGCCGGCGCCGAGGACCAGCACCGGCTGGTCCTTCCGCCACCCGGGGGCTATCTGGCGCAGATGCTCGCTGAACCCGTAGACATCGGTGTTGCGGCCTTCGAGGCTACCGTCCGCGGCGACCACCACCAAGTTTAAAGCGCCGATCCGCCGCACCATCGGGTCGAGCCGGTCGACGACCGCGAGGGCGGCCTCCTTGTGCGGCACCGTCAGGTTGGCACCGGCGAAGCCCAGCGCCGGCAGCGCCCGCAGCGCCGCTGGAAAATCCTCCGGCTTCACCGGTAACGGCACATACGCGCCGTCGATGCCATGCTTGGCGAGCCAATAGTTATGCAGCCGCGGCGAGCGCGAGTGCTTGACCGGCCAGCCCATGACGCCGGCGAGCCGCGTCGTGCCGCGAATCTCGATGCTCATTTACGCGATTATGCCGCGCTGCCGGAGAAAGGCGAGCAGCGGCAGCAGCGGCAGGCCGAGAACGGTGAAATAATCGCCCTCGATGCGGGTGAAGAGCTGGGCGCCAAGACCCTCGAGCTGGTAGGCGCCGACCGAGCCCAACGCGGCCGAGCCGGCGCGGTCGAGATACGACGCGATGAACTCCGGGGTCAGCGGCCGCATATGCAGCGTCACCGCGTCAGCGACCCGCCAGACCTCCTGACCGCTCTCGACGACCGCGACGGCGCTGACCAGCTGGTGGGAGCGGCCCGCGAGCGCTGCGAGCTGGCGCGCGGCCGCGGCGCGGTCAGGCGGCTTGTCGAACCATTCGCCGCCGCCGGCGTCGAGAATCTGGTCGGCGCCGATGATGAGCGCATCGGGATGGCGCGCAGCCACCGCCTTGGCCTTACCGGCCGCGAGCTCGATCGCGACCGTCTCGACGGCGGCGCCGTGGCTCCGCATGTCCTGTTTCACCTGGCCCTCGTCGATCGCGGCCGGATCGACGGTCACCGCGAGCCCGGCATTGCCGAGGAGGGTGCGCCGGATCGGGCTTGCCGAGGCCAGCACCAGCGCCTTGGTCATGACGCCGGGGTCTCACGCCGTTCGGCGATCAGCTGCATGATCGCCGCGGCGGTTTCCTCGATCGAGCGGCGCGACACATCGAGCACCGGCCAGCCGTGGCGGGCAAAGAGCTGGCGCGCGGCCGTGACCTCGCCGCGCACCGTGTCCATGTCGGTGTACGAGGTTTCTTCGGTGTCGTTGATCATCCGCAGCCGGTTGCGCCGGACCTGGACGAGCGAGGCCGGATCGCAAGTCAAACCGACGACCAGCGGCGCCTTCAGGTTGTGGATTTCTTCCGGCGGCGGGACGCCGGGAACGATGGGGACGTTCGCCGCCTTGATGCCGCGGTTGGCGAGATAGAGGCTGGTCGGCGTCTTCGACGTGCGCGAGACGCCGAGGAGAACCACGTCGGCCTTCTCGAGGTCACGGGTCATCTGGCCGTCATCATGCGCCATGACGAAATTCATCGCCTCGATGCGGGCGAAATATTCGCTGTCGAGCGCGTGCTGGCGGCCGGGGATATGCCGCGCCTGCATGTGGAAAAACCCGGCGAGTGCCCCCAGTACGGGATCGAGCACGGCGATGCACGGCGCGCCCAACTCCCGGCAGCCTTCCTCAAGCATGCCACGCATGTTGTCGTCGACGAAGGTAAACAGCACCAGGCCAGGATTGGCGCTGATCCCGTCGAGGACCTTCCGCATCTGGCGCTCGGAGCGCACCATCGACCAGGTGTGCTCGATCGGCTCGACTTCGGGGAATTGGACGAGGCAGGCGCGGGCGACGTTGTTGATCGTCTCGCCGGTCGCATCGGAGACCAGATGGAGGTGCAGGTTCTTCATGCGGCAGTCGGCATCGGAGCGCGGCGGAGCAGCCCGCCGCCTGTGGGTAGATCAGAAAGCACGCGGATAACTCGCGAGTTTTCCCGAGGGTCCGGATTCTGTCCCGAACCGCGAACAAACCGACATACCGGTTGTCCGGTCGTGAGTGAATCTGTCCCCAGTCCGCGAAATGCCCCGGCACACCCTCGTGCACCCCCTCGATTCAGGTAATCCCCGCGATTCATATCCCCGATATAAACGCCAGAGTAGCACGCTGTGAGCGGCTTCTTTCACGATATCGCTCACAGAATCTGCTTTACACGGACGGCCGGTAAAAGCTGGGATCATTTTGGGTGGACCGGTGAATTCCCGCCATCCACAGGTATCCATCTTCCACCTCATCTCTAAAGATTCTAAGACTATATGATTGGATCGGAAGAACAGATCCTGCCCCCCGTTCGCGCATAGGTGATCCGTGCCCACGTCGCCTGCTAGTACCCAGGCCAAGTCGCTGATCCGTGCGCTGCACGGCGAGGTGCAGGCCCGGCCCAATTTCTGGTTCATGCGTCAGGCCGGCCGCTATCTGCCGGAATATCGGGCGGTACGCGCCAAGGCGCCCGATTTCGTCCAGCTGTGCCTGACGCCGGAGCTGGCGACCGAGATCACGCTGCAGCCAGTCCGCCGGTTTGCCATGGATGCGGCCATCCTGTTTTCCGACATCCTGATGGTGCCGTATGCGCTGGGCCAGAAGCTCGAGTTTCGCGAAGGCGAGGGCCCGGTTCTAGAGCCGATCCAGCACGCGCGGCAACTCACGGGGCTGCGCCTGGGCAACGATGCCGTGTCCCGGCTGGCTCCGATCTTCGAGACGGTGAGACGCGTCGCCAAGTCGTTGCCGCTCGATACGGCCCTGATCGGGTTTGCGGGAGCCCCTTGGACGGTCGCCGCGTACATGGTCGAAGGTCGCGGCAGCCGGGATTTCCTGGCCGCCCGCCGCCTGGCGATGAGCGATCCGAAGTTGTTCGACGAGCTGATCGTTCTGCTGGTCGACGTCACGACACGTTATCTGCTGGCACAGATCGAGGCCGGCGCCGAAGCCGTTCAGATCTTCGACAGCTGGGCCGGCGTGCTGTCGGACCACGAATTCCAGGCCTGGGCGATCGAGCCGGTACGCCAGATCGTCGAGCGGCTGCAGGCGAAGCATCCCGCCATTCCGATCATCGCATTCCCGCGCGGCGCCGGCGTGCATTACGCCGACTACGCGGCCGAAACCGGCGTCGAGGCGATCGGGATCGATGCGTCAATTCCGCCGGAATGGGCGGCCAAGGAGTTGCAGCCGCAATCGGCGGTGCAAGGCAATCTCGACCCGCTGCTGCTGGTCCATGGCGGCAAGCCGATGGAAGACGCGACGATGCGCATCCTGAAGGCGCTCGGGCGCGGTCCGTTCGTGTTCAATCTCGGCCATGGGATCCTGCCGGAGACGCCGCCCGAGAACGTGGCGCGGCTGTCGGAGATCATTCGCGCCTGGCATCATCGGCACGCATGAAGCTCGCCGTCGTTCTGTTCAACCTCGGAGCGCCCGACCGCCCCGAGTCGGTCAAGCCGTTTCTCTATAACCTGTTCAACGATCCCGCGATCATCGAGGTGCCGCAGCCGCTCCGAGCCCTGCTGGCGCGTTTTATCGCCGGACGGCGCCACACGCTGGCACGCGAGATCTACGGACAGCTGGGCGGCGGCTCGCCGCTGCTGGCGAACACGCTGGCGCAGGCGGGCGCCCTCAAAGCCGCCCTGGCCGATCTCGGTCAGGTCGAGGTCTTGCCGGCCATGCGCTACTGGCACCCGATGACCGGGGAAGCCGCGGCCCAGCTGAGCCGGCTGGATGCCGAGCAGGTCGTGCTGCTGCCGCTCTATCCGCAGTTCTCCGCGTCGACCACCGGCTCATCGCTCGCCGCCTGGAGCAAAGCCGCGGGCCGGCTCGGCATCAAGGCGCATAGTCGCGCCGTCTGCTGCTATCCGGCCGAACCCGGCTTCGTCGCCGCCGTGGCCGCCCTGATCCGCCCGGCCTACGAGCGGACCGCGGCCGCGGTGCCGAACAAGCCGCCGCGGCTGTTGTTCTCCGC
>DASWFO010000256.1:0-3148 GCA_036394195.1 Alphaproteobacteria bacterium | reverse complement strand
CGACGTGATCAAGGCGCAGATGGAAGGCGGCATCGGCTTCGGCCTGGGCGCCGTGCTCTATGGCGCGATCACCTTGAAGGCGGGCGCGGTGGAGCAGTCGAATTTCAACGACTACCAGGTGCTGCGCATCGACGACATGCCGAAGGTCGAGGTCTACATCGTGCCCTCGGCCGAGAAGCCGACCGGCGTCGGCGAGCCTGGCGTGCCGCCGGTCGGGCCGGCGGTCAGCAACGCCGTTTTCGCCGCGACCGGCAAGCGCATCCGCGCCCTGCCTTTCAGCGGCGGCGCCAACGCCTAGCGGCAACGGGCGGGCCGGGTTCTGCCGGCTCGCCCGGCCGCGACCGACGTCACTAAGCCGCGCTCTCACACGGCTCTATTAATCTGGCACGCCCTCGGCGCTCCTTGCTGCGTCAACCAGAGAATCGCAGGTCTGAGTCCTTTGCCTGGAACATACGATCGCTAACCGGTTCACGGCTTTGTCATACTGCTCGCGAAGGACGGTCGCACTTCTGACGTGCCGGAGAGTGAAATCCTGAAACGTGTGAGACTTCGTAAAGAGCACGGAGGCGAGTTTGAGCTCTGAGGCGTTCAGCTTGCCGAGCAGATTATAGACGGACTCATCAAACCCTTCCGCGATGCTTCCATCATCACAGCGCCCATATCGCTCGAAAGCTGAATAGAGAGCAGGCCAGGTTTTGAGCGTCGCTGCATGCTCTTCTGCCTCCTCGCATGATGCGGCCGGATTGTCGCTGGCAGCCGACGACACTGTCATCAGCAGGACTACTGCCGTCACAGCCCAATTGCTGACGGTCTTTTTTGTAGGCGTCATTAGCGTTGGTGCCTCCAGGCTGCGGTGTCAGTCCAGCGCTGCGGCCACCCGCTCGAGGCCGCCGACGAACCGCTGCCAGCCGTAATTCGCGCCCTGGTAGTTGGCCTCGTCTTCGGGCCGGAAGCCCGACTGCTCCATGCGCACGAGAACGCCGCCCTTGGTCGGCGTCAGCGTCCAAGTGACCACGGTCTTCAGTCCCCCCGCTGCCTCTTCGCCCGAGGCGTTCCAGCTATAGGAGAGCCGTTCATTGGGTTCGACGACCAGGACCTGGCAGTCGGTCACGCCGTTCCAATGCGGCATGGGCGTGGCGCGAAAGTTGAACCTGTGGCCCACAACCGGCTGGAAGTCGTTCTTCATCAGCCACTCCTCGATCAGCGGGCCTTCAGTGAGGGCGCGCCAGATCTTTTCCGGCGGATGCGGCATCTCCCGTTCGACGACGAGGGAACGCGTGGCGGCGGCGGGCTTGGTCATTGGTCCATCCTGTTCAGCAGGGCTTCGAGGCGATCGAACCGGTCGCGCCAGAAGGCGCCGTAGAGGCTCATCCAGTCGATCAGGGGTGCCAGGCCTTGCGGCTCGGCGCTGTAGTGGACCGAGCGTCCTTCAGGCCGATCGCGAACCAGGCCGGCGAGCTTCAAGACGCCCAGGTGCTTGGATACCGCTGGCTGCGAGACGCCGGCGCGATCCGTCAGCGCCCGCACGGTCTGCTCCCCGTCGCGGACCAGCCGTTCGAAGATCGCCCGGCGGGTCGGATCTGCAAGGGTCTTGAAGAGCTGATCGGGCACTGTCTGCATGTCATATATATAACTCACCGGTTATGAATGAGTCAAGATGGAATTGGTACAATGGAATCGACGGCGCCCTGGGAGCGGGGGCCCGGATAGGGCGTTAATGATTGCGGCGGCGGTGTGGCCGCCTCCGCCCAACTCTCGACACAAGCGGGTGTCAGGGTCGGGCACCCCTTTTCGGAAAGCACCTTTCGCCCATGCCGTCTCCCGTTCGCCCGAGCCCCAAAGACCGCCCCGAGCCGCAGCTGGCCGAGCCCGGCGCCGCGCCCTTGCGCGAGCCCGTGCCGATGCGCACCCAGCCGCGCAGCGAAGACAGCGGCGCCGGCGCGGCGTTGCGCTTTCTCGGCGAGGCGCGGCGCGGCGAGCGGCCGGCGCCGGTCCTCACCGCCGGCGACCGTCTCGCCGTCTCCTCGGCGAGCGCCGGGGATGACGCGCCGCGCCGACGCCGTAGCATGTTGCGGCTGACCCTGCTGTTGATTCTCCTGTTCTTCGCCGGCGTCGGCGCTGTGACGGTCTATCGCGCCGTCGCGGGAGTGCTGCCCGGCTGATCCTCCGCGGCGCGGCGTAGGCCCGCGCGGCTCGTCCGGCGCGCGAAACTCTATCGCGCGCGAGCTGGCGGTCCTGCACTGCTCATCGGAGGCGATCATGCCGAAATTCGCCGCCAATCTGAGTTACCTGTTCCAGGAGCTGCCGTTCCTCGACCGCTTCGCCGCGGCGGCGGCGGCGGGGTTTCGCGGCATCGAATGCCTGTTTCCCTATGAAGCGCCGGCCGCTGCTATTGCCGAGCGGCTCGACCGGCACCGCCTGATGCCGGTGCTGTTCAACCTGCCGTCCGGCGATTGGGCGGGCGGCGAGCGCGGCTGCGCCGCGCTGCCCGGGCGCGAGGCGGATTTCACCGCCGGCGCCGAGCGCGCGCTGGGCTATGCGCTGGCGACGGGGTGCAAGCGCCTCCACGTGCTCTCCGGCCTGTGGCCCGCCGATCGCGCCAAACCCGAGGGTGCCGCCGTGCTCGTCGCCAATCTGCGCCGCAACGCCGACCTCGTCGCGCCGCACGGCATCACGCTGCTGATCGAGCCGATCAATCCGCGCGACATCCCCGGCTATTTCCTCAACACGACCGGCGAAGCGCTCGCCATCCTCGACCGCGTCGGCCGCGACAACGTCAAGCTGCAGCTCGACCTCTATCATTGCCAGATCATGGAGGGCGATCTCGCCGTCCGTCTGCGCCGCCTCGCCGGACGCTACGCCCATATCCAGATCGCCGGCGTCCCCGACCGCCACGAACCCGACCGCGGCGAGGTGAACTACGCCTATCTCTTCGATCTGCTCGACGAGCTCGGCTATGACGGCTGGGTCGGCTGTGAGTACCGCCCCGCCGCCGGCACAGTCGAAGGGCTCGGCTGGGCGCGGCGGTGGGGCGTCCGTCCCGCCGCCTGACGTCTCCGTCCGTCGGGACGCTGTCCCAGGACGCTGTCCCAGGACTCGCCTCGCGCCCGTCGCCATGCTAGCCATCGCCCCGGGAACAAGGGATCGG
>DASWFO010000255.1:0-2534 GCA_036394195.1 Alphaproteobacteria bacterium | reverse complement strand
GGCGTCGACGCGGCGGTGCTGCATCCGCCGGGCTGGGATCCGCAGGGGAACGAGCTGGCGATCGCGGCCGCGCGCCAGCATCCGCGGCGTCTCGCGATCCTCGGCTGGTTCGCGGTCGATCGGCCCGAGAACCGCGCCGTGGTCGAGCGCTGGAAGAGCCAGCCGGGCATGCTCGGCTTCCGCTTTGCCTTTCTCGGGCCGGGCCAGGAGAACTGGATCAAGGACGGCAGCATCGACTGGCTCTGGCCCGCTTCCGAGCGCGCCGGGCTGCCGATCGCGCTGCTCGCGGCGAATTTCCTGCCGCTGGCCGGGCGCATCGCCGAGCGCCATCCGCGGCTTCGCCTGCTGATCGACCACATGGGTCGAGCGCGCGGCGCCAAGGACGATGCCGGCTTCGCCAATCTGCCGGAGCTGCTGGCGCTCAGCCGCTATCCCAATGTCGCAGTGAAGGCGAGCGGCGCGCCCAGCTATTCGAGCGCGCCCTACCCCTATCGCAACATCCACAAATATTTGCGCCAGATCTATGATGCCTTCGGCCCGGAGCGCATGTTCTGGGGCACCGACATCACGCGCATGCCGTGCTCCTACCGCGAATGCGTGACCCTCTTCACCGAGGAGCTGCCCTGGCTCAAGGGCCGCGACTTGGAGCTGGTGATGGGCCGCGCGCTCTGCGATTGGATCGGTTGGACGCTCCCGGCATGAGCCGTAACGGCAGCCGCGTCTCAGTGAGTCCCGTCGCTCCCGTACTCGTCATGGCGCCGCCACCACGCATAGGGCGGCGTCCGCGGCCGTGGGTCGCAGGCGATGGGGCCGACGCCGCTGACTGGGCGGCAGATCAGCCGCGATCACGCGCGGGCCATCGCCGAGACCGGCGGCTCGATCGCCATCTGGCATTTCTTCCCGAGCCTCGACAAGTATGTCGACGGGCTCAAGGAGATGGCCGATGTCGCCGGCGTCGACCATGTCAGCATCGGCACCGACCAGCAAGTGAACCCCGGCAGCGTGCAAACTATGCGCAACGGGTGCACCTCGTCGCGGCGATGCTGCGCGGCGGCTTCACGCTCGAAGATGCCGGCCGATGTCAACCGATGATTGACAATTGTAAGCCATAGACTTACAGTCCGGGCAGCGTGATCAAGAGCTTTCGCCACGGCGGCCTCAGGGAATTCTGGGAGAGGGGATCGAGTCGCCGCGTCGATGCGAGGCTCGCCGACCGCCTTCACCGCCGGCTGTCCGCGCTCGACCAGGCGGAGCGTCCGGAGGAGATGAACCTGCCGGGCTTCGATTTCCACCGGCTGCGCGGCGGCAGGCCAGTGCGCTACACGGTCCATGTGAACGGGCCATGGTGCATCACCTTCGAATGGTCGGGCGCGGACGCGGTCAGGGTCGATTTGGAGCAATACCACTGAGGAGAGCGACATGGCCGAGTATCCCGTGAGGCGGCGGCCCAGCCGGCGGCCCACTCATCCCGGCGAAGTGCTGCGCGAGGACGTGCTGCCGGCCATGCGCGTTTCCGTGAGCGCGGCGGCGCGCGAGCTGCGCGTCTCGCGCCAGGCGCTGCACGCGATCCTCGCGGCCAAGGCCGCGGTCACGCCGGAGATGGCGGTGCGGCTCGGCAAGTTCTGCGGCAACGGACCGGGCCTGTGGCTCAGGATGCAGCAGGCGCGCGACCTGTGGGAGGCGGAGCAGCGTCTGGCCGCCGAGGTGAAGCGCATCCCGACGCGCCCGGCGGCGTAGGATCTGGCCCGGCGCCTCTGGCCTGACCAACGAACGGAGCGCGACTCTAGCCTGCGGGCGCCGCTCTTGTCTTGTCATGCCGGCCGGTGCGATGCGCCGCGCCGCCGCAGTGCGTGCCGTGAAACTTGCATCATGCGCGAGGCCGAGTCGGCACGGCATCGGAAATTGCATCAAAGTTCAATTTCCGGTTGGACGAATGTCTGATCGCCTGTTAGCGTCGTTCGCGGGCGACATCCGTATAGTTCAACTACTGCGCGCGAAGCCAGGAAACAAGATCGGGAGGTGTCGCCTCCAAAGGGAGGAAAGTATGAACATCAACAGGCGTGCACCTGAAGGAAGCATGTTGCCGGCGATTGGACCGAATCTTCGCCGGCGGTCGTCCACTATCCTGCTGGCCATAGGCATCGCCGTTGTCGTGCTCGCGGTCCGTCCGGCCGCCATCGCCGACGATCGCGACCAGGGCCGCGGCCAAGATCGGGGCCAACATTGGGTCGCCACCTGGGCCACGTCTCCGGCGGCAAACTTCGTGTACGTTCCGCCGGTTCCGCCGGTCTATCCGCCCGGTGCGCCCGTCACCTTCGCCCCGGCCAACATTCAACCCGACCTCGGTTTCCCTTTCCCGGCCGCCAACAACCACGCGGCGTCCAACCAGACCTTCCGCTCGATCGTCAAGCCCGACCTGTGGGGCAACCGGATGCGGTTTCGCCTTTCCAACGTCTTCGGGACCCAGCCGGTGACCTTCAACGCCGTCACCGTCGCGCTCCAGGAATACTCGGGCAACGTCGTCGAGGACACCA
>DASWFO010000254.1:0-26513 GCA_036394195.1 Alphaproteobacteria bacterium | reverse complement strand
GGGCGACCGCCTGCCCCATTCTGCCGCCGTCTCATGACGCTCTGGTGAACTTGCCCAGCCGTCCGGAGACGGCCCGCGATTGGGCTAGAGGACGCGCTCCACCATCAACTGCTTGATCTCGGCGATCGCCTTGGCGGGGTTGAGGTGCTTCGGGCAGGTCTTGGTGCAGTTCATGATCGTGTGGCACCGGTAGAGCCGGAACGGGTCCTCCAGCTGATCCAGCCGCTCGCCGGTCGCTTCGTCGCGCGAATCGGCGATCCAGCGATAGGCCTGCAGCAGGATGGCCGGGCCGAGATAGCGGTCGCCGTTCCACCAATAGCTGGGACAGGCGGTCGAGCAGCAGAAGCACAGGATGCATTCCCACAGCCCGTCGAGCTTCGCGCGCTCGGCCGGGCTCTGCAGCCGCTCGCGGTCCGGCGGCGGCGATTCCGTCTTCAGCCACGGCTCGATCAGGCGCAGCTGCGCGTACAGCGTCGAGCAGTCGCCGACCAGGTCCTTGATCACCGGCAGATGCGGCAGCGGATAGATCTTCACGTCGCCGCGCACCTCGTCGATCGGCTTGAGGCAGGCCAGCGTGTTCGTGCCGTCGATGTTCATGGCGCAGCTGCCGCACACGCCTTCGCGACAGGAGCGGCGGAAGGTCAGCGTCGGGTCGATCTCATTCTTGATCTTGATCAGCGCATCCAGGACCATCGGTGCGACGTCGTCGAGGTCGACGTAATAGGTGTCGAGGCGCGGATTGTCGCCGGCGTCGGGATCCCAGCGGTAGATCTTGAATGCCTTGACCCGGCGCGCCTCGGGGCGCGGGAACTCGCGCCCGGAAACGACCTTCGAATTCTGCGGCAGCGTGAATTGGGCCATGAGAAAAGCTTTCAGCGTTCAGAAATCAGCCGTCAGCAAAGAGAGCGAACCGGCTTCCGGCTGAAAGCTGATCGCTGATGGCTGATGGCTCTCTTTCATCAATAGACCCGCGCCTTCGGCGGGAAGCTCTGGACTTCGTTGGTGAGCGTGTTCAGGTGCACCGGCCGGTAATCGAAGGTGACCTTCCCGCGCTCGTCCAGCCACGCGCAGGTGTGCTTCATCCAGTTCACGTCGTCGCGCTTCGGGAAGTCCTCGCGGGCGTGCGCGCCGCGGCTTTCCTGGCGGTTGAGCGCCGAGTGCAACGTGACCAACGACTGTGCCAGCAGATTGTCGAACTCGAGGGTCTCCACCAGATCCGAGTTCCAGATCAGCGACCGGTCGGACACGCTCAGCGACGAGGCCTTGCTCCACACATCGCGGAGCTTGGTCTCGCCTTCCTTGAGAACGTCCGCGGTCCGGAAGACGGCGCAGTTGTCCTGCATCGTGCGCTGCATCTCGAGCCGGAGATGGGCGGTCGAGAATTCTCCGTGCGCGTGACGCAGCTTGTCGAAGCGCGACAGTGCCGGATCCGAGGCGCTCTGCGGCAGCGGCTTATGCGCCTCGCCGGCCCTGACCAGCTCGGCCGCCCGGTGTGCCGCGGCGCGGCCGAAGACCACGAGGTCGAGCAGCGAATTCGAGCCCAGCCGGTTGGCGCCGTGCACCGAGACGCAGGCGGCCTCGCCGATCGCCATCAGCCCGGGCACCACCGCATCGGGATTGCCGTTCACCGGCCGCACGACTTCGCTGTGGTGGTTCGTCGGCACCCCGCCCATGTTGTAGTGCACGGTCGGCAGCACCGGGATCGGCTCGCGCGTCACGTCGACGCCGGCGAAGATCTTGGCCGTCTCCGAGATGCCCGGCAGCCGCTCGTGCAGCAGCTTCGGATCGAGATGCTCGAGATGCAGGAAAATGTGGTCCTTCTTCGGGCCGACGCCGCGGCCCTCGCGGATTTCGACCGTCATCGACCGGCTGACCACGTCGCGGGACGCGAGATCCTTCGCCGACGGCGCGTACCGCTCCATGAACCGCTCGCCTTCCGAATTCGTCAGGTACCCGCCCTCGCCGCGCGAGCCTTCGGTGATCAGGCAGCCGGCGCCGTACACGCCGGTCGGGTGGAACTGCACGAACTCCATGTCCTCGAGCGGCAGCCCGGCGCGCAGCACCATCGCGTTGCCGTCGCCGGTGCAGGTATGCGCCGAGGTCGCGGAGAAGTAGGCGCGCCCGTAGCCGCCCGTCGCCAGAACGACGAGGTGGGCGCGGAAGCGGTGGAGGGTCCCATCCGCCAGATTCCACGCAACCACGCCGCGGCACAAGCCGTCGTCATCCATCAGCAGGTCGAGCGCGAAATACTCGATGAAGAACTCGGCGTTGTGGCGCAGCGACTGCTGATACAGCGTGTGCAGGATGGCGTGGCCGGTGCGGTCGGCGGCGGCGCAGGTGCGCTGCGCGATCCCTTTGCCGTATTCGGTGGTCATGCCGCCGAACGGCCGCTGATAGATCTTGCCCTCCGCGGTGCGGCTGAACGGAACGCCGTAGTGCTCGAGCTCGATGATCGCCGGGATCGCCTCCTTGCACATGTACTCGATGGCATCCTGGTCGCCGAGCCAGTCGGAACCCTTGACGGTGTCGTACATGTGCCAGCGCCAGTCGTCGGGCCCCATGTTGCCCAAGGCGGCCGAGATGCCGCCTTGCGCCGCGACGGTATGGCTGCGGGTTGGGAACAGCTTGGTGATGCAGGCGGTCTTCAGCCCGGTCATCGCCATGCCGAACGTGGAGCGCAGGCCGGCACCGCCGGCGCCGACGACCACGACGTCGTAGTCGTGATCGACAATCTTATAGGCGTCGCCGTTGATCGCGGGACCGCCTCTGGAGCCGTTGCCGCGCGCGTCGTCAGCCATGGCTCAGCCCCCCCACGAATAGATGCGCAGCACGGCGAACAGCGCCGCCAGGGCGAGCACGATGGCAGCGCCTTTCACGAACAGAATCAACGCCACCTTGGCCCCCTCGCGGTGCACGTAATCCTCGATCACCACCTGCAGGCCGAGCTGTGCGTGATGGAACGTCGCCGCGATCAGGAGCACCAGCAGCACCGCCGGGATCGGCGAGGCGATCCAATCGACCACCGCCGCATGCGAGGCGCCGACCAGTCCAATGACGGACGCGACGAACCACAGCGTCAGCGGGATCAGGGCCAGCGCGGTGACGCGCTGGGCCCACCAATGGCCGACGCCGGCCTTCGCCGAGCCGAGACCGCGGACCCGCTTCAGATCGGACTGCAACGACCACTGGCTCATGCCAACCCCCACAGCCAAGCCAGCACGGTGAGCACGACGGTGGCCACCACCACCGCCCAGCCCGACCGGTAGGTCGTCTTGAGCTCAAATCCGAGGCCGGCGTCCCAGAACAGGTGCCGGATGCCATTGCTGAGGTGGAAGAACAGCGACGCCGTCCAGCCAAGCAGCAGGAGCAGACCGAGCCACGATCCCATGAAGCTCTGCACGACGGCGAAGGCCTCGGGCCCGGTCGCCGCGGCGATCAGCCACCAGACGAGCAGCAGCGTGCCCACCGCCAGGGCCACCCCGGTGGCGCGATGGGTGATCGAAAGGACCGACGTGAGCTGCGGGCGATAGACCTGGAGATGCGGAGAGAGCGGCCGCGCCGGCGCCAGGATCGGCTTCGGGGCGGACGGCGCTTCGGGCGCGATGGGCATGACGCCTCTTCAGTTGCTCGGGGTGCGGACCGTCGGGATACTTCCCTAAGGTCGCCCCGGAGAGGACGGGCCCGGACGCTACGGGCGAAATACTTTTCGGCCCCGCGGCGTCCGGAAATGAGTGTTACCCCATTGGTTTAGACCGCAAGGCGGCGTGCCGTCAACGTCGTGGAATTTAACCACGCGCGGGCTGGGCTTTGGTGCTCCGCGCCAGCGGCGGCAGCGCGGGCGGCACCGGCGAACCGCGTCGTCCGGCCACGGCATGCAACGGGCGCCGCCACAGGCTCGCGACGGACCGCCGGCCTCGTCAACGACTTGACCCGCGGTTTATTAATATCCACAGGTCTGTGGACAAGTAATTGTGGATAGACTCGGGGATATTTTGTGCGAGGAATGTGGAGATATTGAAATTCTGTCAACAGAAATTTCGCTTTTACTTGCCGATTATTATTGAGCGATGACTGTCGTTCTGAGAAGCTTCTCCCCGGTACGCGACGTGCGGAGGAAGTGCGGTTCGGTCGCACAGCGGCCTGAAAGCCCGGGAGGGCGCCGGCCTCGAAAGAGACGGTGGTCGCCGACGACGGAAACAGCGCCTCCGGAACGACCTCCACCCCTTCGGGGGCGCGTCGTTCAACCCCGGTGTCGGTCCCTTCGCCGGAAGGGGGCGCATCGGGCGAAAGGCGGGAGTAGCCCGCGGGGTGAGCCCGGGCGGAGCAGCCTGGGCCCAGGTTTTCGAAGAGGCGGTCTCGCAAGGGGCGGTGTCTTCGAAGGCGGGGCTCGGCGGTCCGGTCGGCGACGGGACGGTTCCGGATGAACCGCTCCGTCCAGGTCGGGCGGCACGGTGGCGAGGTTCGAAGCGGCAACGTTTCGAACACACGCGCCGGGGTCGCGGCGGACGGGCAGAGCCACGCGAGCAGGTTCCTGGTCTTTCTCGGGTGCGGGTCCAAGGCCGCAAGGTCGTGGGCCCGCCGCAGCGGGAGCCGGTCTGGCGCTTCTCCAGAGCGCCGACGGAGATCGCGACGGAAGCCCGGATGACGCGGCCAGGGGGCGCAAGCTCCCGAGGCGTCAGGTTTCGTGTCCCGCCCGGACACGATTGCGTCGGATCTCGGTCCAGCGCGCCTGGCGCCTCTTTTTATTTGGAGCTATCAGCAAAGAAGCCGTCAGCGGTCAGCCGGAAAAGCGGCCGCGCTCATGGCTGATTGCTGATCGCTTCCTTGCTGACAGCTCCCAGAAAAATGATGCCGGCGGAGGCAAAGCCCCCGCCGGCACCCCATCGGCGTCACACAATCTGTCCCGCCCGGACAGGTCCGTTCATCGGCTCTCGGGTCCAGCGCGACCCTTCGTGTGCAAAGGCTCGGTCCAGCACACCTGACTGAATCTCCGTAACACCTATTTTTTTCGCCAACAACCACATTTTGGGGGTAGCGAGATTTTTGGCTCAAAACCTGGGGTTTTGAGCGGTTGAGCGACGTCAAAAATACCGCCACCAGCCGCCGCCCGGAATCCCCCGGGCCCCGCGTCGATGGCGGAAAACTGCGAAAAACCGGGGCCGACGAGCGCCGGCTCAGCGCCGTGCCGCGATGGCGTCGGCCAGCGCCAAGGTGTGCTTGGCGCCATCGACATGCAGGCTCTCGATGAATTTGCCGTCGACCACCAGCACGCCCTTGCCCTGACGCACCGCATCGGCGTGGGCGGCGATGATCTTCTTTGCCCACGCGACCTCGTCGGCGGTCGGGCCGAAGGCGGCATTGGCGGCGGGGATGGTCTTTGGATGCAGCAGCGTCTTGCCGTCGAAGCCCAGCTCCGAGCCCTGACGGCACGACGCGCGGAAACCCTCGTCGTCGTCGAGATCGAGATGCACGCCGTCGAGGATGACGAGGCCGGCGGCGCGGGCCGCCAGCACGCACAGGCTGAGCGAGGTGAGGAAGGGCAGCCGCATCTCGGTGTGGCGCGCCCGCAAATCCTTCGCCAGGTCCGACGTGCCCATGACGAGGCACTTCAGATGCGGGCTCGAGAACGCGATCTCCTCGACGTGCAATACCGCAAGCGGGCTCTCGATCATCGCCCACAAGGCGAGGCTCGGCGACGCGCCGGCGGCGGCCAGCCGCAGATGGGCATCCCGCACCTCGCGCGGCGTCTCGATCTTGGGCAGGAGCACGGCATCGCAACCGGAGCGCGCGATGGCCTTCATATCGGCCGCCCCCTCCGGCGTCGTCGGGTCGTTCACCCGCACCACCATCTCGGATTTGTAGCCTCCGGTCTTCAGCGCCTTCAGGACCTGCTCGCGCGCGACCGTCTTCTGCGATTCGGCGACCGCGTCCTCGAGATCGATGATCACCACGTCGGCGTCGAGCGTGCGCGCTTTCTCGAGCGCGCGGGCGTTCGATCCGGGCACATAGAGCGCGCTGCGGCGTGGAAGGATATGCGGTTGCGCCATGAGGGTCCCCTTATGCTTGCCCCATTGTACACCGCCCGGTCGACGGAGCCAGCGGCTGCTGGCGTCGCTACTTCGATGGACGCTGTGGTCCCCGTTGGCCCGCCCACTCGAAGAGAGCAGAGACATCGAAGTACACATCCTCCGTCCTTGTCGCAGCGCTTCCCGTTTCCGGGACAGCAGCCAGGACATCCAGCATCTTGCCGTTGTGCTGAAGGAGTGATTGCCCTCCGCTCCGCTGTCGGCGGGTCCACAGCACTTCATACTCCTCGTCGACGCTGATGACCGACATCGGCGTGTCGGGCGATTTGCCGTCGCCGCTGCCCGTAATCGACGATAGCAAGCCGCGATAGAACGTCAGATGATGCTCCTCGGCGGCCTTATCCCCGCGCTGGTGGGCCACGGCGGCCGCATATCGATGTGCCTTGAGCCGAACGTAGTTCCGCTCGACTTGGGCTTCGGCGAGAGCTTGGGCCTTTTGCCAATCGCCCGCACCCCCGGCTTCAAACAGCGCCGCGAAATCACGATCCGTCTGGCCATGGGAAGCGTAGGCCGGTGTCCGAGTGAACGCCATCCGCAGCCGCGTGAAGTCGGCGTCGTGCGGTGACGCCTTCGCCGCGGCCAGCAACCCGGCATACGCCCCCGCCGGGGAGGCGTCTGTTGCCGCATCGAAGGGCGCGCTGGACCCTGGCGGCGGAGGTGCTGTACATCCTGAAAGCGCGACAAGACCGGCCACAGCCACGGCGCGCCATCCGGATAGCCCATACATGACGGATCTCCTGAGGTTCCGGCCGCCGCCACCGCGGCGGCCAATACTACGATGAATATTTTGTCGATTCACTCGTCGGTGGCTTTGGGCTATGTCGGCAACAGCGGCATCGGCTTCGTGCTGCGCCGGCTCGGCCACGAGGTGTGGCCGATCAACACGGTCGTGTTCTCCAACCATCCGGCGCATGGCGGCTTTCGCGGCCGGGTGACCCCGGCAGCGGAGATCGCGGAGCTCGTTCGGGGCCTCGGCGAGCGCGGCGCCCTCGCCCGATGCGACGCGGTGCTGAGCGGCTATCTTGGTGCGCCCGAGCAAGGGCCGGCCGTGCTGGACACGGTCAGCGCGGTGCGCCAAGCGAATCCGGGCACCTTGTGGCTCCTCGATCCCGTGATCGGCGACGGCACCGGTGCTGCAGCGCGGGCTTATGTGAAACCGGGGATTGCCGAATGGCTGCGCGACCGCGCCGCCCCGGAGGCCGACATCCTGACACCGAATGCCTACGAGCTCGGCGTCCTGGCGGGCCGGGCCGTCGACACCACCGCGACGGCGCTCGACGCCATGGAGGCGGTGCGGGCGAGGAGCCGCCGCAGCACCTGCACCGTGATCGCCACCGGGCTCGCTCTTGGCGATGCGCCGCCCGAAACCTTGACCTCGCTGGCGGTAGACGGACGCGGCGCCTGGCGCGTCGGGGTTCCGCGGGTGCAACATGCGGCGCACGGCGCCGGCGACATCTTCGCCGCCGTGCTGCTGGGGCGGATGCTCAGCGGTGACGCCTTGCCACAGGCCCTGGCGGGGGCGTCGGGCTGCCTGTCCGGGATTATCGCGCGCACCGACGCCGGCGCAGCCGACCTGGCGATCGTCGCGGCCCAGGACGAGATCGCGGCGCCGCGGCAGCTCCCCCCAGTCGAGGTGCTGCGCTGATGCTGGTATTCGCGCCAGCGGCACGGTATTGAAGCGCTCGACGTCCACCACGGCCATATCCCGGCAACGAAACAATAACCGCGCCGTTATCTCCCCATGCTCGTCGTCTCGGTCTTCTTCAAAGGCCTCATTGCCGGCTTTCTCATAGCCGCGCCGGTCGGCCCGATCAACGTGCTGTGCATACGGCGCACGATCGTCCACGGCCGCCTGGCCGGCATCGTTTCGGGGCTGGGTGCCGCGGTTGCCGACACGATCTTCGGCGCGATCGCCGCGTTTGGCTTGAGCTTCGTCCACGACCTGGTGCTGCGCCAGAAATTCTGGTTCGGCCTGATCGGGGCGGCGGTGCTGCTGGTCGTCGGCCTGCGCACGCTGTGGGCCAATGCGCCGCAACCGAAAAAGGACGAGGAAGAGACCGACCCAAAGAACCTGCTCGGCGATTTCACCTCGACGCTCATCCTGACCCTCACCAACCCGGTGACGGTCCTGTCGTTCCTCGCCGTGTTCAGCGCCTTCGGCGTGCAGAATGACGAGAAAAGCCTCGCCGACGAGTGGATGGTGGTCGTCGGCGTCTTTCTCGGCGCTTCCATGTGGTGGCTGCTGCTCACCAACGGCGTCGCCCTGTTCCGCGACAAGTTCAATCAACGGGGATTGCAATGGACCAACCGCGTCGGTGGCGTGCTGATCCTCGGCTTCGCCGCGGTCGTGCTGTGGAACGCAGCGACGGGGTGATTTAGCCCCTCAGTTAATGTAGCCCCTCAGACGCCGGGCGCCCCCCGTGTCTTTGGCGCCCGTCGGCGGCCTGAAGGCCGGCGACGCAGCGCGAGTCTCCGCGTCGCTTGGCTTCGCGCGCATAAGCGCGCGCGGCTGCGGTCGCAGCCGTTATCTGCGGTCCTCGGAAGCCTCGGCCTTGGCTGTCAGGCCGGCGCCAGGATCCGGATCTGGAAGGTGCCGAGGATGGCGAGCACGGCGCCGACGATGAGCACCAAGAAAGTCAGGACCGTGCCCGCGGCGCGCCCGAAGGTTTCATCGGAGCTGCGCGACAGGCCGTAGGCGTGAAACACGCGGCCGACGAGCAGGAGGATACCGAGCACGTGGACGATCCATTTCGCATCGCCGACCAGGTCGACGCACAGCAGCAGGAGCAGCGCGATCGGCACGTATTCGACGAAGTTCGCCTGGACGCGCATCGCGCGGGCGAGCTCCACATGGCCGCCGTCGCCGATCCCGACCTTATATCGGCCGCGCACCCGCATGACGTTGACCGACAGCACGATCAACAGAATGGCCGCGAGGCCGACATAGAGTGGAGAAGCGAAAAGTCTCACGACAGCCCCTTATCCTCGCCCGCCCAAAGCGAATCGCTCGCGGCTCTGACGGAAGTATAGGCTGGTCGCGAGAACCCGACCAGTTACGCGGCCTCGCTCATGAAGCCTTGCTTGACCAGTTCCTCGGCGATCTGCACCGCGTTCAAGGCGGCACCCTTGCGCAGGTTGTCGCACACGCACCAGAAGACGAGCCCGTTCTCCATGGTCGGATCGTTGCGGAGCCGGCTCACATAGACCTTGTCCTCGCCGGCGGCTTCGACCGGGGTCACGTAGCCCTCGTCGGCGCGATGGTCGACGACGGCGACCCCGGGCGCGTCACGGAGCGCCCGCCGCGCCTGAGCGTCGGAGATCGGCTTCTCGAATTCGACGAACACCGCCTCGGCGTGGCCGACGAAGACCGGCACGCGCACGCAGGTCGCGACCACCTTGATCTTCGGATCGAGGATCTTCTTTGTCTCGACCGACATCTTCCACTCCTCCTTCGTGAACCCGTCGTCCATGAAGGAGTCGATATGCGGAATCACGTTGAAGGAGATCTGCTTGGTGAACTTCTTCTTCTCGACCGGCTGATTGACGTAGATGTTGCGCGTCTGCTCGAACAACTCGTCCATCGCCTCCTTGCCGGCCCCCGAGACCGACTGGTAGGTCGACACGACGACGCGCTTGACCTTCGCCAGATCGTGCAGCGGCTTCAGCGCGACCACCATCTGGATCGTCGAGCAGTTCGGGTTGGCGATGATGTTCTTCTTCGCGTAGCCCTTGAGCGCGTGGGCGTTCACCTCGGGCACGATCAAAGGCACGTCGGGGTCCATGCGAAAGTAGGATGTGTTGTCGATGACGACGCAGCCGGCCTTCGCCGCGCGCGGGCTGTGGGCGGCCGACACCTTGGCGCCGGGGGACGACAGAGCGATGTCGATGCCCTTGAAATCGAAATCGGCGAGATCGCGGACCTTGAGCACGTCCTCGCCATAGGTGACCGTGAGCCCCTTGGAACGGGACGACGCGAGCGGAAACACCTCATCGACGGGAAAGCTCCGCTCGGCAAGCGTCTTCAGCATTTCGCGTCCGACATTGCCGGTGGCGCCGATCACAGCAACCTTGTAGCCCATGGCACGATCCTAACTTTTTGCGTCGACAGGTCCAAAACGCGAACGGTTGATACGCCGGGCAGCCCGTGTTTTCAAGCGTTTTGCCGGCCTCGCGTTTTGGACGGAACTAAATTTCCCGGCCGACGGTTATTTGTTATTTTCATGTCAAACCGAGCGCCTGCTACGCTATAGTTCGCCGCCTCAAAACCTGCCCGTCTCATCGAACAATCACCCAACGAACTCAGGGGTCTCGGCCATCATGAAACCTCGCAGCGCCATCGACGATAGCGAACAGCCGGAAGAGTTGCTGTTCTTCCGCCGCTGGATCGCCAATCCGCTGAAGGTGGGCGCGCTGCTGCCGTCGTCGCCGGCGCTGGCACGGGTCGTCGCACGGAACGTGGACATCGGGGCCGAGGACGCGGTGATCGAGGTCGGGGCCGGCACCGGCTCGATCACCAAGGGATTGATCGCCAGAGGCATCCCGCCGGAGCGGCTGTTCGTGATCGAGATCGACTCCGACATGTGCACCTATTTGCGCAAGCAGCTGCCGCATGTGCAGGTCATCCATGGCGACGCCGGCCGGCTGTCGGAGATCGTCCCCAGCCGCTGGCACGGCAAAGTGTCGACGGTCGTCTCGGGAATACCGATGATCACCTTGCCGGTCGACGCGCAACGCCGGCTGATCCGTTCCTGGTTCAGCATTCTGAAGCCCGGCGGCAAGATGCTGCAGTACACCTACTCGCTGGTGTCGCCGATCCCGGAAGACAAGCACGGGCTGCGCGGCCGGCGTTGCGGAATGGCGTTCCTCAACGTGCCGCCGGCGTCGGTGTTCGCCTACCGGAAGGCCGTCGAGCCCGCCTGAGCGAAGCTCAGGCTTCGACCGGCGGCCCCTTGCGCATGCCGATGGCGAGCCGGTTCAGGGCGTTCATCAAGCCGATCGCGTAGGTGAGGTCGACGACCTCCTTCTCCGAGAACGCGCGACGCACCACTTCGTAATCCTCATCCGGCGCGCCCGTCCTGGCGACGTGGGTCAGCGACTCCGCCCAGGCCAGGGCGGCGCGTTCGCGGTCGCTGAAGAACGGCGCCTCGCGCCACGTCACCACGTTGTGGAGACGACGCTGGCTTTCGCCCGCCTTGATCGCGTCCCGCGTATGCAGATCGACGCAATAGGCGCAGCCATTGATCTGGGACACCCGCAGATAGACGAGGTTGATCAGCGACTCCTCGAGCCCGCATTTGGCGATGAACCGGTGAACCCCGCCAAGCGTCTTGTACCCCTCAGGCGAAATCGCCGCGTAATCGAGCCGTTGCTTCATGTAACAGCCTCCTGGGTTTCGCCGGACTGTGGCGCAAAATCAGCGACGGCAAAACCCCGCCGGACGCGGATCTGCCTTGCACACGGTCGGCACCTATATTGCATCGATTGATCTCGTGTCCGGGGTGGACGACACTGCCGGCGGGGCGTGAGCACGGCGCCGGCCACAAGCGGGGGGATCATGGCGCTCGTCGCCAAAGCCGAGCCTTATGAGTTCGCGTTCGACGCGCGCACGACGGCACTCGTGATCATCGACATGCAGCGCGATTTCGTCGATCCCGGCGGCTTCGGCGAGGCGCTCGGCAACGACGTGTCGCTGCTCCGCAAGGCGATCCCGCCGACCAGGCGTGTGCTGGCAGCCTGCCGTCAAGCCCGTCTGCCGATCATCCATACCCGCGAGGGCCATCGCCCCGACCTCTCCGATCTGCCGCCGGCCAAGAAGACACGCGGACGGCTCAAGGCCGGCATCGGCGACAAGGGCCCGATGGGCCGCATTCTCGTGCGCGGCGAATACGGCCACGACATCATCGACGAGCTCAAGCCGGCACCGGGCGAGCCGGTCATCGACAAGCCGGGCAAGGGTGCCTTCTACGCCACCGACCTCGACGCGATCCTCAAGAGCCGCGGTGTACGCCAGCTCGTCGTGTGCGGCGTCACCACCGAGGTGTGCGTGAACACGACGGTGCGTGAGGCCAATGACCGCGGCTACGACTGCCTCGTGCTGGAAGACTGTGTCGGCTCTTACTTCCCGGAATTCCAGCAGGCCGGCCTGGCGATGATCAAGGCGCAAGGCGGCATTTTCGGGTGGGTCGGCCGATCCAAGGATTTCATCGCGGCCCTGGGCCGCAAGGAGCGGCGCTAGCGGCCGATCGAACGATCACGCAAAGGGGGGCAACATGACAGCACACGCGAGCGGATATCGGGTCCGGCTGTGGGTCGCCGGCGACTGGAACGGCTTCTTCGGCCTGTTCACCAACGTCGTTCTCAATGTGATCGTCCTCTCCGGGCTCTGCCTCGGCGTCGTGCAGCTGCCCGGCGATCTCGTGTTCGGCCGGATCCTGCCAGCGCTCGGCATCGCGCTTCCCATCGGCAACCTCTACTACGCGTATCTCGCCTACCGCCTCGCCCAGCAGGAGAAGCGCGCCGACGTCACGGCGATGCCCTATGGGCCGAGCGTGCCGCACATGTTCATCGTCGTGTTCCTGATCATGCTGCCGGTGGCGCTGAAGACGAAGGACCCGATCCTGGCCTGGCGCGCCGGGCTCGCCTGGTGCCTGGTCATCGGCGTCATCGTCCTCTTGGGCGCGTTCGTCGGGCCGACCATCCGCAAATACACGCCGCGCGCGGCGATGCTCGGCACCCTGGCTGGAATCTCGATTGCCTTCATCTCCATGCGGCCGGCCTTCCAGAGCTTCGAGGTGCCGTGGATCGCGTTCGTGTCGCTGGCCATCATCCTGGTCAGCTGGACCGCCAACATCCGGCTGCCGTGGGGGATTCCCGGCGGCCTCGCGGCCGCCCTCGTCGGCACCGTCATCGCGTGGGTCGTGTCGCTCCTCGGCATCAGCGGCTACATGCAGCCGACGGCGGTCGGGCAGGCGCTGGCGCAGTTCGGCCTGCGCCTGCCGACGCCGACCGCCGACGTGTTCGCGGCCTTGTCGGACATCGGGCCGCTGCTGATCACCGCCGTTCCGCTCGGCATCTACAATTTCACCGAGGGCATGAACAACGTCGAAAGCGCCGCCGCCGCGGGCGACAATTACGACCTGCGCCACATCCTCCTCGCCGACGGCATCGGCGCCGTGGTCGGCGCGTTTCTCGGCAGCCCGTTTCCGCCGGCGGTCTATATCGGCCATCCCGGATGGAAAGCCGTGGGCGGCCGCATCGGCTATTCGCTGGCGACCGGGCTGTGCATCGCCGCGATCTGCTTTCTCGGCCTGACGGCGCTGCTGCTCGCGGTGATCCCGCTGGTCGCGATCCTGCCGATCCTGCTCTATATCGGCCTCGTCATCGGCGCCCAGGCATTCCAGGTCACACCCGCAAAGCATGCACCGGCCGTGATCCTGGCGATCATCCCCAACATCGCGGCGTGGGCGCAGACCCAGATCGACGGGGCCTTGACCGCCGCCGGAACCTCGGCCGCGCAAGTCGGCTTCGACAAGCTCGCCGGCACGGGTGTCGTCTATCGCGGCCTGGAGCTGCTCGGCGGCGGCGCCGTGCTGGCCGGCATGATGCTGGGTGCCATCGCCGCCTTCATCATCGACCGCGATTTCAAGCAGGCGACGTTTTACGCCACCGCGGCGGCAATCCTCGCCTATTTCGGCTTCATCCACGGCGACCGGCTGGGGCTCGGTGTCTCACCGATGGTGGCGCTGGGCTATCTTCTGATGGCGGTAATCTGCGTCATCGCGGGACGGCACGGACAGCCAAAGATGGCGTAGTGCCTTCGCCTGATCGCTACAATTGCAGTGGCGTTCATGCTGGCAGGTTTATCAGTATTGAACTGAGCCAAGATGACGACGAAAGACTCGTCTTTTCGAGAGAATCGTTCCAGATTCCCGAGCAAGCGGCTACAAGCCTGCGCTTCTAGCCAGTGAGGCAAAATGGCGGCCCACTGACCTGCGTGGCCGGAATTCGGCCGACCGCCTCCGCTGTTCCGCTCAGGGCGGCTCTTTAACTGTTGATCTTGAGAGCGATCGGATGCCTTTTCAGTTCTCGATTCCAGCGCCTGCGCCTGAAGAGGCGACTCAAATCACGCTTGAACCGGGTTCGTCGATAATTTTCGTGGGTGCGAACGGCGGCGGGAAGACGAGGCTCGCCGCCCACCTAGAGAATGCGCTCGGCCTAAAGGGGCATCGAATTTCGGCGCATCGCGCATTGATGCTTAATCCCACCGTCCCGAAAATCAGTGAGAGAACGGCACTGAGCGCGTTGCGTACCGGCATTTCTCAGGATGCCCCACAGGCCGCGCATCGGCCAGGAAATCGATGGGGAAACAGAGAAGCCATCGCACTTCTGAATGACTTCGATTTCCTTATCCAGGCCCTTTTCGCGGAACAGTCAAACAAGGCGCTCAAAACCCATCAGCGCGCTCGCGCGGGCGACCATACGCCACCGGAGCCGACCAAATTCGAGCGCCTTGTAGGGATTTGGGATCGGTTACTACCGCACCGGCAATTGGAAATTTCTGGAGACAATATCACCGTGTTGGTCGCCGGTTCGGATGCACGATACAGCGCCTCCGATATGAGCGATGGCGAGCGTGCCATTTTCTATATGATTGGACAGACACTCGCCGCCGAAGCGGAGTCGGTTTTGATTTTTGATGAGCCGGAACTCCATGTCCATCGCTCGATCATGGCGAAGCTGTGGGACGAATTGGAGGCGTGTCGACAGGATTGCGCATTCGTGTTTATCACACACGATCTCGACTTCGCGGCGGCCCGCGCAGCGCAAAAATATGTCATTCGTGAGTATCACCCAGCGCCCTGGTGGAGCATTGAACCGGTCCCGGAGAACACCGGATTCGACGAGGCAATCGCGACCCTAATTCTGGGTAGTAGGCGGCCCGTCCTCTTCGTGGAAGGGACAGAGAACAGTCTCGATGTTGCGATTTACCGCTGTAGTTACCCAGACTGGACCGTGATTCCGCGAGGATCTTGCGAGGAAGTAATTCACTCCGTCGTTACCATGAGGCGGAACAAGGAACTTACTCGTGTGACGTGTTCCGGCATCGTTGATGCTGACGACTATGGGCCCGATGATATCGCCTACCTGAACGGCCTCGGCATCGCCGTCCTCCCAGTGTCTGAGATCGAAAACGTTTGCCTTTTGCCAACCGTGAGCAGAGCCATCGCCGACGCCGAGGGTTACCAGGGTCCCGAACTCGAGGCGCGGCTCAACGCGTTGAAGTCGGATGTTTTCGAGACACTCAAGGACGCAAAGGCCATAGAAGCCGTCGTCGCACGATACGTTCGGCGACGGATCGATCGGCTCCTGAAGAAGATCGATCTCAGCGAGGCCGGGTCAATTGCCGATATCGCTCGGGAGTACGGCCGACAAACAGCTGCGCTAGACGTGGCAAAAATTGCCCAACAAGCAAAAGAGCGAATCGAAGCCGCATTACGGGCGGGAGACTTGGCTTCTCTGCTGAAAAACTATGATAACAAGGCGTTATTGGCGTTGGCTGCTGGCCACCTAAAGAAAACCAAGCTCGTCGAGTTTGAAGGCTGGATTACGAGGATTTTGAGAAATAACAAGGCGCCCGTTGTCGTGAACGCGATCCGGGCCGCCCTTCCCACGATCCACCCGCAATGAGCCTCACGCGGCTTGTGTTCAACTCGAAGTAAGATAAACGCGCGAGCTGCCGCCCGCGCGACGGTCGGTCTTCGACCGCGGTTCACGCCGCCAGCTTGTCGAGCTCCTTCAGGATCTCGGCCCCCATCTCAGTGGTCGAGACCCTGGTCATGCCGGGCTGCATGATGTCGGCGGTGCGCACACCGCGGGCGAGCACGTTCTTCGCCGCCTGTTCGACGAGGTCGGCGTCGTCGGCGAGATCGAACGAGTAGCGCAGCATCATCGCGAACGACAGCAGCTGGGCCAGCGGATTGGCGAGATCCTTGCCGGCGATGTCGGGGGCGGAGCCGTGGATCGGCTCGTAGAGCGCCTTGCGGCGCCCGGTCGGGTCGGGCGACCCCAGCGAGGCCGACGGCAGCATGCCGAGCGAGCCGGTGAGCATCGACGCCAGATCCGACAGCAGGTCGCCGAACAGGTTGTCGGTGACGATGACGTCGAACTGCTTGGGATTGCGCACCAGCTGCATGGCGCAGTTGTCGGCGTACATGTGGCCGAGCTCGACGTCCTTGTAGTCGGCGCCGACGCGCGCCGCCGTCTCGCGCCACAGCACGCCGGTGTGCATGACGTTGGCCTTCTCGACCGAGGTCACCTTCTTCCGCCGCTTGCGCGCGAGCTCGAACGCGACGCGCACGATGCGCTCGATCTCCGGCGTGGTGTAAACCTGGGTGTCGATGCCCCTCTTGGTCCCGTCGGGCTGGATCGTGACGCCGCGCGGCTCGCCGAAATAGACGCCGCCGGTGAGCTCGCGCAGGATCATGATGTCGAGACCGGCGACCACGTCGCGCTTCAGGGTCGACGCGTCAGCCAGCGCGTCGTAGACGATCGCCGGCCTGAGGTTGGCGAACAGGCCCATCTCCTTGCGCAGGCGCAGCAGGCCCTGCTCGGGCTTCTTGCGGAATTCGAGGTTGTCCCATTTGGGGCCGCCGACCGACCCGAACAGCACCGCGTCGGTGGTCATCGCCGCCTGCATGACCGCGTCGGTGATCGGCTCGCCGTGCTTGTCGAGCGACGCCCCGCCGACGAGCTCGGTCTTGATGTCGAAACGCACGGCGCGGCGCTTGTCGAACCAGTCGATGACGCGCGTCACCTGCTTGAAGACCTCGGGGCCGATCCCGTCGCCCGGCAGGGCGAGCACGGTTCTGTTCGCGGGCATGTCTTTCATTCCTCTCGTCGGGCCCACCCCCTCCCCATCCCTCCCCCCTCAAGGGGGAGGGGGTATGAGGTAAGTGCGGCCCCGGCTTCCCTCCCCCCTTGCGGGGAGGGTCAGGGTGGGGGGGTTCTTTAGGCCTTGGCCCCGGCATACAGCCAGGGCTGGGCGGATTTCTGCTTCGCCTCGAACGAATCGATCGCCGGCTTCTTCTGCAAGGTGAGGCCGACGTCGTCGAGGCCGTTCAACAGGCAGTGCTTGCGGAACGGATCGATGTCGAACTTCACGCAGCCGCCGTCGGGTCCGCGGATCTCCTGCTTCTCGAGGTCGATCGAGATCACCGCGTTGGCGCCGCGCGAGGCGTCGTCCATCAGCTTGTCGACGTCTTCCTTCGGCAGCTTGATCGGCAGGATGCCGTTCTTGAAGCAATTGTTGTAGAAGATGTCGGCGAACGACGTCGAGATCACGCACGTGATCCCGAAATCGAGCAGTGCCCACGGCGCGTGTTCGCGCGACGAGCCGCAGCCGAAATTGTCGCCGGCGACGACGATCTTGGCGTTGCGATAGGCCGGCTTGTTGAGCACGAAGTCGGGCCGCTCCTTGCCGTCGTCCGTATAGCGCAGGCGCTCGAACAGCACCTTGCCGAGGCCGGTGCGCTTGATCGTCTTGAGGTGTTCGGCCGGGATGATCTTGTCGGTGTCGATGTTCGGCATCGGCAGCGCGGCCGCAACACCGGTCAGCGTGGTGAATTTCTGCATCGCGTCCTCCGATCCTTACGCCAGCTCACGAACATCGGCGAGACGGCCCGCCACGGCGGCCGCGGCGGCCATGGCCGGGCTCACCAGGTGCGTCCGGCCTCCGGTACCCTGGCGGCCCTCGAAGTTGCGGTTCGACGTCGACGCGCAGCGCTCGCCGGGCTTCAGCTTGTCGGCGTTCATGGCCAGGCACATCGAGCAGCCGGGCTCGCGCCATTCGAAGCCGGCGGCGATGAAGATCTTGTCGAGGCCCTCCTCCTCCGCCTGGTTCTTCACCAGGCCCGAGCCGGGGACCACGAGCGCGTTCACGTGGCTCGCCACCTTGCGCCCCTTGGCGACGGCGGCGGCGGCGCGCAGGTCCTCGATCCGGCCGTTGGTGCAGGAGCCGATGAAGACCTTGTCGACCTTGATGTCCTGCAGCCGGGTGCCCGCCTGGAGCCCCATGTATTCGAGCGAGCGCGCCATCGCGCCGCGCTTGGCCTCGTCGGCGATGCTCGCGGGATTGGGGACGGCGCCGGTGATCGGCAGCACGTCCTCGGGGCTCGTCCCCCAGGTCACCTGCGGCACGATGTCGGCGGCCTTGAGCGTGACCTCCTTGTCATACGTGGCGCCCGGGTCCGACGGCAGGGTCTTCCAATAGGCGGCCGCCGCCTCCCACGCCGCACCCTTCGGCGCATAGGGCCGGCCTTTGACATAGGCGAAGGTCGTCTCGTCGGGCGCCACCAAGCCGGCGCGGGCACCGGCTTCGATCGACATATTGCACATGGTCATGCGGCCTTCCATCGAGAGGGCGCGCACGGCCGAGCCGGCATATTCGATGACATGGCCGGTGCCGCCGGCGGTGCCGATCTTGCCGATGATGGTGAGGATCATATCCTTCGCGGTCACGCCGTTCGGCAGATCGCCATCCACCGTGATCCGCATGTTCTTGGCCGGCCGCTGGATCAGGGTCTGGGTGGCCAGCACGTGCTCAACCTCGGACGTGCCGATGCCGAAGGCCAGGGCGCCGAACGCGCCGTGCGTCGCCGTATGGCTGTCGCCGCACACGATGGTCGCACCGGGCAGGGTCAGGCCCTGCTCCGGCCCGATGATGTGGACGATGCCCTGGCGGACGTCGTCCATGCCGAAATAGGTGAGGCCGAAATCGCGGCAGTTCTTCTCCAGGGTCTCGATCTGCAGGCGGCTGTTCGGCTCGTCGATGCCGTGGCTGCGGTCGGTGGTCGGCACGTTGTGGTCGGCGACCGCGATCGTCGCATCGGGGCGATGCACCCGGCGACCCGACGCACGCAAGCCCTCGAATGCCTGCGGGCTGGTCACCTCGTGCACGAGGTGACGATCGATATAGAGGAGGCAGGTTCCGTCCTCTTGCCGATCGACCACATGGCTGTCCCAGATCTTGTCGAACAACGTGCGCGGCTTGGCCATTTCTTAAGTCTCCAGCGATCCTCGTACCTCTATTGAGCTTTCAGCGATCAGCCTTCAGCTAAAGGCTGACAGCTTCCTTACGCCTTTGCCTCTTCTTTTTCTTTGGCGGCCTTCTTCTCGGCCCGCTTTTCGGCCTTCTTCTCGGCCTTCGCCGCTACCTTCGCGGCCTTGGCGGCCTCGTTCGCGGCCTTCGCTTCGGCCTTCTTCGCGGCCTTGGCGTCGGCCTTGGCCCGTCCCGCCGCGGCGTCCTTCTCCGACTGCGGCACCGGCGCCGCCGTCCCGTCCCCCGCGGCCGGCGCGCCGTCGAGCAGCTCGGCCTCGCTCATCTCGGACGCGGTGGCAGCACCCGTGCCAGCCTTCTCGAGGATGCGCGCCTTCTTGCCGGTGCGGCCGCGCAGGTAATAGAGCTTGGCGCGGCGCACGTCGCCCCGGCGCATCACCTCGATCGCGGCGATGCGCGGCGAATACAGCGGGAAGACGCGCTCGACGCCCTCGCCGAACGAGATCTTGCGCACCGTGAACGACGAGTTGAGCCCTGAGCTGCTGCGCGCGATGCACACGCCCTCGAACGCCTGGACGCGCTCGCGCGTGCCCTCGACGACCTTGACGCTGACGCGGAGCGTGTCGCCGGGCGCGAACGCCGGAACCGAACGCTGCGCCGTCAGCTTGGCGATCTGCTCCTTTTCAAATTCTTCGATGATGTTCATCTGGTCTTCTCCTTGGCATTCGAGTGTAGCGTAAATTCCGCATCAGTGACTCTTGGCCGTGTAGCGCGCCCACAAATCCGGGCGCCGCTCGGCGGTGATCTTCTCGGCCTCGGCGCGGCGCCACGCCGCGACGTTGGCGTGATGGCCGGACAGCAGCACGTCGGGGACGACGCGGCCGCACCAGCTTTGCGGCCGCGTGTAATGCGGATATTCGAGCAGGCCCGCCTCGAAGCTTTCCTCGGCCAGCGAGGCCTCGGCGCCGACCACGCCCGGCAGCAGGCGCACGCAAGCATCGATGAGCGCGATCGCGGCCGGCTCGCCGCCCGACAGCACGAAATCGCCGAGCGAGACCTCCTCGAGGCCGCGCGCCTCGACGACGCGCTGATCCACACCTTCGAAGCGGCCGCAGAGCGCGACGACCCCGGGGGCCGCCGTCAGCGCCCGCACGCGGCTCTGGTCGAGGAGGCGCCCGCGCGGAGTCAGGTAGAGCGCCGGCGTGCCGGGCGCGCTCGATTTCAGCGCCGCGTCCAGGGCGGCGTCGACCACGTCGGGACGCATCACCATGCCGGCCCCGCCGCCGAACGGCGTATCGTCCACCGACTGATGGCGGTCGGTCGCGAAGTCGCGGATGTCCACCGTGCGCAGCGCCCACAGCCCGGACTCCAGCGCGCGGCCGGCCAGCGACGCGCCCAGGGGCCCCGGGAACATCGACGGGAAAATCGTCAGCACGGTTGCCGTCCAGGTCATCCGTCGGTCACTCGCTCTCGCCACTCGCCTCGTTATCCGCCGCGTCGTCCGCCTTCGCCTCGGTCTCGGCCGGCGGATCGATCACGATCCGCCCGCCGTCGATATCCACGTCGGGCACCGCCCGCTTCGTGAATGGCACGAACACCGTTTGTCCCGGTGCCGTCTCCACCTCGACGATGTCGCCGGCGCCGTAATTCTGCACCGACTTCACCGTCCCCATCGCCGTCCCGTCCACCCGCTCCGCCCTGAGGCCGACGAGATCGGCCTGGTACCATTCGCCCCGCTTCGGCTTCGGCAGCTTGTCGCGGCCGACATAGAGCCGGAGCCCCTTGAGCGCTTCGGCCGCATTGCGATCTTCCAGCCACATTTCCTTTCGGTCGGTCGCGCCCTCCGAAGACCCGCTCTTCGAAGATTGGGGCGGGACCTCCGCCAGCCTCGCGATCACCAGGCCGCCCGCCAGCCCGCGGACCTTCACCTTGAAGCGGCGGGCGCCGCTCTCGTCCTCGACCGGGCCGTAGGCGGCGATCTTGCGCGGGTCGGCGGTGAAGCTCTTGATCTTCACCTCGCCGCGCACGCCATGCGCGCCGGCGATCGCACCCAGAAGGATCTTTCGCGCGGCCTGGCTCAGGCGGTCGCCTCCTTGGCCGCTTCAGCGGGTGCCGCGGCGGGAGCCGCTTCAGCGGGTGCCGCGGCGGGAGCCGCTTCGCCGGCCGCCGCGGCGGCCTTCATCCGCTCCTGCGCCTTGGCGCGGGGCGCGCTCTTCTTCGGCGTCTCGCGGATCACCGGCTTCGGTCCGAGATTCGCCGCATGCAGGAAGCGCGCGACGCGGTCCGACGGCGTCGCTCCCACCGAGAGCCAATGCTTGATGCGCTCGACATTGAGGACCACGCGCTTCGGGTTCTCCTTCGGCAGCAGCGGATCGTAGGTGCCGAGCTTCTCGAGGAAGCGGCCGTCGCGCGGACTGCGGCTGTCGGCCACGACGATGCGGAAGAAGGGCCGGTTCTTCGCCCCGGCCCGCGACATGCGGATCTTGGTCGCCATGTGGGTGGTGGTTCCTTTCTGTGTGTCTTCAGTGTTTGCGTTGAGGTTATCTGCGGAACAGCGAGTTGATGCCGGCGCGGGCGATGCCTTTCTGCCCGAGCTTCGAGACCTGCTTCACCATGCGGCTCATTTCCATGAACTGCTTGTAGAGCTTGTTGATGTCCTCGACCGAGGTGCCGGAGCCGGCCGCGACGCGGCGCTTGCGGCTGGCGTTCAGGAGCTTCGGATAGCGGCGCTCCTTCGGCGTCATCGACGAGATGATCGCCTCCTGCTTGCGCACCATCTTGTCGTCGATCTTGGCGTCGGCGATCTGCTTCTGCATCTTGCCGATGCCGGGCAGCATGCCCATGACGCCGGACAGGCCGCCCATCTTGCGCAGCTGGCGGAGCTGCGAGGCCATGTCGTCGAAATCGAATTCGCCCTTCTGGACCTTGCGCGCGAGCTTCTCGGCGTCTTCGCGCTCGACCGTCTCGGCCGCCTTCTCGACCAGGCTGACCACGTCGCCCATGCCGAGGATGCGGCCGGCGATGCGATCGGGATGGAACACGTCGAGCGCGTCGAGCTTCTCGCCGAGGCCGATCAGCTTGATCGGCTGGCCGGTGACGGCGCGCATCGACAGCGCGGCACCGCCGCGCGCGTCGCCGTCGACGCGCGTCAGCACGATGCCGGAAATCCCGATTTTCTCGTTGAACGAGCGCGCGAGGTTGACCGCGTCCTGGCCGGTCATCGCGTCGGCGACGAGCAAGGTCTCGGCCGGCTGCACCGCGTCGCGCACGGCGGCGGCTTCGGCCATGAGATCCTCGTCGATGGCGAGGCGGCCGGCGGTGTCGAGCAGGACGACGTCGTAGCCTTCCTTGGCGCCGACCTCGATGGCGCGGCGCGCGATCTCGACCGGGCCCTGGCCAGCGACGACCGGCAAGGTGGCGACCTCGGTCTGCTGGCCGAGCACGGCGAGCTGTTCCTGGGCGGCCGGGCGGCGCGTGTCGAGCGACGCCATCAGCACTTTTTTCTTGTCGCGCTGGGTGAGCCGGCGGGCGAGCTTCGCGGTCGTCGTCGTCTTGCCCGAGCCCTGCAGCCCGACCATCAGGATCGGCACCGGCGGCGTGGCGCGCAGATTGATCTCGGCGGCAGTCTCGCCCAGCATCTCGACCAGATGGTCGTGAACGATCTTCACCACCATCTGGCCCGGCGTGATGCTGCGGATCACCTCCTGGCCGAGGGCGCGCAGCTTCACCTGAGCCACGAAATCCTTGACCACCGGCAAGGCGACGTCGGCCTCGAGCAGCGCCACGCGGACCTCGCGCAACGCGGCATCGACATCGGCTTCGGTCAGCGCGCCCCGCCGTTTCAGCCGGTCGAAGACATCGCCCAGACGCTTGGTCAGTGATTCGAACACGTCGAACGCCTTTGGCCAAAAACCGTTAGCCCCACTGCGCGATCACGCCGCCCGTACGCGTGAAGCGCACAAACCCGAGACCAGTCCGCGTTGACCCCAAAAGACGACCGCCCCAGTGCGCGATCACGCGGACTGGGGGAGACCCTTTAGGGGCCCAAGGGGCTGAATTGTCCCTTGAAAGCGGGCGGAACGTAGACGCCTGGGGACGGCCCGTCAACCTTGACGCAAACTGCGCTCGGCCCTACGATATGACCATAGTCATGACCATGGTCATATCAGATGACACGCACCATAAAGGCCGGTGAATTCAAGGCCAAGTGTCTCAAGCTTCTCGACGACGTCGCAGCAACCGGCGACACGCTCGTGATCACCAAACGCGGCAAGCCGGTCGCCGAGCTGCGGCCGGTCGCCGCAAAGCCGAAACCGCTGGTCGGCTTCATGAAGGGCCAGGTGAAGATTCTCGGCGACATCATTTCGCCGCTCGATGACGTCGAATGGGACGTCCTGAAGGACGAATGATCCTCCTCGATACGCATGTCCTGATTTGGCTTGTATCGGGCGAACGGGCGATTGGACCGAGAGGCACGGCATGTGTCCGCGATGCGCTGGGCCAGGAGAGGTTGGCGATTTCGGCGTTCAGCATGTGGGAAATCGCGATGTTGGCGCGCAAAAATCGCTTAGAGCTGGGCGATCGACCGGCGGCCTTTTGGGCGCGCGTTCTCGACCAAGGCGTACGCGAGGTGCCGGTCACCGGACGCATCGGCATTGCGGCGGTCGAGCTCACGCCCTTTCACAACGATCCCGCGGATCGCATCATCGCGGCGACGGCGCTGGCCCACGATGCGACCCTCATCACGGCCGACGACCGGCTGCTGAACTGGCGGGGGGCGCTCAAGACGCACGACGCCCGGCTCTGAGCCTCTGACTTAAATATCTATTTTTTTCAATAACTTATGGCGTGTGAGAACGCTCACAGACTCTTGCCTTGCGAGCGAGCAGGCTGACAGGCTGTAATACCGCGGTCCAACGGACAGAAAGTCCCGCCATGTTCGAGAGCATCAAGACGGCCCTTTCCGGGCTCATCGCGGCCCAGAACCGCATTGCCGCCGTCGCCACCAATGTGGCGAATGCCAATGACGTCAGCCGCACGCAGCCGCAGGCCGGCGACCCGCCGGTCTTTCAGCCGATCGATACCGTCGAGACCAGCACCGCGGGCGGCGTCATCAGCCGCTTCGCGCCGGTGAAGCCGGCGACGGTCACGGTGCCGGACGGGACCTCGCCGCTGGCCGACTCCCAAGGGCTGGTCAACCTGCCGAATGTCGATCTGGCGACGCAGTTCCTGAACGCGATCACCGCCAAGGTGGCGTTCGAGGCGAACGCGAAGGTCATCGTCACCGCGCAGAAGATGAACGACGCTCTGCTCGCGATCGGAACCGACAAGAAGCACGTCGACATCAAGGCCTAGTAGCCGATCATGTCGAGCGTGGTCAGCGTCACGCGGTCGCTGATCCGCGCCGCGTTGGCCAGGTGCCAGGCGGTGTAGAGCTCCGGAAACACGTTGTCCGCCGACATTCCGTCCACCGGCACGATCACCTGAAAGCCGCGCAACGCGGCCGCCCCCGCGGTGTGCAGCACCGACGTCTGGGCCTGCGTTCCAATTGCGATCACGGTTGTGATGCCGCGGTCCTTCAAGGTCTTCTCGAGATCGCTGGCGATGAACTTGTCCGGGCCCAGCGGCGGCAGGACGGGCTCGCCCGACGCCGGCGGCAGCTCCTTCAGGATGTCGGCGGCCGTCGAGCCGGGCACGGCGACGCTGTAGATCACGAACACGCCCTTGGGCCGCGCCGCCGCGAGCAGCTTTTGAACCTTGGGGACCGAGGCGGCGCAGCGCGGCCGCCGTTCCTGCGTGCAGGTCTGGACGGTGAAGTCCATCACCAGCAACGCCGTCTCGCGCGGATTGACGGTGACCGGCTTCAGCTGCGGCGGCGGCGGCAGCTTCGCCGTGTTCCACTCATCGATGACGGTTTCGGCGCGGGCACCGGACATGGCGAGAACGACCATCATCACACCCAGGACGCGCGCGAGCCGGTTCATGATCGCTTCCCCCAACGACGGTTATTCCGTGGACACGCCATAGCGGCCGATCAACGCACTCCAGCGGGCAAGCTCGCTTTCGAGGAACTCCTGCTGGCGGTCGGGGGCGATGCTCAGCACCCGCCCGGCGGCGCGTTCGATGCGAAACGCGAACTCCTGATCCTTGACGATCGCGGCGACGTCCTGGCGCAGCCGGTCGATGATCGGCGCCGGCGTGCCCGTGGCCGCGAACAAGCCGAACCAGCTTTCGCCCTCGAACGTCGTGAGCCCGGTCTCGTCGATGGTGGGCAGGTCGGGCAGCGGCTTCGTGCGCTCGGCCGACGAGACGGCGAGCGCCTTCACCTGGCCGGCGTCGATCGCCTGCCGGGACGCGGCCAGATTGTCGCACATGAAGTCGATCCGCCCGCCGATCATGTCCTGCAGCGCCGGTCCGGCCCCCTTATAGGGGACGTGCATCAGATCGAGCCCGAGGCCCTTCAGCAGGATCGTGCCCCACACATGCTGCAACGTGCCGAGGCCGCCTGAGCCGTAGGTCAAGGTCCCGGGCCGCTCCTTCGCGTAGGCGACGAAGTCGCGCAGGTTCGACACCGGGAGCCCCGTGCGCACGATCACCACGAACGGATACGCGGCCAGGTAGCCGATGGCGACGAAGTCGCGCGCCGGCTCGAACGGCGGATCTTTCAGCAGCGGCGTCAGCATCACCATGTTGAACAGGCCGCCCATCGACAGCGTGTAGCCGTCGGCCGGCGACTTCAGGACGAACATCGTGCCGACCAGCGAGCCGGCGCCCGGCTTGCTCTCGACATAAACCGAACCGCCGAGCCGCTCGCCAAGCTTCTGGGCCAGGCTGCGCGCCAGCATGTCGGTGGCTCCGGCGGCGGACACCGGGACGACGATCTTCACCGGCCGCGATGGATAGTCGTCGGCGCGGGCCGCAAGCGGCCACGTCGTGGCCGCTGCACCGGTGAGTGCGATGAAATCGCGGCGTCGCATTTCCTTCCTCCCGAACCGAAGCTTAGCACGTCGCAGGGCGGCGCGCGTTTGCGGACCGCGCCCGGCGAGCCTACACTCGACGTAATCGAGAAACGGGGAGGCAACGATGCGCAGATTACGCACAGCCATGGCAGTCCTCGGCCTGGCCGTCCTTCTTCTCGCCTCGTTCGCCGCAACGCCGGTGCCAGCGCAGGGCCAGGCGGCCCTCACCGGACAGGTGACCTCGGCCGAGGAAGGTCCGATGGAAGGCGTCGTCGTCAGCGCCAAGAAGGCGGGATCGACGATCATGGTCAGCGTGGTGAGCGACCAAGCGGGCCGCTACAGCTTCCCCGCCGCGCGGCTCGACGCCGGTCAGTACGCGCTCAGCATCCGCGCCGTCGGATACGACCTGGACGG
>DASWFO010000253.1:0-14103 GCA_036394195.1 Alphaproteobacteria bacterium | reverse complement strand
GGACCCGGGCGGGCCGACCATGAGCAGATGGTGCCCGCCGGCGGCCGCGACTTCGAGCGCCCGCTTGGCCGTCTCCTGGCCCTTGATGTCGCGCAGGTCCGGCACCGCGGCGGCGCGCTCGTCGAGCTTCGCCTGCGGCGCGCCCAGCACCTGCGCGCCCTTCAAATGATTGATCAGCCCCAGCAATGACTCCGGCGCCAGCACGTCGCCGCCGGCCCACGCCGCCTCGCCGCCGCACCCCGCGGGACAGATCAGCCCGCGGCCCTGCGCGTTGGCGCCCATCGCCGCCGGCAGCGCGCCCGCGACCGCCGTGAGCTTGCCGTCGAGCGCCAGCTCGCCGATCACGGTGTAGCCGGCGACGGCGTCGGCGCCGATCACGCCCATGCCGATCAGGAGCCCGAGGGCGATCGGCAGGTCGTAGTGGCTGCCTTCTTTCACCAGGTCGGCCGGCGACAGGTTGACCGTGATGTGCTTGGGCGGCAGCGCCAGCCCGAGCGCGGAGAGGGCGGCGCGCACCCGCTCGCGCGCCTCGCCGATCGTCTTGTCCGGCAGCCCGACGATGCTGAACGCCGGCAGCCCGCCGCCGATATGGACCTGCACGTCGACGTCGACCACGTCGATGCCCTGGAAGGCGACCGTGTTGACCCGCGCGACCATGTGACAGCCCCAGTCCCCTGCTCGGCCAAGTCCCCTGTTCGGCACTCCAGGCTAGCCCGCCCGCGGCAGCGCGTCGAGCGGGCGCTTCTGCGTCCCGCGCCGGAACTCGGCTGACATGGCGGCCGCGGCCCTCGGGGGCTCGCGGTCCGCGCCGCTCATTTCATGTAGTGGAAGCCGGCCTGCTGCAGCTCGGGGATGGTGGCGACCATCCCGGGTGTCAGGACGGCGCCGTCGATGAGGCGGTTGGTGAGCTCGGTGGCGATCGCCTCGTGCGAGAGCCGATCGGGGTTCACGCCATGTCCCAGTAGCTGTCCCGCGAGTTCCCAGATCGCGTTGTGGCAGGCCAGGAACACGACGCCGCGACTCTGCAGGGTCGGGATCGTGTCGCCGGCAGGACCGAACATGCTCTTGGGGTCCTCGAAGTCGGACAGCTGCGCCGGCGCGGCCTTCCGAACGATGAGCGTGTTCGCCTCGAACGCGCCGCCCGCCATTTCGGCGAGCCGGTATTTGTCCCAGATATCCTGGTCGAACAGCGCCAGGTGCGCGGAGCCGTGGGTGGCCGAGACGGCCAGGAAGTCGCGATGCCCGAAGGAGAACACCTGCGCATTGACCGAATTGCGCATGAGATTCATCCACGGGCTTCCGAGGTCCGTGTTATCCCAGACCTGTCGGCGCGCGCCCTGATAGGCGATCACGGCCTTCAGCGCGGTGTCGTCCCACAGGTCGGGGTGGTCGAGGATCATCGGCACGGTCTTGAAGTCGCGCCGGCGTGGCGCCTGGCGAAGACGCGCCATGAGCTCCGGCAGCGCATGCGCGCCCTGCGGGATCGCGCTGCTCGAGGCCTCGGCTTGAACCGGGCCGGCCACCAGAGCGGCCGCGCCGACAAGTCCGGCGCTGAATCCGAAAAGCGCGCTCCGCCGTCGCAGTAACGGGGGGAGCGCGCGCTTCACCGGATCTTCAGGCGGGGACGACACCTGGCCGATTGCCGGGAAATTTGGCCAGCACGGCGGGATCGATGTTCAAGTGCTGCGCGACCAGCGCTGCCGGGGTGTGGGTCAGCCAGTCGGAGAGGCCGATCTCCTGATACTCGGGCGTCTTGAAGATCGCCAGGAGCTGCAGGTCCGTGGTCCCGGTGTTCTGGATGTAGTGGCCCTGGCTCTTCTTCACGTAGCCGATGTCGCCGGCCTTGAAGTCGGCGGTCCGGGCGCGCGGCCCGGCATCGAACACCGTCATGCGGCCTTCGCCCTTGATCCAATATTGCCATTCGTCGGCATTCGGATGCCAATGCAGCTCTCTCAGGCCGCCGGGCTTGATCGTTTCCAGCCCGGCCGCGATGGTGGTCGAGACCCGGAAGGTCGTGCTGTCCGCCAGCCGCACGGTGCCGGACCGGGTGTTCATGATCGGATTCTGCTCGCCGAGCGCCCAGGTGAACGGATTGGGCGGCGTGCCGCCGGCGGCGACGGCGGCCTGGTCGTCGGCGAGCGGGCCCGGCTCCTGGCCCTGGAAGATCCACAGGTCGTGGAGCGGGATCGATTTGAAGACCTCCGCCGGCACGCCGAAATTCGCGGCAAGCATGTCCGGCGGCGTGTGCGCGAGCCAGTCGGTCACCAGCAGCGTGTTGTATTCCGATTGGTTGCCCTGGTCGAAGACGATCAGGAACTCGCATCCGTCGGAGCCGAGACCCTGCAGCGAGTGCGGGTAGCCGGCCGGGAAGTACCAGAGATCGCCTTCCTTGACGTCCTGGACATACGCGCGGCCCTGCGGATCCAGCACCGTGACCCGGCAGCGGCCGTTGGTCATGTAGCCCCATTCGGCCGCGAGGTGCCAATGCAGCTCACGGATCGCGCCCGGCCCAAGGCGCATGTTGACGCCGGAGACCGCTTCGGAGATCGCGAAATCCGCCTGGGTGACCTCGCGCGCCCAGCCGCCGTTCTGGATCCGCTTCGGCGCATTGTTGAACGACCCCCAGAACAGCGGCATGTCGCCGACATCGGTCGCCGGGGGGCTCTGGAACGAGGGAAACTGGCTGGTGAGCGCCGGGTTCTGGGGTCCCGGATCCGACAGGCCCGCCGGATTGGCGTTGATCGCGCCCTGCGCCGGTGAATCCGGATTGCCGAACGAGGCCGCCCGGGCAGCCGTCGCGACGGCGGCGGCTCCGCCGGCCGCTCCGAGGGCCAGAACATGGCGTCGAGAAAAAGGAATCACGGGTCTCTCCTACTGGCTGAGCGGGACTGGCGCCTGTCGTGTGCTGCCGCGCGCCGAGCCGACGCCATTCAACATGGGCAATAATTGCGGTCGGCCCAGCCAGAGGGAGGGATCAAGGCGTCATACTTTGGTTTAGGCCGGCCGCGGCATTCACGGCGACCGATCCCACCCGCGGTCGATGCGACCACACCTAGGTAGAGTCGCCGCTATCCTTTCCGTCCGCCGATCTCCCCGAAACGCTCATCCGAGATGACGCAGGTGCAATGGCTCAGTCGAGGACGGCGCCTTAGCTGGCACATCAGCCCTGTTGCCTAATTTCGGCCCCGTGGCCTCAACTCTGCCCGTGGCCTCAACTCTGCCCGTGGCCTCAACTCTGAAGGAGCACCCGCCGATGTCTCGCAAACCGATCATGGCCAGGATCACCTATGCCCCCGCCATCCTCGCCGTGGCACTTGGCCTGTCCGCCTGTGCCGGTGGCGGTGCCGATTACCAGCCCGTGGTCGACATGCGCGGACATACCGACGCGGCGTACGATCGTGATATCGCGGCCTGTCAGCAAACCGCGCGCGCCGCCCGCAACAACACGAACGTCGCCGAGGACGCGGGCATGGGTGCTGCGGGCGGTGCCGCCGTCGGCGCCGTTGCCGGCGCGATCGGCGGCGCGCCGTTGCTCGGCGCGGGCGTCGGGGCCCTGGCCGGCCTCGGCATCGGCGGCGGCTTAGAGGAGTCGAAGACCGAGAACCGCGAGGAGCGCATCGTCAAGAACTGCATGCGTGGTCGCGGCTACACGATCCTCGGCTAGACCGGGCGGGGCCGTGCCGTTTCACGCTCGCGGCGTAAATCATCGCCAGCGGGTTGTGAGGGGCGACGGGGATAACGCCCTGTGGACGCAACGCCGGCCGATTACGGCAAGGTCATACAAGACATCTCCGGCTGGTCGCTTACCTTGAACGAATTCGCCCCTTGGACGAATTCGGCGGGTCACGACGAGCCGGCCAAGCGGTGAGGCAAGTCCGCGATCAATCGGGAACACAAAATGTCTGACACGCCGAAGTTTCAGCCCAACGACGCCGCCGCCGGCGGCTGGGGTGCGCTGCACGCCACCGCAAAGGCATTGCGCGAGCAAAGCGCGCTCCTCAAGGGCGGGAAATCGCTGCTGTCGATGAACCAGCCCGACGGGTTCGACTGTCCCGGCTGCGCCTGGCCCGATCCGAAGCACACCAGCTCGTTCGAGTTCTGCGAGAACGGCGCCAAGGCGGTTGCGTGGGAAACCACCGGAAAGCGGGTGACGCGGGATTTCTTCGCCAAGTGGACGGTCGCCGAGCTCGAGCGGCAAAGCGACCACTGGCTGGAGGACCAAGGCCGGCTGACCGAGCCGATGCGGTACGACCCGGCGACGGACCGCTATGATCCGGTGCCGTGGGAAGATGCCTTCGCGCTGATCGCGCGCGAGCTCCGCGCGCTCGCCGATCCGAACGAGGCGGAATTCTATACCTCGGGCCGGACGTCCAACGAGGCGGCGTTTCTGTACCAGCTGTTTGCGCGGCTCTACGGCACGAACAACATGCCGGATTGTTCGAACATGTGCCACGAGCCGACCAGCGTCGGCCTTCCGGAATCGATCGGCATCGGCAAGGGGACGGTGGTGCTCGAAGACTTCGAGCACGCGGACGCCATTTTCATCCTCGGCCAGAATCCCGGGACCAACAGCCCGCGCATGATGACCGAGTTGCACAACGCCTCTCGTCGCGGCGCCCCGATCGTCGTCTTCAACCCGCTGAAGGAGCGGGCCCTGGAGCGGTTCACGGCGCCGCAGGACCCGATCGAGATGGCGACGTTGCGGTCGGTCCGGATCGCCAGCGAATACTGCCAGGTCAAGGTCGGGGGCGATGTCGCCGCGCTGAAGGGCATCATGAAGCTGGTGCTGGAGGTGGAGGACGACGCCCGGGCCGCCGGCCGGCCGTCGGTCCTCGATTGGGTGTTCATCGCCGAGCACACCGATGGCTTCGAGGCGTTCGCCGCCGACCTCCGGCAAACCCCGTGGGAGGGGATCCTCTCGACCAGCGGTTTGTCGCGCGCCCAGCTGGAACGCGTGGCGCAGGTCTACATGCAAAGCAAGGCGGTCATCGCCTGCTACGGGATGGGCATCACCCAGCACCGGCTCGGCACCGACTGCGTGCAGCAGGTCGCGAACCTCCTGTTCCTGCGCGGCAACATCGGCCGCTCCGGCGCCGGAATCTGTCCGGTGCGCGGCCACTCGAACGTCCAGGGGGACCGCACGGTCGGGGTCGACGAGAAGCCGACGCCGGCGTTCCTCGACCGGCTCGGCCGCGCGTTCGGCTTCGACCCGCCGCGCGCCCATGGTCACAACGTCATCACGGCGCTGAAGGCCATGCTCGCCGGCCGGGCCAAGGTGTTTATCGGCATGGGGGGCAATTTCGCCGCCGCCGTGCCCGACAAGCCGCTGGTCCAGGACGCCATGCGCAAGCTGCGCCTGACCGTGGCCGTGACCACCAAGCTCAACCGCGGCCACCTGGTCCATGGACGCGAGGCCTTGATCCTGCCCTGCCTCGCCCGCAGCGAGATCGATTTCCAGCGCGGCGGTCCGCAGTCGGTGACGGTCGAAGATTCGATGTCGATGGTGCACGCATCCGGCGGCCTGCTCCTGCCGGCCAGCGAGCACTTGAAATCGGAGGTCGCCATCGTCTGCGGCATCGCGCGGGCGACGATGCCGCAGTGCGCGGTCGACTGGCAGTGGTTCCAGGACGACTACGACAACATCCGCGACAAGATCGAAGAGGTGTTTCCCGACCTGTTCAAGGACTTCAATGCGCGGATCCGTCAACCGGGCGGCTTTCGCCTGCCCAACGGCGCCTCGGACCGGGTCTGGCGGACCTCCACCGGCAAAGCGCGGTTCATGCTGTTCCGCGGGCTCGACGAAGATCCGCGCGTGTCGCATCCGGAGATGCTGCGCCTGGCGACCATACGCAGCCACGACCAGTACAACACGACGGTCTACAGCATGAACGACCGCTATCGCGGCGTTTACGGCACCAGGTCCGTCATCTTCATGAACCAGCACGACATGGCGGCGCGAGGCATCGCGCCCCAGGGGCTCGTCGACATCGAAGCGCTCAGCGACGATGGCGTGGAGCGCCAGGTGCGCGGCTTCACGGCCCTGCCCTACGACATCCAGCGCGGATGCGTCGCGGCCTACTATCCGGAGACCAATCCGCTGCTGGCGCTGGCCCATCACGACGCCAAGAGTCAGACCCCGGCGGCCAAATCCATCCCGGTCCTCGTCCGCGCCGCGGCCGCGCTCGACGCGGCAAGCGCCGCCGAGTGATGCCGTGATCCTCGAACCGGCACTGGCGCAGACGCCCAAGGTCCGGCGGCGTTCGGAAATCACGACCTGTTTTCGCCTCCACGGATCTGCCGTGGTGCCGCGGGACGCCGCCATCGCCGCCGAGGTGCCGGTGGCTCTGGCCTACAACGGCCTTTCCCACGTCGTCATGATGACGACGCCCTCCGACCTCGCCGACTTCGCCGTCGGCTTCAGCATCAGCGAGGGCATTCTGGCTCGTCCCGACGAGCTCTTGGACCTCCGGGTCGAGGAGGGCGAGACCGGCATCCGGGTCGACATCACGATCCCGCCGGAGCGCTTCGCAGCGCTTCAGACGCGGCGACGCAACATGACGGGCCGGACCGGCTGCGGCCTCTGCGGCGTCGACGACCTCACTCAGGTCGCCCGCCTTCTCCCGCGCGTCGGGCGCGGTATCGACGTCGGGATCGGCGCCATTCATCACGCACTCGATGCGCTGCCGGCCTGGCAGGTGGCGAACCAGGAGACCGGGGCCGTCCATGCGGCGGCGTGGGCAACCCCGGCGGGCGAGATCGCGTTCGCCCGCGAAGACGTCGGCCGCCACAACGCCCTCGACAAGCTGATCGGCGCCCTGGCGCGAAGTCACACGGACCCGGAGGCCGGCTTCACGGTGATCACCAGCCGCTGCAGCTTCGAGATGGTCCAGAAGGCGGCGACCATCGGCATTCCGATTCTCGTCGCGATCTCGGCGCCGACGACGATGGCGCTCCGCATCGCCGAGCGCACGGGAATAACCCTGGTCGCGCTGGCGCGGTCGGACAGCGTCACCGTCTACGCCAATCCAGGACGGATCAAGTCGCCCTGCAAATAAGCCCCTCGCCCGCCCGGGTTCGCAAGGGGCATCGCCCCTTGGCACGGAATTGGGCGGGAGAGGCCGCTCCACTGGCGCGGAGGCGCCAGCGGACGCGAGAGGGCGACTCGTAAACAGGGCCCATCGCAAAGCGATGGGAGGGTGACGGTCCCGCTGCGCGCGCTGCCGAAGAACGCGTCCTTGCCCGCATCTTCGACGATTTCCCCGCGAGCGCCGGAGGTCCCGGCCCGTGCCCGGGACCGGCGTATAGTCGCCCCTCCCGCCTGACCTTGACAGACGGGGGTCCCCCTTCCATATACCATCCATCCGGATGGTCTCTGGAAGGATAGAAGATGGTCAGCACTGTACATGATCTGCGGCCCAAGGGCAGCGACAGCGAGAAAATTACGATCAATCTCGGCTATGTCGACCTCGGCCACATCGACCTGATGGTGCAGGACGGGTTCTACTCGAACCGGACCGACTTCATCCGTACCGCAATCCGCAACCAACTCGACCGGCATGCCGACGTGGTCAAGCAGGCGGTGGCTCGAAAGAGCCTGGACCTCGGTCTGCGACATTACAGCCGTGAAGATCTGGAAGCCGCGCGTGTCGCCGGGCAGATACTCCACATCCACGTGCTGGGCTTGGCCAGCATTGCCCAGGATGTCACGCCAGAGCTTGCCCGCGCGACGATCGCTTCGATCGTCGTGCTCGGAGCGTTGCATGCCAACCCGGCGGTCAAGGCCGCTCTCGCCGACAGGATCCGATAACCGCTCGCGGCCGCGCCTTCGCTCGCGTGACTGACGCGACGCCCGGCATGGCCGCTGCCTTCACAGTCGACGATCAACATTCCAACCGGGAGACGGATCAGGTTCTCCACGCGACGCGTGCCCTGCCTTCCATACCGAAAGCTCCGACATGAACGACATGATGTACCGCGAAATGCTCGAGGCAACCCGCCTCACCCGCGCCGGCCGTCTCGCCGAAGCAAGCGCGCTCCTGCAACGCGCGCTTCGCGGCGAGACGGCGCTGAAGAACGGGTCCGGTCTCACCGGCGACACCAGCGGCGTGCCTGTCGGACGCACGTCGCGCACGATCGATGCCGCGCCCGAAACGATCGAGGTGGCTGACATCCCCGGAGAAACGGCCGGGCCGCCGACGCGCGGGGCGCTCCGCAGCTTCCTCGATCGGGTCAATCGGATCGGCTCGGCGATGGGCGAGTGGGCGAGGCGGTCTGCCGAGCCCGTGCCCGATGTCGTACCGGACGGCGGCGGCGAGTTTGTGACGAGAGCCTTCAGCAATGGCGCCGGACGCCGTGCCTACAAGCTCTACGTCCCCAGTGGCTATCATGGCCAGACACTCCCCTTGATCGTCATGCTGCATGGCTGCAAGCAGTCGCCTGACGACTTCGCGGCCGGCACGCGCATGAACACGCTGGCCGAAGAGCACACCTGCTTCGTCGCCTATCCTGCGCAAGCCGCCTCCGCCAACGTCTCGAAATGCTGGAACTGGTTCAGCCCGGGCGACCAGCAGCGCGATCAAGGCGAGCCCTCGTTGATCGCCGGGATCACCCGTCAGGTGATGCGCGACTATTCGGTCGACCCGCGACGCGTCTATGTCGCCGGGCTCTCGGCTGGTGCAGCGGCGGCGGCCATCATGGGCGTGGCGTACCCCGACCTCTACGCCGCCATCGGCGTGCATTCCGGGCTCGCCTGCGGGGCTGCCCGGGACTTGCCCTCAGCCTTGGAGGCGATGCGGCACGGCGATGTCGGCGCCGTGGACCGCTCTCGCGGCGTATCCAAGACCGAGGACGCCCGGCGGATCGTTCCGACCATCGTGTTCCATGGGGATCAGGACAGCACGGTGCACCCGCGCAACGGCGATCAGGTCATTGCGCAGGCAAGTGCGACCTCCACCACGGGTGTGCACAAACAGGTGGAGCAAGGTAGAGTTCCCGGCGGCCATGCCTACAGCCGCACCTCCTTCGCCGCCGCAAGCGGGGAAGCGATCCTCGAGCAGTGGGTTATCCACGGAGCGGGTCATGCCTGGTCGGGCGGCAGCCCCGCCGGCTCATACACCGATCCACGAGGGCCGGACGCCGCGCGGGAGATGCTCCGCTTCTTCCTCGAGCACCCGCATCCGACGGCGGCGCGATAGGGTGCAATCGAGGCGATCGCCTTCAGTCAGCCGCGCGGTGGCAGGCGGGCCGTTGTGAGTCGGCCGCTGCTCGTCATCGACGGTGACTCGTTTGCGCATCGCGCCTATCACGGACTCCCCAAGTCGATCCGCCGGCGGGGCAACAGGGGTGGCGGCGCCATCGTCGGCTTCGCAAATTCCCTCCTGCGACTCTATGAGAGCGAGCGACCTCGGGCCGTGCTGGTCGGTTGGGATACGCTCGACGCGCCGACCTATCGTCATCGGGCGTTCGAGGCCTACCAAAGCGGACGTCAATTCGACGCCGAGCTGTGCGACCAGCTTGATGTCCTGCCGCAGTTCGTGGCGGCGTGCGGATTTGCCTGTGCGAAGTCGGCCGGCTACGAGGCCGACGACTTCCTCGCGGCCGCCGTCGCCGAGGAGGAGCAACGCGGGGGGACGGCGATCGTGGCGACCGGCGACCGCGATGCTTTTCAGCTGGCCTCGCAGTCGACGACGATCCTCCAGCCCGTGCGCGCCGGCGAAATGGCACGCATCGGGCCCGCGGAAGTACGCCAGCGATACGGTGTCGAGCCCAAGCAGGTGCCCGACTTCATCGCGCTGCGCGGCGACCCTTCGGACAAGCTGCCCGGTGCCAAGGGTGTCGGCCCGAAGGGTGCCGCGAGCCTTCTGCACAAATACGGAACCCTCGAGGCCGCGCTGGCTGACGGCCGGTTCGCGGCTCAGGCGGACGAGCTGCGTCTCTACCGCGGGATCGCGACCATGGACAAGTCCGCGCCTCTGCCCTCTCTGCAAGACCAGGCGCCAACCTGGGCAACGGCGTCCGCCCTCGCTCGCGAGTGGGAGCTCAACCGTCTGGCCGACCGCCTCGACGCGCTCGTCTCGGCCTCACCCTGAGGCGCGAAGCGTCTCGAAGGGCGAGGCCCGCGGCTCAGGATGAGGGCGTCTCGAAGGGCGAGGCCGTGACGGCCGATAGAGCGGGCGGCAGCAGAACCAACCCCCTCTTTCAGCCTTCTCTGCGGCCCAGTGCGCGTCAGTGCGCCAGGATCTTCGACAGGAAGAGTTGCGCCCGGTCGCTGCGCGGGCTGCCGAAGAACGCGTCCTTGCCCGCATCTTCGACGATTTCGCCGCGGTCCATGAAGACGACGCGGTCGGCGACCTTGCGGGCAAAGCCCATCTCGTGGGTCACCACCATCATGGTCATGCCGTCCTGCGCCAGGGCCACCATCACGTCGAGCACCTCCTTGATCATCTCGGGATCGAGGGCGGAGGTCGGCTCGTCGAACAGCATGGCGATCGGATCCATCGCCAGTGCCCGTGCGATCGCCACCCGTTGCTGCTGCCCGCCCGAGAGCTGACCGGGATATTTATCGACCTGCTCGCGCAGCCCCACCCGCTCGAGCAGCGCCGCGGCCTTGGCCATCGCCGCATCGCGGCTGCGCTTCAGGACCTTCTCTTGGGCGAGACACAGGTTCTCGCGGATGCGGAGATGCGGAAACAGCTCGAAATGCTGGAACACCATGCCGACCCGCGCCCGCAGCTTCGGCAGGTCGGTGCCGGGCGCCCCGACGGAGATCCCGTCAACCCGGATCTCACCCTCCTGGAACGGCTCGAGCCCGTTCACGCACTGGATCAGGGTCGACTTGCCGGAGCCCGACGGTCCGCAAACCACCACCACCTCGCCCTGGCCGACCGCCGTCGAGCAGCGCTTCAGGACATGGAACTGGGCGTACCATTTGCTCACGTCGCGGATCTCGATCATCGGACGGCTCATGCTCAGCTCGCGATCGCGACGCGCGCTTCGAGCCGCCGGACGAGCCGGGAGGCGCCATACGACACGACAAAGTAGATGACGGCGGCGAACAGGTACATCTCGACCAGCCGGCCGTCGCGCTGCGCGACCTTGGACGCGGCGCCCAGGAAATCCGGCAGCGAGACGACATAGACGAGCGAGGTGTCCTGGAACAGGACGATGGTCTGGGTGAACAACACCGGCAGCATGTTGCGGACGGCTTGCGGCAGGACGACCGATCCCATGACCTGCCAATAGGTCAGGCCCAGCGCATAGCCGGCCGCCACCTGGCCGCGCGGAATCGACTGGATGCCGGCGCGCATGATCTCGGCGAAATAGGCCGCCTCGAACAGGGTGAAGGTGATCGCCACGGACGGAAATGCGCCGATGGGAATCGGTCGGGCCGTGCCGAGCACCCACTGCCCGACATAAGGGATTAGAAAGTAGAACCAGAAGATCACCAGCACCAGCGGCAGCGAGCGGATCAAATTGACGTAGCCGGCGATCATCTTGGCCAGCGGCGTGAACGCGGACAGCCGCAGCATCGCGAACAACGTGCCGAGCACCAGACCGCCCGCCGTTGCCAGCGCGGTGAGGCTGAGGGTGAAGGTCATTCCGTCGCGGAACAGATAAGGCAGCGAGCGCCAGATCACGTCGAAATCGAAATTCGCGAACATCGATGGCGCCTTACCGGGCCGTTTGGGCAACGAAGCCGGGCACGGCGACGCGCCGCTCCAGCTGGCGCATGGCAGCGACGATCAGGAAATTGAGCGCCAGATAGAGCAGCGTCGCCGTGCTGAACGCCTCGAAGACCTGGAATGAGAACTCCTGCATGGCCCGCGCGCGCGAGGTCAGCTCGACAAGCCCGATGGTGAGGGCCACCGACGTGTTCTTGACGGTGCTGAGGAACTCGGAGGTCAGCGGCGGCAGGACGATCCGCAGGGCCATCGGCAACAGCACATAGCGATAGGTCTGGGGCAGGCTGAGCCCCAGCGCCTGCCCGGCGAGGCGCTGGCCGCGCGGGAGGGCACCGATGCCGGACCGCACCTGCTCGGCGACACGGGCCGAGATGTAGAAGCCGATGCCGATCATCGCGGTATAGAGCGAGCCCTGAGGCAGTTGCTTCAGCCAGGTGCCCGCACTCTGCGGCAGCAGCTCGGGAAGGACGAAGAACCACAGGAAGAGCTGGACCAGCAGCGGAATGTTGCGGAACAGCTCGACATAGCCGGCGCCGATGCGCTGCGCCCAACCCGCCGGCAGCGTTCGCATGACCCCGACGGTGACGCCGAAAATGAAGGCTAGGAGCCAGGCGCCCAGCGCGGTCACCACCGTCCAGCCGAGCCCGAACAGGAGCGTGGCAAGATAGGTGCCGTGTCCCTCCGGCGAGGGCTGCCACAGGATGGCCCAGTTCCAGTTGTAGTCCATCCGCGGAGACCGTCCGCGCGCGCTGACTCTCAGTAGGCGGTCGGGTCGCCGTTGTCGGTCGGATGGGCGAAGGCGTTCTTCAGGGCCCCGTCGAGCGGCAGGTGGAGGTTCAGGCCCTTGGGCGGGATCGGGCTCATGAACCAGCGGTCATAGATCGTGACGATCTCCGGGCTCTGATAGAGCAGTGCCGTCGCGCGATCGACCACCGCCTTGAACGCCGCGTCGTTGCGTCGGAGCACGATGCCGTAGGGCTCGGGCAGCGAGAAGGTCTCGTCCGAGATGACGTAGGCGTCCGGCGTCTTCGAACCGGCGACGAAGCTCGCGAGCAGGATGTCGTCCATCACGAACGCCACCGCGCGATCGGTCTCGACCATCAGGAAGGCGTCGCCGTGATCTTTCGCCGCCAGGATGTTGATCCCCAGCTTTCGCGCGGTGTTGACGTCGTTCAGCTGCACGATGTTGCTGGAGCCGGCCGTCGAGACCACGGTCTTGCCCTTGAGGTCGTCGATCTTGACGAGCTTGTTCGCCGTCTTCGACACGAATCGGGTCGCCGTCAGGAAGTGGGTGTTGGTGAACGCCACCTGCTTCTGGCGATCGGGATTGTTGGTCGTCGAGCCGCACTCCAGGTCGACGGTGCCGTTGGCAATCAGCGGAATCCGGGTTGAGGGGATGACCGGGTTGAGCTTGACCTCGAGCTTGTCGAGCTTGAGCTCGGTCTTGATCGCCTCGACGACCTTCGCGCAGATGTCCATGGCGAAGCCGATGACGTGCTGATTGTCGTCGTAATACGAGAACGGTATCGAGGATTCGCGGTGGCCGAGCGTGATCGTGCCCGACTCCTTGATCTTCTTCAGCGTACCGTCCAACTCCTGGGCCGTCGCCGGCAGTGTGAGCCCCAGGACTGTCCCGATCAGGATTGGGCCGATGACGGCGGCAGGCTTGACGATGGACATGATGACCTCCTCTTTCCTGCCGACCACGTGTAGCAACACTGTAGCAGAAACCACCTGTAGCAAGAGCCGGGCCAACACCGCCTCTCCGGGCGAACGTTGTTAGGCCGAGTTCGGGGGTCTGATACCGACTCGGGTATATTCGTGCCAGCGGATATATCATTGACAGTGAACGTGAATTATCTGCTGCTGAGGGAATCCGGCCATGTCCCTTAAGGTCAGCTGAGCAGACGACGGCTACTATCGGCCCAAGCCCAGCGGATCGGCGTGAAGCGGCCACATCGGACGCGTCAGGCGGCTATACGGCACCTTGGTGTAGTCACGCGGCAGGGGTCCGTCCGCTTCGACGTACAGCACCTCCTTCGCGATCGGGGCGAAGGCGGCGTAGAAGTGGTTCGTTGATTTCACGACCAGGATCTTCCTCGTTCTTGGATCGATACCCAGATTGGTGAACAGATCAGGCGAGCGCGCCTGCGTGCGTCGTGAGTTGACCACGACGTCGATCCCGCCGATCCGCAAGGCGGCGCAGTCGCCCAAGGCGATGGAGGCGCCGGAGAAGCGCTGGGCAGCATTCTCGGCGAGTTTCGTCACCGTCACCTCCGCATCGATCGGAAGGCCGGAGCGCGGACCAACCTTGCCGCCGATCCGCATTGGCAGCCGCGCACCTTCACCCGCCTGAAACGCGAAGCGTACCGCCACAGGATCCCAGAGCAGCCCCAACGCGGCGTCCTCGACCTTTCGCTCG
>DASWFO010000252.1:0-26115 GCA_036394195.1 Alphaproteobacteria bacterium | reverse complement strand
GGACGCGCTTGTGGCGGGCAGCGTGGATGCGGCCGCCACGTGGGACTTCAATTTCAACCAGGCTGTTCCGAAGCACGGGGACGTCTTCAAGGTCATCTTTCAGGCCGCCATCCCCAATCTCCTGATCGCGACTCACCCGTCACTCCCGGACACAGCCCGTGAGGCGATCAAGGCGGCCCTCCTCAAGGTCGACGACGAGGTCCTGAAGGGGTTGCCCACGGCAGGCTATGTCGAGCGGCCGGAGAGCTTCTACGACGTGATACGCAGGATCTCGCCCAAAACATCCGATTGAGGAGCGGCCGTGGGAAGCCTCCGCATGGGGTCCGGGATTCGCTTGGGTTGGGCGCCCTGGGCGGGCGCGCTCCAGCCGTCGCTTCGGCTCAAGCTTCTGCTCCCGGTGATCGGGGGTGCTGCGCTGCTAATCGCCATCATCGGCTTCATCTTCATCAGCACATACAATGATTTCGTCTCGCGGAACCGCGCCGAGGCCGCGGAGAGAGTGAACGCGGTCCGCAACGGCTTTCTCGATAAGCTCCAGCAGGCCGACAACATCGCACAGCTGATCGCGAAGATGCCCGACCTCGAGGACGCGCTCGGCGCGCGCGCCCAGGGCGTCGTCGCGCAGATCGTCGAGCCGTACACAAGGTTCACCGAGCTCAATTTCCTGACCGTCTACGACCGCGATCTCCACGTGGTCGCCCGCGGTGACGCGCCGGGACGGTTCGGGTCCGCGGATGAGCTCCACCCATGGCTCAGTGCCGCCGTCGGACCGCCGTCCGGCCGGAGGCACGCCGCCGTCCTGCCCTATGAGGGACGTCTTCTCCTCCTGGGTGCCGAGCCGATCCGGACGATCAACCCGCGCCTTGGCGGCTTCGCGGTCGCCGGATTCATCGTCGATAATCGCCTTCTCGCGGGCATCAAGCAGCGGACAGGGGCAGACATCATTGTCGCGTACGACGGCAGGCCGATCATCGCCACCGTCGATTCGCCACGGCTGCAAGCTATGGGCACGTCGATCACGCCGGTCGGGCTCGACGCCTCAATCGAAGGTGCCAGCCGGATGGGGCTTTCCGTTGCCTTGGACGAGGCGCCGCAACGCACGGCATTCTGGCGGCGCCTGGCAACGGTGATCGCAATTCTTGCCATGACGAGCATTGTCGTGGTCGGCGGCGCGCTTGTCCTCACGCTGCGTCACGTGACCCGGCCGTTAACCGAGATCACGGCCTCGATGTCCGACGTGGCGGAGGGAGGCGCTCCGGCGCAGATCCCCCACCAGCAGCGCCCCGACGAGATCGGCAAAATGGCGCGCGCGCTCGAGGTCTTCCGGCGGACCATGGTCGAGACGGTGGCGCTGACCGCCGCGCACGAGCGCGCGCGCATCGCAAAGGAGAATGCCGAGGCGGCGGCCCGAGTGCACGCCGCGGCAAGCGAGCAGCTTCAGCGCGTGTTCGACGCGTCGCCCGTTCCGCTGGTCCTGGCACGGCTCGACACCGACCGGATCGTCCGGGCGAACCGTGCGGCGATGGAGACATTGGGGATTGCCGGTCCGGATCTGCCGGCGATTTCGCTCCTCGGGTTCTTTGTCGACCCCGCTGCCCGCGCCCACCTCTTCGCCCGCCGCGTCGGCACCCGGCGGATCGACCGTTACGACGCGCAAATACGGACGCGCGACGGCACGATCTTGTGCTGCTCGATCGCCGGCGAGGACATCGCCGCGGACCAGGTGCCGGCCACGCTGCTGGGCCTCTACGACATCACTGACCGCAAGCGCGGAGAAGACGCGCTGCGGATCGCGAAGGACGAGGCCGAGCGGGCGCTCCAGGAGCTCAGGCACACGCAGCGGAACCTCATCCAGGCGGAGAAGATGGCTTCCCTCGGCCAGTTGACCGCGGGCGTCGCGCACGAGATCAAGAACCCGTTGAACTTCATCATCAATTTCTCCGACATCTCGGTCCTCCTTCTTGAGGACCTCAAGCGCCTGATGGAACCAGCGACCGAAGACGCGGACGGGACCCGGCAGGAGAAACTCGTCAAACTGACGGCAACGCTCGCCACCAATCTCGGCAAGATCGCCGGCCATGGCCGGCGCGCCGACAATATCGTGAAGAGCATGTTGCTCCACTCGCGAGGCGATTCCGGCCAGTTCGCCACGGTTGAGGTCAACACGCTTGTCGACGAAAGTCTCAACCTCGCATTCCACGGCGCGCGCGCGCTCAATGCCGGATTCAACGTCACGCTCGATCGCGATTTCGACGCAGAAGCCGGCAAGGTCGACATCGTGCCGCAGGAGATCACCCGGGTCCTGGTCAATCTCCTCAACAATGCGTTCTACGCGACCGAGCAGCGTCGCCGGACGGCCGGCGACGGCTACCGGCCCACCGTCCGGGTCGTCACAAGACGGGCTGGCGGACAGATCGAGCTTCGAGTCCGCGACAATGGCGGCGGGATCCCACCCGAAATCGTCGACAAGATCTTCAATCCTTTCTTCACCACGAAGCCGGCCGGTGAAGGAACCGGGCTGGGGTTATCGCTCAGCTACGAAATTGTCGTGCACCGGCATCGCGGCACCATGGCCGTCACCAGCGAGCCGGGCGAATTCACCGAATTCAGTATTGGGCTGCCCATTGCCCGTGCGATGACCGTCGGGATGCGTTCTGCCCAGGTGGCGCAATGACCGTCATGCTTCCCATCGTCGGCGGCGAGACCGACCTCCCCGACCTGTTTCAGCAGTATGTCCCCTCCTCCGCAACCTGACGCAGCCGGGCGGCGTGCCAGCATGAGCATTGCAAACATCCTGGTCGTGGACGACGAGCCGGATCTCGAATTTCTGATCCGGCAGCGCTTCGAGAGAAACGGCGCCGTCCGCGAGTTCGATTTCCGCTTCGCCCGCGACGGCTCCGACGCGCTCAGGGTGCTGGACGAGCAGCCCCATATAGATCTCGTGCTGAGCGACATCAACATGCCCCGGATGGACGGGCTGACGCTCTTGGGCGAGCTGACCAGCGCGCATCCCAACCTGAAGGTGGTGGTCGTCTCCGCGTATGGAGACATGGCCAACATCCGGACCGCGATGCGGCGGGGGGCCTGCGACTTCGTCACGAAGCCGATCGACTTCTCCGACCTCGAGCTCACGATCCGCAAGGCGCTCGCCGACCTCCAACTGCAACGCGAGCTGCGGCAGCAGCGCGATGCCGCGCAGCGGGCTCGCGCCAACCTTGCCCGCTACGTGCCGCCAAACATGGTCGACCTGCTGGCCGAGGCGAACGAGCCGTTCGGCCCACCCCGCGAGCAGACACTGGCCGTGCTTTTTGCCGACATCATCGGATTCACGCAGCTCTGTTATGCCCAGTCTCCGGCCAGCGTGTTCGCCCTGCTTCGGGAATTCTTCAGTCGAATGGCCCAAGAGGTGTTCAGCCTCGAGGGCACGCTCGACAAGTATATCGGGGATGCGGTGATGGCGACCTTCGGAACGCTGACCTCCAGCGGCTCCGATGCCAATCGGGCGCTTGACTGCGCCCGCAACATGCTTCGCTCGATCCAGGAGTGGAATGAAGAGCGTGCCGTTGACGGCGACGCCCCGATTGAGCTTGCGATCGGCCTCCACTACGGCCCCGTCCTTCTCGGCAATCTTGGCGACGACCGGCGTCTCGAGTTTGCGACGATCGGCGATACGGTGAATGTCGCAAGCCGCCTCGAGCGGTTGAACCGACCGTTCAACTCCAACATCGTGGCGAGCGACGCGTTCATCGCGCAGCTACAGGCCGAAGGCCTGGTGACCGGCGACGGCGTGAGCGATTTCGAGTGTCGCGGCCCTCAATACCTTCGCGGCAGAGATGACGCCATGGAGGTCTGGACCTTTGGGAAGCGCTGAAGGCGCGGGCCGGCGGGTCCGTACAGCGCGCTGATCAGCCCGTCTGGTGCAGATCCTCGCCGCGCCGGAGCGCCTCGATGCGCGCGCGGTCGGCCGCCTCCCGCCGCCCGCGGCGATACGTCATCCCGAGACGCGTCGGCGCCTCACTCGACGACCATGACGGCGCGACGGTTCTTCGCCCATGCCTGTTCATTGGAGCCGAGCTCCGCAGGACGCTCCTTGCCGTAGCTCACGACCGAGACACGCCGCTCATCCGCGCCGATGAGGACGAGATATGCCTTGGCCGCTCCGGCACGGCGCTCGCCGAGGGCCAAGTTGTATTCGCGTGTTCCGCGCTCATCGCAGTGACCCTCGATCGTCACCTTCGCGCCGGGATACTGCGTCAACCAACTTGCCCATTTTTGGACAAGCGCGCGCCCATCAGGAGTCAGGTCGGCCTTATCGTTTTCGAAGTAGACCCGGTCGCCGATCTCCTCCAGACGCGACCGCATCTCGCCACTTAGCGAAGAGGTGTCCAGAGACGTGCGCGAACTCTCGGAGTTTTGCCCGCCTCGACCGCCGCTTCCAGAGGAGGTTTCATCACCGGTGGAACAACCGGCGACGAGCAGGACGGCGACGACGCCAACGACGTACTTTTGATGAAAACGGACCATGCGACAGCCTCCCCGACATGAGCCAAGATTCGGACGGTCGCATCCGAGATTGGCGCGATTGTGGCGCGTTCAAGGAGAACCGAAGGCAGACAAAAAAAGAGCCGGCCCGGGGTCCTGCCCGGGCCGGCTCGCCGATTGCGGGTCTTTTTGTTCGCTATTCCGCGGCTTGGGCGGCGGGCTTCGCGGCGGTGTAGGTGACGCTGAGGTCGCCGACCCCGTCGATATGGCCGTCGAGGCGGTCGCCCGCCTTGCACGGGCCGACCCCGGCGGGCGTGCCGTTCAGGATGATGTCGCCGGGCGCCAGGGTCACGTAGGTCGACAGATAGGCGATAGTCTCCTCGACCCGCCAGATCTGCTGGTTGAGATCGCCCTGCTGCTTGATCTGGCCGTTGACCTTGACCCAGATGGCGCCCTTGGCCGGATGGCCGATCTTGGCCGCCGGCTGGAGCGCCGACACCGGGCAGGATTCATCGAAGCTCTTCCCCATTTCCCACGGGCGCTGCAGCTTCTTGGCGTCGGTCTGCAGGTCGCGGCGGGTCATGTCGAGGCCGACGGCGTAGCCGAACACGTGGTCGAGCGCCTTGCCGACCGGGATGTTCACCCCGCCCGTACCCAGCGCCACGACGAGCTCGATCTCGTGATGCAGATCCTTGGTCATCGGCGGATAGGCGATCGCCGCGTTGGCGGCGACGATGGCGTCGGTGGGCTTCTGGAAGAAGAACGGCGGCTCGCGGTTCGGATCGTGCCCCATCTCGCGGGCGTGATCGGCGTAGTTGCGGCCGACGCACCATATGCGGCGCACCGGGAAGACGGCGTCGGTGCCGACGACCGGGATCGTGGCCTGTTGCGGCGGCGTGATGACGTATTTCATGGAAAAGGTCCTGTGGGCGACTGAAAGGAAGGCCGTAAAATACACCAATACCGGGCCGAATAAAGTGGGGCTTTTTGCGCGCAGGACCCCCTTGTCCGGCCGCGGCAATGGGCCTATTCCTTGCCCGTCGGCGGCTTCTGATGTGAAGCGGGCCGATCCGGTCGCAGCCTACCCGGCCAAAACAAGGAGCCTCCCGTGAAGACGGTCGTCGTCTGTTCCGGCGGATTGGATTCCGTCACCCTCGCCCATCAAGTGTCCGCCGAGCGCGCGCTGGCGCGCCTCGTGTCCTTCGACTACGGCCAGCGCCACCGCACCGAGCTCGACTACGCAAGGCGCTGCGCCAAACACCTGTCGGTGCCGCACGACGTGATCGACATCGCGGCGGTGGGGCGGCGGCTGACCGGCTCGGCCCTCATCGAGACGGATTTGACCGACGACACGGCGGTTCCGGACGGCCATTACGCCGAGGAGACCATGCGCACCACGGTGGTGCCGAACCGCAATGCCATCATGTTGAGCATCGCGTTCGGCATCGCGGCCGCCGAGAAGGCCGACGCGGTGGCGGCGGCGGTCCATGGCGGCGATCATTTCATCTATCCGGACTGCCGCCCGGGCTTCACCGCCGCGTTCGAGACGATGCAGCGCCACGCCCTCGACGGGATGGCCAGGATCGCGCTGCGCACGCCGTTCCTGCAGATGAGCAAGGCGGATATCGTGCGCACCGGCGCGCGGCTGGGTGTGCCGTTCGAAGACACCTGGTCGTGCTACCGCGGCGGCGTGCGGCATTGCGGCCGCTGCGGCACCTGCGTGGAGCGCCGCGAGGCCTTCCACCTCGCCGGCGTCGCCGATCCCACCGAGTATGAAGACTCGGACTACTGGATCGAGGCGTGCCGCGAATTCCGGGCCCGAAACCACGGCTGAGCATGTTCACCATCGCCAAGCGGTTCCAGTTCTCCGCGTCGCATCGGATCGGCGGACTCTCGGAGGGTCATCCCTGCGGCGGCCTGCACGGCCACAACTACGAGGTGGAGCTCATCCTGCAATCGGCGACCCTCGACGCCACCGGGTTCGTCCGCGATTACCGGGAGCTGTCGCCGCTGAAGGACTTCATCGACGCAACCCTCGACCACCGTCACCTCAACGACGCGCTGGGCCACGACCAGACGACGGCCGAGCGGATCGCCCGGTTTCTCTATGACTGGTGCAAGCCGCGCTGGCCCGAAGTCGCCGCGGTGCGGGTCAGCGAAACGCCGCGTACCTGGGCCGAATACCGGCCGTGAAGGACAGCATCCTGGTCAGCGAGATCTTCGGGCCCACGGTCCAGGGCGAGGGGCCGTTGATCGGCCGTCCGACCGTCTTCGTCCGCACCGGCGGCTGCGATTTCCGCTGCAGCTGGTGCGATACGCTGTACGCGGTCCTGCCCGAGCATCGGAGCGGATGGAGGCCGATGAGTGCCGGCGACATCCTCGCCAAGGTCGTGACGCTCTCGGGCGGCGCGCCGCTCACCGTCTCGCTCTCCGGCGGCAATCCCGCCTTGCAGCCGCTGGCGCCGCTCATCCGTCAGGGCCGAGACAGGGGATACGCCTTCTCAGCCGAAACCCAGGGCAGCCTGCCGCAACCGTGGTTTCGCGAGCTCGACTGGCTGTTCCTCAGCCCGAAGCCGCCGTCCTCCGCGATGACGACCGATCTGGCGGCCCTCGACGAGTGCGTGACCTTGGGTCCGAGCGCGCCGCGCACCATCGTCAAGATCACGATCTTCGATGACGCCGATTATGCGTTTGCGCGGTCGGTCGCGGCCCGCTACCCGCACCTGGCGGCCTATCTCCAGGCCGGCAACCCGGCCCCCGGACGGACGACCGAGGAGTGGGCTGGGCGGGACGAAACGAACGGCGACGAGCTGCGCCGCCGCTATCGCTGGCTGGTCGACAGGGCGGCGGGCGACCGGTGGTTCGACGTGACGATCCTGCCGCAGCTCCACGTGTTCGTCTGGGGCAACAAGCGCGGCGTCTAAGCCGGGGGTCGGTTTCTTTTACGCGGCAGCTTTGCCATGCTCGGCGGGTCACGTCCTAAGGAGGAGACGACCATGCCGGCTTACTGGTGCGCCCGGTCCAGGATTACCGACGCCGAGAAATACAAGCGCTACACCGATCGCATTCCTGAGATCATGCGGACGCATCACGGCACGGTGCTGGCCCGCGGCGGCCGGTTCCAGATCCTTGAAGGCCCGAAGCTGTTCACCCGCTTCGTGGTGATCGAGTTCCCGACCTTCGACGAGGCGGTCGGCTGCTTTCATTCGCAGGCCTACCAGGACGCGGCGGCGCATCGCCTCGACGGCGGCGGCGAGGTCGAGCTCGTCATCGTCGAGAGCGGCGACGCGACGAAATAAGAACGCCATCGGCCGCATTGCTGCGGAGTGATTCGCGTCATCGCGAGGAGCAGAGCGACGAAGCGATCCAGCCATCGGGATTCTGGATTGCTCCGCTTCGCTTGCAATGACGACGTGCGTCTACCGCGCCTGCCGCTTAGGCACCGGCCTGCGCCTTGCGGCATTCTGGACTGTATGGTACAGAACTATGCATGGCCCGCCCGCGCGAATTCGATCCCGACACGGCCCTCGACCGCGCCATGCAAGTGTTCTGGGCCAGGGGCTATGAAGCGACCTCGCTCGACGATCTGTGCGAGGCCACCGGCCTCAGCCGCTCCAGCCTCTACGCCGCGTTCGGCGACAAGCGCGACCTTCTGTTGCAGTCGCTGGACCTCTACTCCGATCGCGGGGCGGCCCGCTTCATGGCGGCCCTGGCACTCCGGCCGATCCGGAAGGCCTTGCGGAAAATCCTCGACGAGTTCATCGACCAGATCGTCGCCGGGCCCGGCCGGCGCGGCTGCTTCGTCGGCAATTGCGTGGCCGAGCTCGCCGGCGGCAACCGCGAGGCGCTGGTCCGCGTGCGCCGCATCCTCGCGCGCAACGAGGCAATCTTCCGCGAGGCTCTCGCCCAGGCCAAGCGCCGCGGCGAGCTGTCGCCAGCCGCCGATCCGGCGGCGCTCGCCCGCTTCATCACCGCCGGCCTGCAGGGCCTGCGCCTGTTCGGCAAGGCCAATCCGGACCGCGCCGCGCTGGACGACATCGCCGCGGTCATGCTGCGCTGCCTCCACGCCTGATCCCGCCCGAGATTACGGACTGATTGGTTCAAATCGAAAGGACCTCCCTATGAGCGACATGAACGACATCTATTTCTGGACAACGCCGAACGGCTACAAAATTCTGATATTCGCCGAGGAGGCGGGCATTCCGTACACGATCAAGCCGATCAATATCGGGAAGGGCGAGCAATTCCAGCCCGACTTCCTGCGCATCTCGCCCAATAACCGGATCCCGGCCCTGGTCGACCACGCGCCGAAATCGGGCAAGGGCCCGATCTCGGTGTTCGAGTCCGGCGCCATCCTGCTGTATCTCGCCGAGAAATACGGCCGCTTCATCCCGTCCGACCTGAATGGCCGGGTCGAAGTGCTGCAGTGGCTGTTCTGGCAGATGGGCGGCCTGGGGCCGATGGCGGGCCAGAACCACCATTTCTCGCAATACGCGCCGGAGAAGCTGCCCTACGCGATCGACCGGTACGTGAAGGAGACCAACCGGCTCTACGGCGTGATGAACAAGCGGTTGGCCGACCGCGAGTTCCTGGCCGGCGCCTATTCGATCGCCGACATGGCGGCCTATCCGTGGGTGGTCCCGTATGAGCGCCAGGGCCAGAAGCTCAGCGACTTCCCCCACGTGAAGCGCTGGTTCGAGGCGATCGCGGCGCGCCCGGCCACGGTGCGCGCCTACGAGAAGGGCAAGGCGCTCAACACCACGCCGTCGGTCAACGACGAGCAGTCGCGCAAGATCCTGTTCGGCCAGACGGCGGCCGTCGTCAACCGCTGAAGGAGGCCCTGTCATGACGTTGAAGCCGCGGCAGACCGTGCCGGATCTGCAGCTCGCGACGCTCGATGGCGAGCGGTGGCGGCTGGCGGAGGCCGCCCCGAGGCGCTTCACGATGCTGGTCGTCTATCGCGGCCTTCACTGCCCGGTGTGCCAGACCTATCTCGGCCAGGTCCAGAGCAAGCTGCCGGAGTTCGAGGAGCGCGGGGTCGAGGTCCTGGCGCTGAGCTCGGACAGCCGCCAGCGTGCCGAGACGGCGCAGGCCGAATGGGGCCTGAAGGCGCTGCGTATCGGATATGAACTGCCGATCGCCGTGGCGCGCGCGTGGGGCCTGTTCATCTCGCGATCGATCCGCGAGGCCGAGCCGCCGGAATTCACCGAGCCGGGGCTGTTCCTGATCAAGCCGGACCGCACGCTGTTCTTCTCGGCCATCCAGACGGCCCCCTGGGGCCGGCCGCCCATGGACCAGATGCTGCGCGGGATCGACATCGCGGTGGAACGCAATATGCCGGCGCGTGGCGAGGCATGATCCGACTTTATGACCTCGCGGGTGCCCGCGACGACTGCCGCTTCAGCCCGAATTGCTGGCCGGTGCGCATGGCGCTCCTACACAAGGGCCTGCCGTTCGAGGCGCTGCCGTGGCGGTTCACCGAAAAGGACGCGATCGCGTTTTCGGGCCAGGGCCTGGTGCCGGTACTGGTCGACGGCGAGCGCACCGTGTTCGATAAATGGAAGATCGCCGAATACCTCGAAGACGCCTACCCGGACCGGCCGTCGCTGTTCGGCGGCGAGATCGGCCGGGCGCTGGCGCATTTCGTCACCGCCTGGACCCAGGCGGCGGTTGGCGCCGGCGCCATCCGGCTGATCCTGTCGGACATCTTCAACGTCATCCACGAGAAGGACAAAGCCTACTTCCGGCAGAGCCGGGAGAAGCGCTTCGGCATGACGCTGGAGGACGTGACCCGGGATCGGGACAGCCGCGTTGAGGAGTTCCGGAAATCGCTGCAGCCGCTGCGCGCCGTACTCGCCCGCTCGCCCTATCTCAGCGGCGATTCGCCGGCCTGGGCCGACCACGTCGCGTTCGGGCCATTCCAGTGGGCGCGCAGCGTCAGCCGATTCCCGCTGCTAAAGCCCGACGATCCGGTGTTCGCCTGGCGCGGCCGGATGATCCGGCTGTTCGACAACGCCGCCGACCGGGTGCACGTGCTGGAAACCTGACCCGCACGGGAAAAAACAAAGGGAGGAACACGCCATGGCCTTCACGCTCTACAACGCGCCGCAATCGACCTGCAGCCAGCGCGTCCGCTTCGTGCTGAACGCGAAGGGCCTCCCCTTCGATGAGGTCAAGCTCGACCTCCTCGCCGGCGACCAGCTGAAGCCGGACTACCTGGCCCTAAACCCCAATGGGGTGGTGCCCACACTCAACCATGACGGCGGGATCGTGACCGATTCATCGGTGATCATCGAATATCTCGACGAGGTCGCCGCCGCACCCGAGAGCTTCACGCCCGACGATGCGGTCGATCGCGCGCATATGCGGGCACTGATGCGTTTCATCGACGAAATGCCGGCGGCGGCGGTGCGGGTCCCCACCTTCAACCTCGCCTTCCTGCCGCGCTTCGCCGCGATGAGCGAGGACGAGTTCGTCGCATTCGCGAATTCGAAGCCGCTGCGCAAGGAGTTCATGCTGGCGATGGGCCGCACCGGCTTCCCCCAAAAGGAGATGGACACCGCCCTGCAGCGCCTGCGCCGCACCTATGAGCGCATGGACGCGGAGATCGAAAAGAGCGGCGGGCCGTGGCTCTTGGGCCGGCAGATCTCGCTGGCCGACGTGGCGCTCATGCCGGCGATCGTGCGCATGGCCGATCTCGGCCAGGACAGCGGCTGGACGGACCTGCCCCGGGTTCAGCGCTGGTACGACGCGATCCGCGCCCACCCGGCGTTCAAGCCGACCTACTACCCAGGCTCGCTCCTGACCGAGCGCTTCCCGCACCTCAGGGAGCGGCAGGTGAACTAAAAAAGATATTCACCGCGGAGACACGGAGGTCACGGAGCCCTCCCGGCGGGAATCCATGGTTCAGCGGCGCGATGGATGCCCGCTTTTCGCGGGCATGACGAAACAGGGTGTGCTTCCCGCCTATGCCAAAACGATCCAGGGCGCGAAGGCTATTAGAGCATCCCCAGCACGCGCGGCAGCCAGAGCGAGATTTCCGGGATATAGGTGATCATCACCAGGAAGATCAGCATCACGCCCAGCCACGGCAGCACGGCGATGGTGAGCTCGGTGATGCCCATCTTGGTGATACCGGCCGCGACATAGAGGTTGAGCCCGACCGGCGGATGGCAGAGGCCGACCTCCATGTTGACGGCCATCAGGATGCCGAGATGGACCGGATGGACGCCCAGCACCGCCGCCATCGGGAACAGGATCGGCGCCATGATCAGCACGATCGCCGCCGGGTCCATGAAATTGCCCGCCGCCAGCAGCACGATGTTCGTGACCAGCAGGAACGCGACGACGCCGAACCCCTGCGCCGTCATCCACTCCGCCATCGACTGCGGAATCTGCTCGGAGGTGAGCAGCCACGAGAACACCGCGGCATTGGTGATGATGTAGAGGATCATGGCGCTCATCGCCGCGGCGCGCAGCAGCACCCGCGGGACGTCCCGGATCGGGAGCTCCCTGTAGATAAACACCGCGATGACGAAGGCGTAGACCGCCGCCACGGCCGCCGCCTCGGTCGGCGTGAACAGGCCCGAATAGATCCCGCCGAGCACCAGCACGATCAGGAACAGGCCCCAAAAGCTCTCGCGCAAGGCCCGTCCGCGCTCGCGCCAGCTGGCCCGACGCATCCGCGGATAGTCATGACGCCACGCCCGATACCAGGTGGTGATGCCGAGCAGGGTGGCCAGCACCAGGCCCGGCACCAGCCCGGCGATGAACAGCTGGCCGACGGACGCCGAGTCCACGATCTGGCCGGTCGGCCCGCGCGGCTGCATGCCGCTGGTCGCCACCGCATAGATGACGAGGTTGATCGACGGCGGGAACAGGATGCCCAGGGCGCCCGAGGTCGCGATCACGCCGGCGCCGAAGCGCGGCGGATAGCCGTGCTGCACGATCGCCGGTAGGATGATGGAGCCGATGCCGACCACGGTCGCGACCGATGATCCGGAAATCGCGGCAAACAGCGCGCAGGCCACCACGCCGGCGAGGCCGAGGCCGCCATACCAATGGCCGACCATCGAGGTGGCGAACGCGATCATGCGGCGCGCCACCCCGCCCGAGGTGAGGAAGTTGCCGGCGAGAATGAAGAACGGGATCGCCATGATCTCGAACCGGTCGAGGCTGGTGAACAGCTTCAGCCCGACCATCTTCGGATCGACGTTGCTCAGCACGAACAGGTAGGCCAGCACCGACAGGCCGAGCGCGATCGAGATCGGCATGCCGCTGGTCATCAAGGCGAGCAGCAGCAGGAACAGCAGCGACGCCCGGAAGGACTGCGACAGCTCGATGATGTCGAGCCGCGCCAGCAGGCAAATGAGGAGAAGCGCGACCGGTACGACGATGATCAAGGTCGCGGTGAGGGCCCCTCCCCGCGGGCGACGGTCGGCAACGGCGGCCGCGGCGGTCATCGGATCAGCTCCGCGCCCGGATGGACCGCCGGCTCAGCTTCGGGCTGGGCGGCGTGCGCGTGATGCGGGATGTGGCCGGTGCGGAGGAATCGCCAAGCCACCTGAAGGAAGCGGAAGCACATGAGATACGAGCCCAGCGGGATGCAGAGATAGATCATCCAGCTCGGCCATTCGAGCTCCTGCGATTCCTGGTCCGGGTCGAGCTCATACACGTATACGGCGCCGAGCGTGCCGATGACGCCGGTGAACAGGGCCCCGCACAGCAGCGCGAAAAGAATGACCGGCTTGCGCGCCGCCGGGCCAAGGCGGTTGACCAGCACGTCGACGCCGACATGGATCCCGGTGCGCACGCCGAGCGCGGCGCCGAATTTGGCCATCCAGATGAACATGTAGGTCGCGAGCTCCTGCGCCCAGGAGACGTTCAGCGAGGTCAGACGCAGGTAAACCCAGTCGGCCACGTCGTACAGCCAGGGCAGTCCATGCGCCTTCGCCCACGCGGCCAGCACCGCCGAGTTGCTCGACCCGTAGCGGTGGATCACGGCGACGAAGGTGATGACCGTCGCGGCGGCGATAAGGGCGGCGATAAGCCACTCCTCGAGCCGATCGAGAAACTTGTCCAGCATGCGGCCGTACCCCTCAGTCGCAGCTTGACGGTCAGCCGGCCCTCGGGCGGCTGACCGTCCGATCTGTTCAGCCAACGCCATTACGATGAGGGGGGCGTGAAGCCGGAAGCGTCGTAGATTTTCTGGATGAATCCCTTCGGGAACCGGCTCTCCATCTCCTTGTGCACCGGCATCAGCTTGGTGATCCAGGCCTTCCTTTGCTCGGGCGTCAGGTAGATGAACTCGGTCTTGCCGGTGGCCTTGATCCTCTCCAGCGCGTCCGCATTGTCCTTGGCCGCCGTCGTATCGAAGAACTCGCTCGATTCCGTCACCGCGCGCTGCAGCCCCGGCTTCACGTCCGCCGGTAGCGTGTTCCACCACTTGGCATTGGCGACGAGCGCGTAGAGCAGCCGCGTGTGGTTGGAGACGGTCAGATATTTCTGCACCTCATAGAGCCTTTGGGTCAGCACGTTCGAGGGCGGATTGTCCTGGCAATCGACGACCCCGGTCTGCAGCGCCTGGTAAAGCTCCGAGAACGCCATCACCTGGGGGATGGCGCCCAGCTCACGCACCACCGCGTCCTCCACCTTCGAGCCCTGGATGCGCATCTTGAGGCCCTTGAAGTCGTCCGGCGTCTTCAGCGCCCGGTTGCAGGTGTAGACGCGCGTGCCGTTGTCCCAGTAGGCGATCGGCAGCACGCCCTTGGCTTCGAGCTTCTTGTTCATATCGGCGATCATCGGGCTCGAGAACATCTGCCGTGCCCGCGCATCGTCGGCGGTCAGGAACGGCAGGTCGAACACGTCGAACTCCTTGACGCCGAGCGGGCCGAATTTCGAGATCGACGGGGCGAGCAGCTGCACCGAGTTGAGCTGCAGGGCCTCGAGCTCCTCCTTATCCTTGTACAGGGACGAGTTCGGATAGACCTCCACCTTCACCTTGCCGTTGGTGTACTGCTCGGCGAGCTCCTTGAACTTCACCGCGGCCTTGCCTTTCGGCGCATCCGGCGAGACGACGTGGCTGAATTTGATGATCATCGGCTGCTGGGCGTGGGCCGAGCCCATGGCCAAAAAGGCCGCAAAACAGGCAATAACGACGGCGGTTCTCATGAGCGTGCTCCCTGGACTCCCTGGACTGATGGCGCGTTTATTGTGCGCTGGCGGCAGGATAGCCGACGCCACGGGCGAGTTCATCATTTAATCTCGGGGTCCCCTCTCCCGGACCGATCCGCCCGCCGGCCCACCTGGACGCAGCAGAAGGCGCCGCGCCAGGGGAATTCGCGCATACGCGGACCGCGCCCAAATCAGCTTGCCTTTTCATCACGGGCCATCCAACTATTCGGGCGTTTCGAACACCCTACAATCGGCCGCAGAGGCACCGAAGGAGCCGGGATGAAACGGCGCAAGTTTCTAGCGAGCGTGGCGACAATCGGTGCGGCGGCGGCCTTCAATCCCCTCGCGGCGCCGGCGGTCCGGGCGCAGGCGAGTGCCGGCAAGATCAATCTCCTGGTCACCACCTCGCCGCCGGATCCGAATGCGCATTATTTCTGGTGGGCGCTCGAGAAGGGGTTCTATCGCGACGCCGGCGTCGACGTGGCGATCCAGTCGATCGTCGCCGACACGACCACCGTGCGCGGCCTGCTGGCCGGCGAAGGCGACGTTGGCTGGGCGGGGGCCGGGTCCGGCATGCAGGCGATGGCGGCCGGATCGAAGCTCAAGATCCTGAGCTCGTTCGGGCCGCGGCTCGATTTTCTGGTTCTCGCCAGCAAGAAGGTTCCGAACCTGAAGTCCCTCGAAGGGCACCCGTTCGCCGTCTCGCAGCTGGGTGCCGTTTCGCACACGGTCGCGAAACTGATGATCGAGCGGGCCGGCGCCGATTCCAAAAAGGTGCAATGGCTGTCGGTCGGCAGCGGTTCATCGCGCCTACAGGCGCTCAGCGCCGAGCGCGTGGATGCGACGATCCTCAACAGCCTCCAGGCGGTCGGGGCGCTGAGGACGGGGTCGCTTCACGCCGTCGGCGACGCGCTCAAGGACCTGCCGAACTTTCTCTACTCGTGGGAAATCGTGACCCAGGAGGCGCTCCGGACCAAGCCCGCCGCCCTCAACGCCTTCACGCTGGCGACCTCGCGCGGCGTCAAATGGGCCCAGGACAACCCAGCCGACGCGGCGAAGATCAGCCAGAAGCTGCTGCCGAACATCGAGCCCAGCGACATCGCCGACGTGATCCAGACCTACGCCAAGAACCAGTACTTCGACCCGCGCGGCGGCGTGCAGCGGGCTGACTGGGACTACACCGTCGACGCGCTGGTGCAGAATGCCGGCCTCACGAAGCCGATCAAATACGACGATTTCGTCGTCACCGACTACACCAAGGGACTGACTGCGGCGAACTGAAGGTTCGCGAGCCCTGCGACAATGCTCGAGATCGCTCACCTCACCAAGGTGTATCCCGCCAGCCACGGCGCCAGCGGCCGCATTCACGTCCTCGACGACATCGGCTTGCGCGTCCCAGCCAACCAGTTCGTGTGTCTTCTGGGGGCCAGCGGCTGCGGCAAGACGACGTTGCTTCGCATCGTGGCCGGCCTGACCGAGGCGGATTCGGGCAGCATCACCATCCAGGGCCGCACGGTGAGGGGACCGGGCAACGATCGCAGTCTCGTGTTCCAGAATTACGGCCTGCTGCCGTGGCGATCGGTGCTCGGCAACGTCGAATTCGGGCTCGAGGTCCGCGGCATGGGACGCCGGGAGCGTCGCGAGATCAGCCGCGATTATATCCGCCGCGTCGGCCTCGCCGGGTTCGAGCATCATTATCCGCATCAGATTTCCGGCGGCATGCAGCAGCGAGTGGCGCTGGCACGGGCGTTCTCAAAGGATCCGAAGATCCTGCTGATGGACGAGCCTTTCGCCGCCGTCGACATGCAGACGCGCGAGCGCCTGCAAGACGAGCTGCTGCAGATCTGGACGACGATGCAGACCACCGTGCTCTTCGTCACCCACAGCATCGAGGAGGCGATCTATCTGGGCGACCGGGTCGTCGTCATGACGCCGCGGCCGGGCCGCATCAGTGCGGACGTCCTGACCGGCCTGCCGCGGCCCCGCAGCGAGGTGGACGTCAAATCCCTGCCGCGCTTCGACGAGCTGCGCCACGCCATCCGCCAGGCGCTCCGCCACGAGGTGGATGTCGTGACGGCGAACGCGTGACATGAGCGATACGGCCGGACGCATGACGATGAGGGATACGGGCGGCCTGCGGCTGGTCAGGAGCATACTGGCCGGCGAGCGGCCGAATCTCGTCCGCTTCGCCTCGCTGGCGGTGACCCTCGCCGTGTGGGAATGGTACGGACGCAGCGTCGATCCGGTCTTCATGTCCTACCCGAGCGCTATCGTCGCCGCCGTGCCCGCCCTCCTCTCGACCGGCGAGCTTCAGACCGCGTTCCTGGCGAGCATGCACAGCCTTACCATCGGTCTCGGGCTTGCGATCGTGCTGGGTACGCTCACGGGTCTCCTGATGGGGCGTTACCGGCTGGTCGACCAGCTTCTCGACATCCAGATCAGCGCGCTTTACTCGACGCCGAACGTGGCGCTGATACCGGTCATCATCCTGTGGTTCGGTCTCGGCCTGCTCTCCAAGATCGTCATCATCTTCCTGGCCGCGTTCTTTCCGATCATCGTCAATACGTATAGCGGTGTCCGCAACATCAGCCGCGGCCATGTCGAGGTGGCACTGGCGGAGGGCGCCAGTGAGGCGCAAATCTTCACCAAGATCGTCGTTCCGGCGTCGCTCCCGTTCATCACCACCGGCATCCGTCTCGCCGTCGGCCGCGCGGTGGTCGGCATGGTGGTGGCGGAAATGTTCACCGCCGTGGTCGGCCTGGGCGGCGCCATTGTCGCGTACGGGAACGCGTTTGCGACCGACAAGCTGTTCGTCGTGATCATTCTGCTGGCGGTCCTCGGCGTGGCGCTCACGGAACTTATCCGGTTTCTCGAGCGGCGCCTGGCCCCCTGGAAGGAAACCGAGCGAGCCGACTGACCATGTTCCGATATCCCCACACCAACACCCGCGCGAGGTCGCCGTGAAGTTCCATTTCTTCCACCTGATGCCGTACCCGGACCTTCCCGCCGATTTCCGGGAGAAGAACCGGTCGGTTTGGGTGGATGTGTCCTCCAAGCTGTTCGACCCGGCGGTCGGGCATCGCGCCTACAACGACTACCTGGACGAGCTGGAATTCGCGGCGAGCGTCGGGTTCGACGGCATCTGCGTCAACGAGCATCACCAGAACGCCTACGGCATGATGCCGTCGCCGAACCTGATGGCCGCAGCCCTCGCGCGCCGGACCTCCGGCGTCAAGCTCGTGCTGATGGGCAACTCGGTGGCGCTCTACAACCCGCCGACCCGCGTCGCCGAGGAAATGGCGATGCTGGACGTGCTGTCCGGCGGACGCCTCGTCGCCGGCTTTCCCGTCGGTACGCCGATGGACACGACTTATTGCTACGGCCAGTCGCCGGCGACGTTGCGCGAGAAGTACCGGGAAGCCGTCGCCCTGATCCTGCGCGCCTGGGCCGAGCCGGACGTGTTCTCGTTCAACGGCAAGTACACGCAGCTCCGCTACGTCAATGTCTGGCCGCGCCCGGTGCAGAAGCCGCGGCCGCCCGTCTGGGTCCCCGGCGGCGCCAGCGTCGAAACCTGGGATCTCTGCCTCGAGAACGACTTCCTGTACGCCAACCTCTCGTATTTCGGCTACCTCGAGGCGCAGAAGATCCTGGATGGGTTCTGGCGCGCGGCCGACCGGCACAAGGTCGAGCACAATCCGTATCGCGCCGGCTTCCTGCAATTCATCGCGGTCGCCGACAGCGATGCCGAGGCCGAGCGGATCTATACCGAGCCGGCGCTCTACTTCTACCAGCGCGCGTTGCACGTGCATTCCGGCTTCGTCAATCCGCCGGGCTACACCTCGGTCGCGACCTTGCGCGCGGGCATCGAGGGCCAGATCGCCCGCATCACCAAGCGCGCCGGCGCACGCGCCGAGCTCGCCACACTGACGTGGAAGGACCTGATGAATCGCGGCTACATCGTCGCCGGCAGCCCGGCCACGGTCGCCGATCGCATCAACGACATGGCGGACAAGCTCAATGTCGGCCACCTCATGGTGCTGCTGCATTTCGGCAACATGAGCAAGGAGGTGACGCTCTACAACACGCGGCGCTTCGCCGAGGAGGTCATCCCGCGGCTCCGGCCGCGCTTTAGCGAGTGGGAAGACCGCTGGTTCCCGAAGGACATCCTGGCGCCGACACCCCCATCGGCCCTGGTCACCGAGCCGACGCGCCGCCCGCACGCTGGAGACGTCGCATGAACGGCGAGATGCTCCGCCTGCCGAACGGCCGTAGCTGGCAGGTCTTTTCCGGCGGCGCCGGCCCGGACCTGCTGTGGCTGCACGGCCTGCGCGGCGTCGATCCCGCCGATCCGATGCTGGCGGCGCTGCAGAAGCGCTACCGCGTCGTCGCCCCCGTGGCACCCGGCTTCAACGACCTCGATGAGCTGTCGAAGATCGACAACATCCACGAGCTGGCGCTCGATTACGACGACCTGATCGAGGCGCTGAAGCTGCGCGACTTCGCCCTGGTCGGACATTCGTTCGGCGCCATGATCGCGGCGGAGATCGCCGCGCATTTCCCTCGACGGCCGAAGCGGCTGATCCTGATCGCACCGTTCGGGCTGTGGAACGAGGCCTATCCGGTCGCCGATATCTTCGCCATCGCCTATACCCAGCTCGACGACATCCTGTGGCACGACGCCAAGGCCCGCGACGCCTTCGCCAAGCCGGCAGCCGGCGAGGCCGACGCCAAGGCGGCCGCGGACCAGATGATCAACCTGGCCCGCAGCCTCACCGCCGTGACGAAGTTCGTCTGGCCGATTCCGGATCGGGGTTTGCGCCGCCGGCTGCCGCGGATCGTGTGCCCGACGCTCGTCCTATTCGGCGCGGAAGATGCCGTCATCCCGGCCCGCTATGCCGAGGACTTTCGCGCCGGCATCCGGAACGTGCAGACCGCTTCCGTCGCGCGCGCGGGGCACATGCTGCCCTATGAGCAGCCGCAGCAGGTGCTCGAGCTGATCGGCCGCGAGCCCGTCGCCGGCTAGCCCGGTGTCATCCGCGCCGGCCGGGGCGCCAGCGCTCGAACCGACGCTCGATCAGCTTTAGCATCTCGGTGAGCGCCATCCCGGCACCGGCGATCAGGATGATGCCAACCATGACGCGGTCGGTCTGGAAGCGGGCACCGGCGACACCGATCAGATAGCCGATGCCGCTGGTGGCGGCGTACATCTCGCCGACGACAATGCCGACGAGGCCATGGCCGAGGCCAAGCCGCAAGCCGGTGAGCAGCATCGGCACCGAGGACGGCACGACCACGGTCAGGAACAGCTGGCGGTCGGTGGCGCCAAACGAGCGCGCCACTTTGATGAAGTCGGCCTCGACCGTGCGGACGCCCGCGATGGTGCTGACCAGGATCGGGAAGATGGCGCCGAGAAAGACGATGGCGAATTTCGACCCCAGCCCGATGCCGAACCAGATCATCACCAGCGGCAGCAACGCGATGCGCGGCGTCGCGTTCAGCGCCGACACGAACGGATCGAGCGCCGCATTGATCCGGCGATACCAGCCCATCAGGATGCCGAGCGGCACGCCGACCGCGATCGCCAGCCCGTAGCCGACCAGGAATTCGAAGCCGCTGATCCGGAGGTCGCCATAGATGGTGCCGTCGGCGAACATCAGAACCGCGGTGCGCAGGATGCGGCTGGGGGCGCTGGTGAACAGCGGATTGACCCAGCCCAGCGCCACCACCGCCTCCCATGCCAGCAGGAAGGCGAGCACGCTGAGGCCGCCGAGCAGCCAGTTCTCGTTCGCGGTCCACGCCGAGCGGCGGCGCCGCGGCGGCGCGGCCGCCGGCCCGTCCGGCCTCTCCTGCGGCAGGTCGAGCGCCTGGCTCATGGCTCCGCCGCGGCCGTCATGCCGGTCGTCGCCGATTCCTCCTCGATCAGCCGCCACACGCGCTCCTCGAGGGCGAGGAAGCGTGCGTCCCGCTTCAGCTTGAGCGTGCGCGCCGCCGGCAGGTCGACGTCGATGATCTCCTTGATCCGCGCCGGCCGCGCCGAGAACACGATAACGCGGCTCGACAGGAAGATCGCTTCGTTGATCTGGTGGGTGACGAACAGCGCCGTGGTGCGCGCGCGGCCGAGGATCTTCAGCAGCTCCAGCTGCATGAACTCGCGCGTCTGCGCATCGAGGGCCGCAAACGGCTCGTCCAGCAGGAGAAGCTGCGGCTCGGTGACCAGGGCCCGGGCGATATTGACGCGCTGGCGCATGCCGCCCGACAGCTCGTGCGGATAATTGTCGGCGAAGCCGGAGAGCCCGACCAGCTCGATCATCGCCCGCGTGCGCGCGTGCATCTCCAGGCGCCCGAGCCGGCCCTGGATCTGCAGGCCATAGGCGACGTTCTGAGCCACCGTCCGCCACGGAAACAGGGAGTCGTGCTGGAAGACCACGGCGCGGTCGGGCCCCGGCCCGGTCACGTCGCGGCCGTCGACGAGGATGCGGCCCGCGGTCGGCACGATCAGGCCGTCGACGGCGTTCAGCAAGGTCGACTTGCCGCAGCCGCTGGGGCCGACGATGCACACGAGCTCGCCCTCGAACACCTGAAAGCTCAGATCGTCCAGCACCGGCAGCACCCGCCCGGTGCGCTCGTTGTCGTGCTCCAGCGTGAGGCGGCGGACGTCGAGTTTCACGCGGCGCGCTTCGGCCATCGGGCGCTCAATTGCCCCGCGCCAGTGCTGTGAAGAAGCCGTCGCGGTGAAGCGCGTCCAGCGCGCTCGTGTCGACAAGCTGCTCCGGCTTGACCGATGCGGCCGCCGGCACGTGCCGTTCAAGATCCTTGAGCACCAGGGCGATGCCGTTCAGCGACGGCCGGAGGTCGTCCGGGTAGACCTTCTGCGTGTACGCCTCATAGGCGGCGGTGGCGGCAACGCTGTTCTTCACGCCGAGGAACTCTTGGGTGAGCAGGATCGCCTCCTCGCGGTCGGTCTTATACGCGTGCACGGCCGTGGCCATGACCATGAAGAAGCGCTTCACCAGGTCGGGATGCGCCTTCAGGTATGCGCGCGTGGTGACATACGCCGTATTCGGATAGTCGCCGGCAATGTCAGTGAGGTCGACCAGCACGCGATAGCCGTGCTCCATGAGCTCCTCGGTCACCGGATATTGCTCGACCGTGCCGTCGATCTGGCCGCTCATGGCGGCGGCCATGCGCGTCGCCGCCCCGCCGAGCTGCAGGATGTTGACGTCGCTGCGCTTCAGGCCGACATGCGCCAGCGCGAACTCCACCGCGGTGTCGGTCGACGAGCCGAACCGGCTGATCGCGATCTTCGCCCCTTTGAGCTGCTGCGGCTCGGAGAACGCGGCGCGGACCACGAGCTGATACGGCAGCTTGTTGGAGATGCCGCCGATGACGACGATGTCGGCCCCCTGCACCGCAGCGGTGATCGCGGGCGTGTAGCCGTTCTGCGCGATGTCGATCGAGCCGCCGACGACCGCGTGCGACAGAGTGGAGCCGCCGTCGATGAAGGTCGGCTTCGTCTCGATCCCGAATTTGCCGAAGATGCCTTTCTTGTCGGCGTAGTACATCGGCGCCGAGGTCATCGAGAAGCCGTCGAAGGCGACCGTGATTCGCGCCGCCGTTTCGCCGGCCACGGCCGAGCCCGCCGCAAGCCAGCCAATGACAAACATGGCCAAGCCAGCTCGGCGGCTCACCCCCACCCCACCCTCCCCCATCGAGGGGGAGGGGGTAAGAAGGTGGCGCGCAACTCTGGTCCCCTCCCCCCTTGCGGGGGAGGGTAGGGAGGGGGGTGCTAGACGCATTTCGCGTTTCGCCTCGCGGCTCACGCCAGCAGCGCCTTCATGCGCTCCTGGTTGAGCGACTTCACCAGCTGATCGACGAGGCCGAGCAGCGGCAGCGGCACCTTCGCCGCCTGGGCCAGATCCAGCGCCACGTCCATGTCCTTCTCCGACCACTTGCCGGTGCTCTTGCCCCAGCGCGACAGCGACCAGTTGGCACCGCTGCCGTGACCGAGCGCCTCGACCAGGCGCGGAATGTCGGCGCCGAGCTGCTTGGCCAGGCTCAGCGCCTCGAAATTCGCGGTCATGCACGCCCACAGCAGGAGGTTGTTGATCGTCTTGGCGATCTGGCCGCTGCCGGGCGGGCCCAGATGCAGCACCTGCGCGCTGAACGCCTGCAGCGCCGGCCTGGCGCGCGCGAGCCATTTTTCCTCCCCGCCGACGTAAATCGTCAGCGTCCCGTTATTGGCGGCCTCCTGGCCCAGCACAACCGGCGTATCCAGCACGCCGACGCCGCGGCGGCCGGCCTCTTCGGCGAGTCGGCGGCAGAGGTCGGGGGACACCGAGCTCGCGATACAGATGACCGAGCCGCGGGCGAGCGGCCCCAGCAGCCCCGCCACGACCGCCTCGACCTGTTCGTCGGTCTGCACCATGACCAGGACGACTTCGGCGGCGCGCGCGACCTCGCCGGCCGAGCCACGAACCCGCACGCCGATGCTTTCGGCCCTGGCCGCGGCGATGGGATCGACGTCGGTGCCGACGACCTCGAAGCCGGCCTTCAACAAGTGACGGGCCATCTGGTGGCCCATGGCGCCCAGCCCTATCACGCCGGTGCGCGTGACGCGCGTTTCCTCCATGCGGAACCCTTGTGTGGTCTGCTGGCGCGCATGGTCACTCCCGCGGCAGCGGGAGTCCAGAAAAACCGCCGGGTCGCAGCGATTATGCGGCGGATGCGATGTCGCGGATCAGATGAAAATCCGATCGGTGAGGTCGAGCGGGCGCTCGCCCTTCTGCTCTTGCCGTGCCGGCTCGGACCGCCGCGGTGCGGCGAGCCTCGCCTCGCGCAGCTCGGTCTCGGCAAGGGCCAGGATTTGGCCCATTGCCTCGGCACTCGGCGTGATCCGTTCGGGCTCGGTGCCGGTGGCGCCGTGTACGGCGCGGCTGCCGCTGTTGAGCCACAGCACGTGATAGAGCAGCGATGCGGCGTATCCGTAGGAATAGAACATGAGCTTGCGGCCGCCGGCGACGACAGCGGCACTGTCACGGTCGACGATCGGATCGTTCACCACAAAGCGGATCCGGGTTGAGGTAGTCCAGTAGGAGCCGTTCGGCGCGCGGTCGCCCGTCGGGCGGCATCCGAGACGAAAGATCAGCGCGTGGTGAAGCCGCGAGACCGACACGAAGCTGCGGCTCCGCTTCGGCGGTGGCTCATCCGCGGCTGGCTGAGTCTGGGTCGGGCCTGTCTGAACGGACACGGGTTCCCCGTCACCCAGGGGTCGCATGCCTTTCGCGCTTTCTTGCGGCAAGGCCAGTTACTCCTAAAGTCGTACGCAAGTGAAAAAGGAAGCGATTACTCCAATTGATCAAAATAGGTGATGCGCACACCCTGTGCTGTGACTTAAATGGGAAAACAACGGACATATCGCGGCGACACTCCTTGCGAGGGAACCGGCCCCGGCAGCATGACAGCGTCGGTGTTATCCGGTAGACAACGATTCTCCGGCTGAGGCCTGAGCCGAAGAGCCCGCGCCGGCACTTTTGGGGAGGATATGACCACCGCCCGGACAGCCCGTTATCGGCTCGGCGTCGACGTCGGCGGCACCCACACCGACCTGGTCCTGCTCGACGTCACGACCGGCCGGCTGGCGGGCGAGAAGGTGTCGAGCACGCCGAAGAACCCGGCGCTGGGGGTGCTGAACGGGGTCGCCAATTTCCTCGCCAAGGGGGTCGCCCCGGGCTCAGTCGAATTCTTCGCCCACGGCACGACGATCACGACCAACGCGCTGCTCGAGATGCGCGGCGCCAAGGTCGGGCTCCTCATCACCAAGGGCTTCCGCGCGGTCCAGGAGGTGCAGAGCCAGGCGCGCGACGGCAACCCATTCGACTATTTCTACGACAAGCCCGAGCCGATCGCGCCGCAGAGCCTGACCCGCGAGATCCCGGGCCGGATCGACTTCGAAGGGCGCGAGGTCGAGAAGCTGGACAGGGAGGCCGTGCGCCAGGCGGCGCGCGAGCTCGCCGCCGCCGGCGTCACCTCGATCGCGGTGTGTTTCCTGTTCGCCTATGCCAATCCTGGGCATGAGGAGGAAGCGGCGCGGCTGATCCGCGCCGAGTGCCCCGACGTCGACGTGTCGGTCTCCTCCACGGTGCTGCCGCGCATCCGCGAATGGCCGCGCCTGTCGACGACCCTGCTGAACGCCTATCTGCAGCCGGTGCTGGTGAACTACATCGCCCATCTCGACAGCGGCCTCGACGACAAGGGGGTGCGCACCGAGCAGCGCTTCCTGATGCAGTCCAACGGCGGCGTGATGCCGTTCAAGGCGGTCGCCGGCGGCGGCAAGACAGTGCACACGCTGTTCTCGGGGCCGGCGGCCGGGGCGCAGGCCAGCGCCTATCTCGCCGCCGCCGACGCGAAGAAGGGCCTGGTCACGCTCGACATGGGCGGCACGTCCTGCGACATCGCGTTCATCGAGGACGGGGCGCCGCTGGAGGTCACCGAGGTGACGATCGCCCGGCGGCCGCTCGGCGTGCCGGCGCTCGACATGACCAGCATCTCGGCCGGCGGCGGCTCGATCGCGTGGATCGATCGCGGCGGCTTCCTGTGCGTGGGGCCGCGCAGCGCCGGCGCCGAGCCCGGCCCGGTCTGCTACCGGCGCGGCGGCGAGAGCCCGACCGTGACCGACGCGGACGTCGTGCTGGGCTATTTGAACCCGGATTACTTCCTTGGCGGCGCGCAGAAGCTCGATAAGGCGGCGGCTGCGGCGGCGATCGAAGCCAAGATCGCGCGGCCGCTCGGCCTTAGCGTCGCGGCGGCCGCCGCCGGCATCCGCCGCATCGTCGACATGCGCATGGCCGACGAGGTGAAGGTGTTCTCGGCCAAGCGCGGCGTGGACGCGCAGGAGTTCACCCTCCTGCCCTTCGGCGGCGCCGGGGCGGTCCACGCCGCCGCGGTCGCGGCCGAGCTCGGCGTCGCCCGCATCCTTGTGCCGCCGCGTCCCGGCGCGTTCTCCGCTTTGGGCCTGCTTTGCTCGGACGTCGTGCACGACTACGTGCGCTCCGAACTGCGGCCGCTCGACCAGGTGGCGCCCGATCACGCGGAGGCGATCTTCCGCGAGCTCGAAACGCGCGCCACGGGCGAGCTGGCGCAGGAGGGTCTGGCTTCGCGCAAGGCGGCCTTCGAGCGTGAGCTCGACATGCGCTACACCGGGCAGGGCTATGAGCTGCGCGTGTCCCTGGCTGGCCTCGGACGCGGCGGGCTCGGCGCAGCGGCGCTGCACCAGGCGCGGCTCCGCTTCGACAAGACGCATGCCCAGATCCACGGACACGCGGCCCAGGAGCGCCCGGTCGAGATCGTGAGCTACCGCATGCGGGTGCGCGTGACGGCGCCAAAATACGTGCCCGTGCCGGCGGGCGACGCGAAGACGCGGGCGGCGCCGAAAGCCGCGGTCAAGGGCACCCGCGCGGTGCG
>DASWFO010000251.1:0-27752 GCA_036394195.1 Alphaproteobacteria bacterium | reverse complement strand
CGGCGGGCACGGCGCCGAGCCAGGCCGCCATGGTGCCGGCCCGGAACTCGCCGAGCTCGTTGGACGTGCCGACGAACAGCATGTGAACCGCACTCACCCGGCCGCGCATCGTCTCTGGGGTGGCGAGCTGCACCACCGTGTTGCGCGTCACCACGCTGACCTGGTCGCTGGCGCCCATGACCACCAGCGCCGCCAGCGACAGCAAGAAGCTGGTCGACAGCGCAAACACGATCACGCCGACACCGAACAGCGCCACCGCCAGGAACATGGTGAGGCCGGCATTGCGCTGCAGCGGCATGTTCGCCAGCACCAGGGCCGTCGTCGTGGCACCGACCGCCATCGCACTGCGCAGCATGCCGAGGCCTTCCGGGCCGACATTCAGGATGTCGTGCGCATAGACCGGCAGCATGGCGGTGGCGCCGCCGAGGAGAATGGCAAACAGGTCGAGCGAAATCGCCCCCAGCACGATCGGCGTCCGGGCGGCGAAAGCCAGTCCGGCGATCAGCCGTCGGACCGCCGTGACGCCGGGCTCGGGCGGCGGGATGCGCACCTGGGTGCGGATGGCGGCGACCGACGCCACCGAGGCGGTGAACAGGGCCAGGCATGTCGCATAGACGGCCCCTGGACCGAGGATGTAGATCGCGCCGCCGAGCGCCGGGCCGAGGATCGTGCCCATCTGGTTGGCCGACGAGCTCCACGCCACCGCGCGGGCGACGACGGGCTTTGGCACCAGGAACGGCACGAAGGACTGCTGCGACGGACCGGCGAAGGCGCGCCCCACCCCGAACAGCGCCATCACGACGTAGAACGGCCACACCACAGCCGAGTGCGCCAGCGTCAGGCCGAGGAACAGCAGCCCGCACAGCCCCTGCACCGAATAGGCAAAGGTCAGCGTGCGCCGGCGGTCGAAGCGGTCGGCGACGTCGCCGGCGGGCAGGGTCAGACTGGCGATCGGCAGGAAGCCGGCAAGCCCGACATAGCCCAGGGTCAGCGGGTCATGGGTGATGTCGTAGACCTGCCAGCCAACCGCGACCGCCTGCATCTGCGTCGACAGAATCGACAGCAGCCGGCCGCCCATGAACAGGCGGAAGTCGCGAATACCGAGGATGGGGTGGCCGCGGTCGCCCGAGGCCGAGATCGAAGTCATTCCGGTGCTAGCGTCGAATCGAACCGGCTGAGCCTAGCACACCCCGGACCGCCTACTCCGCCGCGCGCGCTGATCGCGCCGCCACCTCCGCCATCAGGTTCGCGATCAGGCGGTGGCCGATCTCCGCGTCCTCCGCGGCCGCACCCATCGACAGGATCGATTCCGGATGGAACTGCACCGCCACCGCGGGCACGCGCTTGTGACGCACCGCCATGACCAGCCCCTCGGCGGTGCGCGCCGTGACCGCGAGCTCCGCGTGCGGGAAGCCGTCGCGCCGCGCGGTCAGCGAATGATAGGCGCCGACCCGCGCCGGCGACGGCACACCGGCGAACAGCCGATCGCCGTCGTGCAGCACGTCCCAGGTCTTGCCGTGCCGCGGCTGCGGCAGCACGTCGAGCGCTCCGCCGAACGCCTCGACCATGCCCTGCAGGCCCAGGCAGACGCCGAACTGCGCGATGCCGGCGGCGGCCAGCTTGCGCACGAGCTCGGGCACGCCGAACTCGGCCGGCCGGCCGGGGCCCGGCGAGTGGACGACCAGGTCGGGGGCGGCGGCCAGCAGCCGCTCGAACGGCAGACCATGGCGATAGGTCGTCACGGCGGCGCCGGTCTGGCGGAAATAGTCGGCGAGCGTGTGCACGAACGAGTCCTCGTTGTCGATCAGGACGACGCGCTTGCCGCGTCCTGTCTCGAGGCTGGGCGTACGACGCGCCGGTGCTGCGGAGACCGCGGCCGGCTTGGCCATCGCGGCCAGGGCGCGAAACAGATTGGTCGCCTTGGTTCGGCACTCCGCGTCTTCCTCGAGGCCGACGGAATCCCAGACCAAAGTTGCGCCGACCCGGTAGCGCGCTTCCCCGTCGCGCAGATGCACGGTGCGGATGGTGATGCCGGTGTTCACGTCGCCCGACAGCATCAGCGCGCCGACAGCACCGCCGTACCAGCCGCGCGGGCCCTTCTCGAACTCTTCGACGATTTCGACGGCCTTCTTCTTCGGCGCTCCGGTCAGGGTCACCGCCCACATATGCGACAGGAACGCATCGATGCCGCAGAGGCCGTCACGCAGCCGTCCCTCGACGTGATCGACGGTGTGGAACAGCCCCGCATAGGTCTCGATCAGCCGGCGGCCGAGCAGTTTCACCGTGCCGGGCCGGCAGATCCGCGACTTGTCGTTGCGGTCGACATCCGTGCACATGGTGAGCTCGACCTCGTCCTTCTCCGAGTTCATCAGCGCCTTGAGGTTCTCGGCGTCCTGCATCGGATTCTTGCCGCGCCGCGCCGTGCCCGAGATCGGGCAGGATTCGACGCGATCGCCCTCGACCCGCACGAACATCTCGGGCGAGGTGCCGACCAGCTGCTCGCCCCCGAACTGGATCAGGAACTCGAACGGGCTCGGATTGACCTGCTTCAGGCGCTCGAACAGCGCCGAGGCGGTCCCGCCATACGCCGCGGTGTAGGTCTGGCTCAGCACCACCTCGAAGATATCGCCGACGCGCATGCGCTCGCGCGCCCGGTCGACCATCGCGGCGTAGTCCTCGCTTGTGTGGTCGGATACGGGTTCGGCAGAGCCGCCGCCCGTCGCTGCAGCCGGCTCAGGGGGTGCGAAGGCTCGCCGTCCGAGATCGATGGTCGAATCGCCGCTGCCGGCGAACTCGTAATCGAGGCGATAGGCGATCTCCTTGCGCCGGTCGACGACGACGATCTGGTCCGGGAAGAACAGATGGATGTCCTTCGCGTCGTCCGGCCGCTTATGCCGCAGCGCGATCGGCTCGAACTGGAACAGCAGATCGTAGCCGAATCCGCCATACAGCCCGAGAAACGGATCGACGACGCCGCGAAACTCGGCGATGAAGTGGCGGAGCGCCGACATCAGCGACGGCTGCAGGCTGCGCTCTTCTTCGCTGAACACGCCGGTGGACACCTCGCTGCGCAAGCGGAGCTCGCGGGCATCCTGTCCGGTGACGACGGTCGACGGCGTGCTCGCCACGATCGGCGCCACGAAGCGGAGCAGTGCCTCACCGCGCGGATTGAGGGCGCGCCAGACAAGATCACGGCCGCGCCCGACGATCTCGAGCGGCGGGTTGGCGAAGCCGAACTCCCACCGCGAATAGCGACCCGGATAATCGACGCCCGAGGAGAACAAGGCGCCGCGCTCGCGGTCGAGGCGGGCGGCGAAGCCTTCGAGCGCCGAGGCGTAGGGCAGAATGGTGCGGCGGCATTCGACGCTAAGACCGGACGGTGTCGTGAAACGGTACTGCATGGCGCAACCCTGGGCCGGAGGAATAAGAGTCGCACGAACAGTCGGGTCCGGGTCTTAGGACCCGGAGAAAGCCGTCAGCGCGGCGACAACGATGAAATGGAAACGGAACGGTTGGTGACGGTTGTCACCACCAAAGGCGGGCGGCGGACCATAGGGGCGAGCCCCAGAACGGCGATCCGGCGGACATGGCCTTGGTTAACGTCCCGTAAAGGTTGCGAGCCAGCGGAGGTTAGCCGCAAGGCCGGTCCGGCGTCCAGTGGCAAATAGGCTTAACCCTCCATTGACGAAGCTTCCCTACAGTCCGCGGCGGCGGGGGTGTCTGCGGGCCGGGGGTCGCGGGGCGATAATCGTCATGTTTGATCGTGTATTGGCGGGCCCCTTCACGGCTGGGCGGCGGCGCGCCGCCGCCGTTGCCGTCATTGCCGTCGCCGGGCTTATGCTCTCGATCACGACCTATTACGTGATCCACCGCGCCGACGAGGAGGCGCGCCACGCCGAGGCGGAACGGCGGGTGGCGACGCACACGAACGTGCTGCAGGGGTTGATCGACGGCAAGCTGCAGCAGTTGCGCTTTGCACAGATCCTGTTCGCCGCGGCGTTCGACCCGGTCGAATTCCGGCGCTTCGCGCGCGACATTTCGAACGACGTCGGCGGAGTGCGTGCCGTCACTTGGCTGCCGCGGGTTCCCGGCGAGACACGGGACGCTTTCGAGGCGGCCGCGCGATGGAATGGGCAGACGCATTTTCGTATCCACGAATTCCCGGATGCGGGCGGCGAGACGTCACCGGCACGCGAGGTCTACTTTCCAATCCTGCACGTGGAGCCGGCAGCCGGCAACGAGGCCATGATCGGTGTCGACATCGCTTCGCGCCCTGATCGGCGGGAAACGCTGCTCAAGTCCATCGCGACGGGCAGCCTGAGCGTCACACCCGCGACCATGCTCGTTGGGCCGCTGGATGACGGCATCCTCGGCGTCATCGCCTTTGTGCCGATTTTTCCGGAGTACGGGACCGGTGGTGCCGGCAGCGCGCCGCAGCAGCATCTGGCGAGTGGCATCGTGGCGGCTACCTACCCCATCGGCCAGTTCCTGGAAGCAGCGCTCGCGATGCTGAAACCCGCCGGCGGTCTCGACATCTATCTGACCGAGCGCGACGCCGATGGGCAGGAACGCCTCATCTACTTTCATCCATCTCGCACGCGGGCAGCGCCGATCGGCCCCGCGTCTTTGGCGCGTGTCCGGCAGGGATGGTTCGAGGAGTCGAAAATCCGGTTCGGCGACCGCACCTGGAACGCGGTCTTTGCGCCCGTCGACGCGGTCTATCCGCGACGGGACTGGCCCGCCGATCTGGCCCTGGGCCTCGGCCTGTTGCTGACGTTCCTCGTGGCCCTCTATGCCCATCGCGCCGCGACGGAGCAGGAGCGCGTCGCACAGCTCGTCGTTGAGCGCACGGGCGAGTTGTCGCAGGTGAACGCCGACCTGCAGGAGAAGATCGTCCGCCTCAAATCGGCCGAGCAGGCGCTCCGCGACACGCAATTGCGCCAGCAGCAGTTTGCGGAATCCGCCTCCGACCTGTTCTGGGAGACCGACGCCGAGATCCGCTTCACCTGGGTCTCGTCGCGCTTCGCCGAGGTGACTGGCTTTCCAGTGGAATGGTTCGCCGGCCGCACCCCGTGGGCGTGGGCCTGCGTCGACCCCGACCTGCACCCGGAGTGGCGGCTGCTGCGCGACATCGTGCGTGCTTGCCATCCGTTCCGCGACTTCGACTGCACCGTGCAGAACGCCGACGGAACGATCCGGCACGTCCGCATGAATGGCCGACCTCATTTCGACGGAACGAGGCTTCTCGGCTATCGCGGCACGGCGACCGACATCACGGAACAAGTTGTCAGCCGCCTCGCCGCCGAGCGCGAGCACCAGCACCTGCTGCAGGCGATGTCCAGCGTTCCGGATGGCGTCGCCCTATTCGATGTTGATGATCGTCTTGTCTTCTGCAATGACCGCTATCGCCAGCTGTTTGCCGACGTCGCCGACAAGATCCGGCCTGGGATGATGTTCGAAAGCCTCCTTCGCGTCTCGGCGGAGCGCGGCTTTGCCGAGGAAGCGGCCGGTCGCCCCGAAGCATGGATCGCCGATCGCCTCGCGGCGCGCCGCGAATGCAGCAGCAGCCCCGTCGAGCTGCGGCGGGGTGGCCGCCTGATCGAACTGCGTCGCCACCGCACGCCCGACGGCAGCGTGTATTCCGTGCTGGTCGACATCACCGACTCGCGGCGCCAGGAAGAGCAGTTGCGGCAATCGCAGAAGATGGAAGCCGTGGGCACGTTCGCCGGCGGCATCGCGCATGAGTTCAACAACATTCTCGGGATCATTCGCGGCTATGCCGACCTGGCCCGCGTCTTTACCCCCGCCGACAGCCCGGTCCGCGGCCATGTGACGAAGATCATCAAGAGCATCGAACGCGCTTCGGCGGTTACCAAGGCGCTGCTGGCGTTCAGCCGCAAGCGCGCGCCGGAGACCAAGGTTCTCGACTTGGCCCGGCTGGTCGAGGAGCAGCGTTTTCTCCTAAAGCCGCTGCTGAAGCCGAATATCGACCTGGAGATCCACTCGGACCGCGGACCGCATCATGTCCGCGTCGATCCGGACCTGTTTGCGCAGGCGATCATGAATCTCGCGATCAACGCGCGCGATGCGATGCCCGACGGCGGACGATTCCGGATTGCCGTCGAAGCGGCGGGTGACGACGGCGCCGCGACGCCGGCACCGCATTCGGTGCGCATGACCCTGTCGGATAGCGGCATCGGCATGGACGCCGAAACGGCGCGGCGGATCTTCGAGCCGTTCTTCACGACCAAGGGGCAGGGAAAGGGGACCGGCCTCGGCCTCTCGATGGTCTATGGCGTGGTCACCGAGGCGGGCGGCTCGATCAAGGTCGAGACCGAGCCCGGCCGCGGCACCAGCTTCACGATCCACCTCCCGGCCGTCGACGCGGGGACCGCCGACGAGAGCGCCGACGCGGCGGGCGCCGGGGCCGAGGGGCGGCCGATCCGCACGGCCGGCCGCACGGTGTTGCTTGCCGAAGACGAGCCGATGATGCGGACACTGCTGACCGAGGCCCTGACCATGGCGCGTTACCGGGTGCTGGCGGCCGCGGACGGGGAGGAGGCGCTCGAGCTGTTCGATGCCAACCGCATCGACGTTCTCGTCACCGACGTCGTGATGCCGGAGCTCGACGGGGTGAGGCTCGCCGGCCTGCTCACCGACATCCGCCCCGACCTGCCGGTGATCTACATCACCGGCGTTCCCGGCCGCGGTGCGTCCGATTCGATCGAGATTCCGGAGAGCGCGACCGTGCTGTTCAAGCCGTTTCCGCCGTCGCAGCTGATCCAAATCGTCGACGCAGCGCTCGGCGCGGCGCCCGCCCAACCGCAAGCCCTGGAGCATGTCCCATGACCGGTAGCCTCCAATACCTGCGGGTCCTCATCGTCGAGGACCAGAAAAACGCCCAAAACATGCTGTACGAGATGGTACGCTCGCTCGGCATCCAGACCATCCTGCTCGCCTCGAACGGGAAAGAGGCGCTCGGGGTCCTCAACGTCGAGGCGCCGGACACCGTCAATCTGATCATTTGCGACTGGATGATGCCCGAGATGACGGGCCTCGAGCTGTTGACCGAGATCAGGAAGCGCTATCCGACGATGCCGTTCCTGATGGTGACCGGCCGGAACGAGCTGGACGCCGTCAAGACCGCGATGAAGCACGGCGTCAGCGCCTATATCGCCAAGCCCTTCGGCCGTTCGCAAATCGAGATCAAGCTGCGCGTGCTCGGCCGCAAGCTGCTTTCCGACCGCTCCCTCGCCAACATGCCGATCTGATCCGATCGGCATAACTTGGGGCGTGATTCTGGCAGCAAGTCGGGCTACAAGCGGCCATGACCGTGCTTGTCACCGGCGCCGCCGGCTTTATCGGCCACCACGTCGCGGCGGCGCTGCTCGCCCGCGGCGACCCCGTGATCGGCGTCGATGACATCAACGACTATTACGATCCGGGCCTCAAGGATGCGCGCCTCGCGCGGCTCGCCGGCCGCAAAGGCTACCGGTTCGAGAAGCGCGATATCGCCGCCCCCGGGGCCGTGGCGGACCTGATGCGCGCCGATCCGGCGATCGACCGCGTCGTGCATCTCGCGGCCCAAGCGGGCGTGCGCTACTCGCTGACCAACCCCGACGCGTACATCCAGGCCAACATCATCGGGCACTTCAACGTGCTGGAGGCCTGCCGGGGCCACAAGAATCTCAAGCATCTCGTCTATGCGTCGTCGTCGTCGGTCTATGGCGGCAACACCAAGCTGCCGTTCTCGGTCGACGACAAGGTCGACAAACCGGTCTCGCTCTACGCGGCGACCAAGGCCTCGACCGAGTTGATGAGCCATTGCTACAGCCACCTCTTCGGCGTGCCGGCGACCGGCTTGCGATTCTTCACGGTCTACGGCCCGTGGGGTCGGCCCGACATGTCGGCCTATATCTTCACCCGCGCGATCCTGTCCGGACAGAAGATCACGGTGTTCAACCACGGCGACATGAAGCGCGACTTCACCTATATCGACGACATCGTCGCGGGGGTGCTCGCGGCGCTTGACCGTCCGCCGGCCGCTTCGGGCGGCGAGGCGCCGCACCGGCGCTACAACCTCGGCAACCATCGCGCCGAGCCGCTGATGCGCTTCATCTCGGTCATCGAGCGCGCGACCAACCACAAGGCGACGATCGAGTTCGCCGATCTGCAGCCGGGCGACGTCAAGGAGACCTACGCCGACATCCAGGCGGCGCAGCGCGATCTCGGATTTTCCCCGGTCACCACCATCGACGAGGGCATTCCCCGCTTCGTCGCCTGGTATCGCGAATATCACGGGGTCTGACCGGATTACGGCCCTCACCCTCCCGCGCTGACGCGCGGGCTCCGTTTGTAAGCCGCCCTCTCTCGTGTCGTCACGCCTCCGCGCGCCGACACGGCCTATCCCAGTTCGTGGTAGAGGGGCTTCGGAGCGCGTTGCTAGAAATTTTCCCTCTCCATCCATTGCGATGGGCGAGAGGGTAGGCTGAGGGGAGCCAAGTGATGCGTCGGGGCTCACCACCAAGACTCGCGCCGCTGACCCTGATACAATCGGCACAACAATAAGCCGACACATAATTTGGGAGGACATCATGGCCCACGCGCTCGAGCGCTCGGCGATGCGCAAGGTGTATCTGCGCCTGCTGCCGTTCGCGATCCTCACCTACTTCCTGTGCTATCTCGACCGCATCAATGTCGGCTTCGCGGCGCTGACCATGAACAAGGCGCTGGGCCTGGACCCGTCGACCTATGGCATGGCGGCCGGCGCTTTTTTCTGGGGCTATTTCCTGTTCGAGGTGCCGAGCAACATCATCCTGGAGAAGGTCGGGGCCAGGATCTGGATCGCGCGCATCATGGTCACCTGGGGCCTGCTCTCGGGCGCCACGGCCTTCTGCACCGGTCCGTACAGCTTCCTCACCGTGCGTTTCCTGCTCGGGCTTGCCGAGGCCGGTCTCTTCCCCGGGCTCGTGCTGTTCTTCACCTATTGGTTCCCCGATCGCCATCGTGCTCGCATCGTGTCCGGCTTCATGTTGGCGCTGCCGCTCGCCGTCGCCACCGGAGCGCCGATGTCGACCGCGCTGCTGGAGCTCGACGGCCTTCTGGGTCTCGCCGGCTGGCAGTGGATGTTCATCGCCGAGGCGGCGCCGACGGTGCTCATCGGCATTGCCGTGTTTTTCTACGTGACCGACCGTCCGTCCCAGGCGGCATGGCTGACGGATGCCGAGCGCACCTGGCTCATCCGCGCCATCGACGGCGAATCCCGGCAGATCGAAGCGCATCACAAGATCAGCTTCTGGCGCGCGTTCTTCGAGCCCAAGGTGCTGCTGCTGACTCTTAACTATTTCGGCATCGTCACCGCCAGCCTCGGCATGCTGCTGTTCCTGCCGCAGATGGTGAAGCAGCTCGGCCTCACCAACATGGAGGTCGGCTTCGTCAGCATGATTCCGTACATCTGCGGCTCCATCGCGATGGTCATCTGGGGCTGGCTGTCGGATCGCAATGCGGAGCGGCGGTGGAACCTGGCCACGGCGTGTCTGCTGTCCGCCGCCGGCCTGACCATCGCCGGACTCACCATCGGGAGCTGGTGGTCGATCGTCGGCATGTCGCTCGCCGCCATCGGCTTCTATGGCTCGAAGGGGCCGTTCTGGGCGATGCCGTCGATGATCCTCACTGGCACGGCGGCGGCCGCCGGCATCGCGTGGATCAACGCGGTCGGCAACCTCGGCGGCTTCTTCGGGCCGTCGATCGTCGGCTGGGTCAAGGTGATCACCGGCGATTTCGCGGGTGGGTTCTATGCGCTCGCCGCGTTCTCACTCATGTCGGCCATCATTTCGGCGGTTTGGCTGCAGATGCCGCGCTACGTGGTCGCCGACGACGTCCTCGGTGCCGCGGCCGAGTAGCCCCGGCGGCGTGGCCGATTCAAACATCCGAGGAGACAGCCCATGAGCACCACCGCAGATCCGCGGTCCGATCACGCGCCCGCGATCGCCCGCCACGTCGACGACGTGGAATGGGAGACGATCCGCTGGCCGGGCGAAACCGGCAAGATGCTGTTTCATCCGCGCCCGGAGCGGCCAACGGAGCCCAATGCCGGGTTGCTGCGCTTCGAGCCCGGCGCGCATCACCCCTTGCACAGGCATGACTTCGCCCAGGTCTGGTACGTCCTCGAAGGCCAATTTCGCATCGGCGGGCGGACCTACGGCCCGGGGACCATGTTGTTCCATGGCGATCCTCACTATGAGGACGAGCTCGTGGCCGAAACCGGCGGGCTGATGGTCATTGTCCAATATCCGGGCCCGACCACCGGCGGCCGGCCGATCTATGAGGACCGGTTCAATCTGGAAACCCGGCGGCCGCTCGCCGCCGAGCGCAAGGACGTTTGAGCGCGCGGCGCTGTCGTTGCCGGACTCTCCCGCTTTTGCGAGAATGGGGATAAATTCGACAGCGCCGGCCGACAGGGAGGAAGACCATGCGCAGTTACGACATCGCCGATTGGGGCGCGCCGCTAAAGGCGTTCGACCGCCCGACGCCGAAGCCCGAGGGAACCGAAGTCCTCCTGCGCGTGACCGCCGCCGGCGTCTGCCACAGCGACGTTCATATCTGGGAGGGCTATTTCGATCTCGGCGGCGGCCGGAAGTTCCACATGTCCGACCGCGGCATGAAGCTGCCGCACACGCTCGGGCACGAAATCGCCGGCGAGGTCGTGGCGTTCGGCCCGAAGGCGCGCGGCGTGAAGAAGGGCCAGAAGCGGCTGGTCTATCCGTGGATCGGCTGCGGCACGTGCGCCGTGTGCAAGGACGGCGACGAAAACTTCTGCCTCTCGCCACGCTATCTCGGCATCCAGCGCGCCGGCGGCTACAGCGATCATGTCGTGGTGCCGCATCCGCGCTATCTGCTCGATCTCGGCCGGCTGACGCCGGCCGAAGCCGCACCCTATGCCTGCTCCGGGCTCACCACCTTCAGCGCGTTGCGGAAGGTCGGGCCGAGCCTGAAAACCCATCCGGTCGTGATCATCGGCGCCGGCGGGCTCGGCCTGATGTGCCTCAGTCTGCACAAGGCGATGAAGGGCAAGGGCGCCATCGTTGTCGACATCGATCCGGCGAAGCGGGAGGCGGCGCTCAAGCTGGGGGCGCTGGCGGCGATCGACGGGGCGGCGCCCGATGCGGTGAGCCGGATCAAGGACGCGGCCAAGGGGCCGGTGTGGGCGGCGATCGATCTGGTCGGCTCGCCGGCGACCGCGCAGCTCGGCATCGACAGCCTGATCAAGGGCGGCAAGCTGATCATCGTCGGTCTGTTCGGCGGGCAGATCACCCTGCCGCTGCCATCGATCCCGCAGCGGGCGCTGACGATCCAAGGCTCGTATGTCGGCAATCTCGCCGAACTCAAGAAGCTGCTGGCGCTGGTGCGCCAGCGCAAGGCGGCCGCAATTCCGATTCGCGAACGCCCACTCGACTATGCGGCGACGGCACTCGAGGAGCTGCGCGCCGGCAAGGTCCTCGGCCGGACGGTGTTGACCGCCTGATGCCTTACCTGCGGTCGTAGAGCGCGTCCAGATCCGGGCCGTAGACGATGCGCACCATGTGGCGCTTGATCTTCAGGGTCGGCGTCATCAGCTCGTTGGCGACCGAGAACGGCTCGCGCGCGATCACAAAGCGGCGGATGCGCTCGGCGAGCGGCAGTTTCGCATTCATCCGCTGCACGGCGGCCTCGATCGCCGTCTGAAATTCCTTGTCCGCCGCCAGCCGCTCCAGGTCCGGCTCCTTGCCGAATTGCTTGGCCCAGGCGGTGACGAACTCGGCATGCGGCACGATCACCGCCACGAGATATGGCCGGCGGTCGCCATACACCATCGCTTGCGCAATTTCGCGCTCCAGCACCAGGAGACCCTCGACCCGCGCCGGCGCGATCATGTCGCCGCCGGAGTTCTTGATGAAGTCGCGCTTACGGTCGGTGATCTTGAGGTAGCCGTCGCCGTCGAGCAGTCCCACGTCGCCGGTGTGCAGCCAGCCGTCGCGGATCGCCTCGGCGGTCGCCGCCGGCTCGTTCCAGTAGCCCTTCATCACCAGCTCGCCGCGGATCAGGATCTCGCCGTCGGCTGCGATCTTCACCTCGACATCGGTCACCGGCGGGCCGACCGTGTCGAGCTTCACCTTGTTGGGCGGATTGCAGGAGACGACCGGTGATGTCTCGGTCTGGCCGTAGCCCTGCAGCAGCAGCACGCCCAGTGCGGTGAAGAACAATCCGATGTCCGGGTTCAGCGGACCACCGCCGGACACCAGCGCCTTGAGCCGGCCGCCGAAGCGGGCGCGGATCTTCCGCCGCACCACGAGATCGACGATGAGGTCGACGAGACTGTCAAACGCCCCGAGCCGCCCGTCTTGTGCGTAGCGCTTTTGGCCCAGCGCCAGCGTCTTGAAGAACAGGGTTTTCTTCAGCCTGCCTTCGCGCTCCACGCCGGTCAGGATGCGCCGGTGCAGGGTTTCATAGAGGCGCGGTACGGCGGTCATGATGGTCGGCCGCACCTCGAGCAGGTTGCTTGCGAGATGCTCCACGCTTTCCGCGAAATAGATCTGCGCGCCGACCGAGATCGGGAAGTAAAGCCCGGCGGTGTGCTCGTACGAATGCGACAGCGGCAGGAACGACAGGAACACCTCGTCTTCGAGGCCCAGCTGCAGCAGCAGGTCGTGCGCGCCCAGGCAGTTCGCGATGATCGCGCCGTGCGTCAGCATGACCCCCTTCGGGATGCCGCCGGTGCCCGAGGTGTGGATCACGCAGGCGAGATCATCGCGCTTGAGGCGCGCGGCCGTATCCTCGGCGAGCCCGGCGGCGCCGCCGCCCGCCAGCGCGTCGGCCCAGCTCACGACATCGACGCCGACATGCTGCTCGACATGCGGCCGGTCGATCGCCACCAGGAACCGGCAGCCCGGCACCTGCCGCGCCGCCGCCAGCGCCAGGCCGGCGAGGGCGCTGCTCGAGGCAATCACCCCGCAGGCGCCGCTATTGGCCAGGATGTGGCGGTGGTCGTCCGCCGTGTTGGTCGTGTAGGCGGGGACCGTGATGCCACCGGCGGCCATGATTGCGAGATCGGCGATCGCCCATTCCGGCCGGTTTTCGGACACGAGGCCGACGCGGTCGCCCGGCCGAACGCCGAGCGCCGCGAGCCCGGCGGCGAGCCGGCGCACGTCGTCGGCCGCCCGGCGCCAGCTCCAGGACTGCCAGCTGCTCCCGCCGTCGTGGGGCCGTTTGGCCCACAGGAACGGCTGATCGCCGTATTGCGTCGCCTGATCGAAGAAGATTTGGACGAGGTTCCGGCACGCCCGGTAATCGATGCCGCCGTGTTTCATGAGGCCCGGTTCATGTTAACTCTTGGCGTTCCCCGTACTTGCCGCTTGGCGCGGCCCCCGCTCTGGCACATATATCGAGGCTGACACATATATCGGGAAAGCTCATCCTTCGGAACCACTCACGGTACACCCCCGGGACAACCGCCATGACACCTGCCGCCACCGCGACCGCCGCCGCCGTCCGCACACAGCCTGCCGAGCTCGGCGACCTGCCGGAATGGGATCTGCGCGATCTCTATCCCGGCCGCGATTCGCCGGCGCTGACGAACGATCTTGCCGCGGCGGACACGGCCGCGAAGGACTTCCGGTCGCGCTATGCCGGCAAGCTGGCCGGGCTGTCCGGAGCCGATCTCGGTGCGGCCATCGCCACGTTCGAGCGGATTGACGAGACGCTGACGCGGATCATGAGCTTCGCCGAGCTGACCTACTCGGGCAACCAGACCGACCCCGAGCTCGCGAAGTTCTACCAGACCATGCAGGAGCGGGTGAACGCGATCTCGACCCAGCTCCTGTTCTTCCGCCTCGAGATCAACCGCATCGACGACGCCGCCCTCGAGGAGAAGATGAAGGCGCCGGCGCTCCAGCGCTATGCGCCGTGGCTGCGCGACGTCCGCGTCTATCGGCCGCACGATCTTCCCGACGACCTGGAAAAGCTCTTGCATGAAAAGCGTGTTGCCGGCCGCAACGCGTGGACGCGCCTGTTCGACGAGACCATGGCGGGTTTGCGCTTCCCCCTCGACGGCAAGGACCTGACCAGCGCCGAGGTGCTGCATCTGCTGTCCGACCGAGATGGCAAGGTCCGGCGCAGTGCGGCCAAGTCGATCGGCGCGGTGCTCGGCCAGAACGTGCGGCTGTTCTCGCTGATTACCAACACGCTCGCGAAGGACAAGGCGATCGAGGACCAGTGGCGCAAATATCCACGGCCGATCTCGTCGCGCAACCTCGACAACCTCGTTGAGGACGAGGTCGTGGCCGCGCTGATCGGCGCCGTGCGGGCCGCCTATCCGCGGCTGTCGCACCGCTACTATGCGCTCAAGGCCAGATGGTTCGGGGTGCCGCAGCTCGATTACTGGGACCGCAACGCGCCGCTGCCCGAGGCCGACGAGGCCACTATCCCCTGGCGCAAGGCGAGTGACACGGTGCTGCAGGCCTACGCGCGCTTCTCGCCGGACATGGCGGCGGTGGGCAAGCGGTTCTTCGACGGCAAATGGGTCGACGCGCCGGTGCGGCCCGGCAAGGCGCCGGGCGCCTTCGCCCATCCGACCGTACCGTCGGCCCATCCCTATCTGCTGCTGAATTATCTCGGCAAGACGCGCGACGTCATGACGCTCGCGCACGAGCTCGGCCACGGCGTGCACCAGGTGCTGGCGGGCTCGCAGGGCCAGCTTCTGTCGGCGACCCCGCTCACCCTCGCCGAGACGGCGTCGGTGTTCGGGGAGATGCTGACCTTCCGGGCGATGCTCGATGCCGAGAAGGACCCCAAGCGGCGCAAGGCGATGCTTGCCGGCAAGGTCGAGGACATGCTCAACACCGTGGTGCGCCAGATCGCGTTCGTCGAGTTCGAGCGGCGGGTCCACGACGAGCGCGCGCATGGCGAGCTGATGCCCGAGCGCATCGGTGAGATCTGGATGGACGTCCAGCGCGAGAGCCTGGGGCCAGCGCTGCGCTTCGACGAGGAGTATCGCTACTACTGGACCTACATCCCGCACTTCATCCATTCGCCGTTCTACGTCTACGCGTACGCGTTCGGCGACTGCCTGGTGAACTCGCTCTACGCCGCCTACCGGAAGGCGCCGGCGGGCTTCGCCGAAAAATATCTCGATCTCCTGCGGGCCGGCGGGACAAAGCGGCACAAGGAGCTGCTGGCGCCGTTCGGCCTCGATGCCTCCAATCCGGCGTTCTGGAACGACGGCCTCAGCGTCGTCGCCGGCTTCATCGAGGAGCTGGAGAAGCTCGGGTGAATTCTCGTCATCGCGAGGAGCGTAGCGACGAAGCGATCCAGCCCCAAACACTGGATTGCTTCGCTTCGCTCGCAATGACGAGCAGTCTGCAGCTGCCTAATGGCCGATAGGGAGAAGAACACGATCGGCGGACGCATCGCGCGCTATGCCCGCGTGGGGGCCGCGGTCGGGGGCTTGGGATTGCGCGTCGGCGCGGGACGCCTGTTCGGCGTCGAGCTCGACCGCGGAAAGCATGCGAACGAGCTGAGGGTGGCGCTGGGCGGCCTCAAGGGGCCGCTGATGAAGGTGGCGCAGCTCCTGTCGACCATCCCCGACGCGCTGCCCCAGGAATACGTGAACGAGCTGATCCATCTGCAGTCGAACGCGCCACCGATGGGCTGGCCGTTCGTCAAGCGCCGGATGGCCGCCGAGCTCGGGCCGGATTGGGAAAGCGAGTACGGCTCGTTCGAGCGCGAAGCGGCGGCAGCGGCGTCGCTGGGGCAGGTGCATCGCGCCACGTCCAAAAGCGGCCAGCGCCTCGCCTGCAAGCTGCAATATCCCGACATGGCCTCGGCGGTCGGCGCCGATCTACGCCAGCTGAAGCTGATCTTTGCGCTCTACGAGCGCTATGACCCCGCGGTGAAGACGCGCGAGATCCACGCCGAGATTTCGGCGCGGCTGCGCGAGGAGCTCGACTACGACCGCGAATCCCGCCATATGCGGCTCTACCGCCACATGATGCGCGACGAAGACGCGGTCGAGGTGCCCGTACCCGTCAGCGAATTGTCGACGCGGCGGCTCCTCACCATGACCTGGCTCGACGGTGTCAGGCTGATGGAGGTGAAAGACTGGCCGGTGGCCAGGCGCAACGAGGTCGCCGCCAACATGTTTCGCGCCTGGTACGTGCCGTTCTACGAGTACGGCGTCATTCACGGCGATCCGCATCTCGGCAACTACTCGGTGCGGCCGGATGGCGGGATCAACCTGCTCGATTTCGGCTGCATCCGCGTGTTCCAGCCGAAATTCGTCCGCGGGGTCATCGATCTGTATCACGCGCTCGAGAGCGGCGATCAGGACCTCGCCATCCACGCCTACGAGACCTGGGGCTTCACCGGGCTGTCCAAGGAGGTCATCGCGGTCCTCAATCAGTGGGCGGCGTTCGTCTATGCGCCGTTGATGGAAGACCGGCCGCGGCTCATCCAGGAGACAAATTCGGGTGTCTACGGACGCGAGATTGCCGAGAAAGTGCACGGCGATCTGCGGCGCATGGGCGGCGTCACGCCGCCGCGCGAATTCGTGCTGATGGACCGCGCCGCCATCGGCCTCGGCTCGGTGTTCCTGCATCTCTCCGCCGAGATCAACTGGCACCGCATGTTCCACGAGCTGATCCGCGATTTCGACATGAAGGCGCTCGCCAAGCGCCAGACCGCGGCGCTCAAAAAGGCCCAGGTTGAAGCACCGCTCTAAATCTATTGGGTGATTTCGATCGCCGGGCAGGATCGAACGAGGTCGACGCCGCGCTGCGGCTGTAAAAAAGCCTCAAAACGCGACGTTTTGCCCGGCGAGTCCGCACCGGCCGGAACCCGCGGCGACCCTTCGCGTTTGTTGATAGCCGCCAGCCGGATACACCCGCGAGTCCCGGCACGGCGCCCTGTTCGTCATCTTCGCCCATCGCATGGTGCCGTTCGCCCTCGAATGTCCCGATTGCGGCTTGGTGTCGGCGGTTGCCGAGCCGCCGCCGGGCGTGAACGCGTGCTGCCCGCGCTGCGGCGCGGTGCTGTGGCGCGGCACGCGGCAGCCGCTGCCGGCCGCCTTGGCCTGGGTCGTGACCGGGACGCTGTTTTACGCCGCGGCGCTGAGCGGCCCGCTGCTGGATGTGCAGGTCTACGGCCAGATGCGGCAGAGCTCGCTGTTTTCCGGCCCGCAGGCGCTGATCGAGGAGGGCTGGTGGCCGCTCGCGATCGTGGTCGCGGCGACGACGATCGCGGCACCGCTGGCCAAGCTGCTGGCGCTCGGCGCCGTCCTGCTCGGTCTGAAGCGGCCGAATCCGTCGCACCGCCTGGCGGCCGTTTTCGCCGCGGCCGAGCGCCTCGGCCCGTGGGTCATGATCGACATCTATCTGCTCGGCCTCTTCGTCGCCTATACCCGGCTGACCGCGCTGGCGCTGGTGCATGTCGAGATCGCGGCGGTGGCGCTGATCGGGTTGATGGTGGCGCTGACGATGGCCGATGCGTCGCTGGACGCCCAAAGCCTGCGCCGCCAACTGGAGCGCACAGGCGTCGTGGCGCCCCGGCGCCGGGCGCCGCCTGACCGCGGCAGCATCGGGCGCGCGTCGGCGCTCCTTGTCGGCGCCGCGATCCTGTATGTGCCGGCGAACATCGAGCCGATGATGACGGTGACGACGCCGGAGATCGCGACGCAGCTCTTCGGCTACGCGCCGAGCGGCCCGTACACGATCATGACGGGGGTGCGCGAGCTGATCGGGCTCGGCATGTGGCCGATCGCACTCCTGGTGTTCTGTGCCAGCATTCTGATTCCAACCCTGAAACTGGTCGGCCTGGCGGCCCTGCTGGTCCTGACGCAGCTTGGGTCACCGGCGTGGCTGGTGCAGCGGACGCGGCTCTATCGCGTGCTCGAGACCTCCGGTCGGTGGTCGATGGTCGACGTCTTCGCGGTGTCGCTTTTGGTGCCGCTGATGCAGTTCGGCAATCTCGGCCGGATCACGTGCGAGATCGGCACCCTGTGCTTCGCCGCCGTGGTCGTGCTGACCATGCTGGCGACGGCGGCGTTCGACCCGCGCCTGATGTGGCAAGCAGTGCCAGGGGAACGCGCGGTGGTGCCGGCATGAGCGATCCCGCACCGCCGCCGGCCGCGTTGCGCCGCCGCTGGCTGTCGCCGGTCTGGCTGGTGCCGCTGGTCGCGGCCGCCGTCGCCGCCTATCTCGCGTGGCAGGCGCTGGCCGGACGGGGGCAGCCCGTCACTATCACCTTTCATACCGCCGACGGCCTCAGCGCGGGGCAGACGCCGGTCCGCTACAAGGCCGTCCAGCTCGGCACAGTCGACAACGTCCGGCTGAACCCCGACATGTCGCGCGTGGTCGTGGATGTGCGGATGTCGCGCGAGGCGGCGCCGATCCTGACCGATCATGCGCGCTTCTGGGTCGTGCGCCCGCGCCTGGCGGCGCGCGGCATATCCGGGCTCGAGACCATCGTCTCGGGCGCCTATGTCGCGGTCGATCCCGGCCCGCCCGGCGGGACGCCACAGACCAGTTTCACCGGCCTCGAGGAGCCGCCCGGCGTCCGTTCCGACGAGCCGGGGCGCAACTATGTGTTGAGCGCCGACCGTATCGGCTCGCTCGGTGCCGGATCGCCGGTGTTCTATCGCGACCTGCCGGTCGGCGAGGTGTTGAGCGTCACCCTGGCCCAGGTGAACGCACCGGCCCGCGTCTCGATCTTCGTCCGCTCGCCCTACGATCAGTTCGTCCGCACCGGCACGCTGTTCTGGAATGCGTCCGGCATCACCGCGTCCTACGGCGTCGAAGGTCTGCATGTCGAGATGGAGTCGCTCCAGGCCGTGCTCGCCGGCGGCATCGCGTTCTCGACCCCCGAAGGAGCGGCGGACACGCCGGTCGCGGCGGATCACGCGGAATTTCCGCTCTATCGCGGGGAGAGGGACGCGACCGCGGCGCAGCATCGCGAGCGGGTTCCGTTCGTGGCGTATTTCCAGGGCCCGGTCGGCGGGCTTGATCGCGGCAGCTCGGTGACGCTGTACGGGATTCAGATCGGCATCGTCACCGGCGTCACGTTGCGGCTCAACACGACGGACGGCCGGCCGACCGTGCGCGTCGCGATGGATATCGAGCCCGGGCGCGTGTTCAGCCGCGAGGAGATCCGCACCGCGGGCGATCCATTCCAGGTCGTTCAGCAGCTCGTGCGGAGCGGCATGCGGGCCGCACTCGAGACGCCCAATCTGCTCACCGCCCAGCCCGTGGTGGCCTTCGAGTTCACGCCCGGCGCGCCGCCCGCGGCGGTGGAGAAAGAAGCCGACGCGATCCTGGTGCCGAGCCAGCCCGGCGGATCCGCGAACGTCATGGCTGCGCTCGGCGATGTCGCCGACCGCCTGCGGCGGCTGCCGCTCGAGCAGATCGCAACCCATCTCGACGAGCTGGTGGAGACGGCGCACGGCGTGCTCGCCGGCTCCGAGCTGAAGGACACGCTACGGTCGCTCTCGGCGACGCTGCGCGAGACGCAGAACCTGGTGCGCACCGCCGACGCGAATCTGACGCCCGCTCTCCGCCGCCTGCCGCAGATTTCGAACGACTTACAGCAGACCCTGAGCCATGCGAACCAGGCGATCGACTCGGTGGCCCGCAGCTATGGCGGCGATTCCGATTTTCGCAACGACCTGCAGCGGGCCATGGCGCAAATCGGCGATGCCGCCCGGGCGGTCCGGCTTCTGGCCGATTTCCTCGACCGTCACCCCGAGGCCCTTGTCCGCGGGCGGACCAATCCCGGCGCCGGCCCATGAAGACGCGCCCCTGGCTCGGCGTGCTTCTGGCCGTTGCGTTCTTCGGCTGCGCGTCGCCGGAGCCCGCCTACTATACGCTGGCCGCCCGTCCCGGTCGGGTGCTCGCCGGCGGTCCCGCCTCGGTCGAGGTGCGCCGGGTCGGCCTGCCGGCGTATCTCGACCGGCCCGAGCTGGTGCGGCGCGGCGACGATTATCGGCTCGAAATCGCCGCAGCCGAGCGCTGGGGCGAGCCGCTGGGCGACCTCATCAGCCGCATTCTGGCCGAGGATCTTGCGGCACGGCTCAAGGACGTCGCCGTGTTCTCGCAGGGGACGTTGTCGCTGCCTGCCCAGACCGTGCTCGAGGTTGACGTACAGCAATTCGAAGCGGACCGCGACGGCGGCGTGACCTTGATGGCGCAGGTCGCGCTGCGCCCCGACCGGAGTGGTGGGCGGCCGCGGGCCCTTCGTCTGACAGCGCACTCGGCGTCGCGCTCGGCGTCCGATATCGCCGCAGCGATGAGCGACCTGCTCGGGCAAGCGGCGGACGAGATCGCGACGATGGTGCGGGGCTGACCGTCATCTCGGCGGGCACCACAGCCCGTCGCGCGCAAAGGGTCGGCTCCACAGCGTAATGTAAAGCAGTACGACCTTGGCCCACGCCTGCTGCATCCGGTCAACCTCGTCGGGGCGGTGCCCCTTGTTGGCCAGAAACGGCCTCGCACCGGGGATGACCGGCGCGGCAAACGCGTAGATATAACGCAACGGCACCCGGTCCGGTGTCTGCCGCCCATCAGTCCGGTTCTTCTTCGCCGGCGTGTGCCGCAGCCCGATCTCTTCCTGGTAGTCCAGCCAGGCCTGGTCGCGCGGGCGGGTGCACGCATCGATGACCCATTGGACGAAGCGCGTCTTGACCGCCGCCTTGTACGCTTCACCATCCTGCACCTCGCTGATGATTTGCCCCCCACATCCATGTGGGCGCAGGCCGGTTCTCATCGACCGCAGATCGTTCGGCGCGGGCCGAATTGTGGGTACCTCAGGGAGGTCGAACGCGGTAAAATGGCGCCGCCAATGCGTGGAACACGCAGTGCATCCTGGGAGGAACAGCCATGACGTCATTCGACCGCGCCAGCCGGCGCCTCTTCCTGCAATTCCTGGCCGCCAGCCCGCTGTTTGCATCGGCCGGCCGCGCGCTGGCGGAGGGGCTCGAGGCTCCGTCCAAGCTGCCCGATCCGATCATCTGGGCGCCGCAATCGCTGGATGGGCCGATCAAGAGCCCCAAGGAGGCGATCACGGTGTTCGATTTCGAGCCGGTGGCGAAGCTCAACGTGCCGCCGGCGCATTTCGGATACATGGCGTCCGGCATCGACGACGAGGTCACCCTCCGCGCCAACCGGACCGATTTTCAGAAGATCCAGCTGCGGCCGCGCCGGCTTCACGACGTGTCGAAGGTCGACGCCAGCATCGAATTGTTCGGCCAGAGATGGTCGTCGCCGGTCGCCATAGCCCCAATCGGCGGCAACCGCGCGTACGATTTCGGCGAGGGCGAGATCGCCGTCGCGAAGGCCGCCAAGGCGGGCAATCACCTGCAATGCCTATCGACCCAGGCCTCGACATCGATCGACGACGCGATCAAGGCGCGCGGCGCCGGCGTGTGGTTCCAGCTCTACGCCTCGCCGAGCTGGGACATCGCGAAAGCGCTGGTGAAGCGCGCCGAGAACGCCGGCAGCCCGGTCCTGGCGATCACCGTCGACCGCGTGGCCGGCCGCAACCAGGAGATTTTCGAGCGCCTGCGCCGCGTCGATCCCCGCAATTGCGACGATTGCCACGACCGGACGAGCATCCAGGCCAATCAGAAGACCAAGCCCAATTTCGACGGGATCGACCTGTCCGGCGTCGACAATCTGCTCTCCGCCAACATGACCTGGGATTTCGTGCGGCGGATGCGCGACACGACGAAGATGAAGATCGTGATCAAGGGCATCCTCACCGCCGAGGACGCCAAACTGTGCGTCGAGAACGGCGTCGACGGCCTGATCGTCTCCAATCATGGCGGCCGGGCCGAGGACAGCGGCATATCCTCGATCAGCGCCCTGCCCGAGGTCGTGGAGGCGGTGGACGGCAAGATCCCGGTTCTGGTCGACAGCGGGTTCCGCCGCGGCACCGACGTGGTGAAGGCACTCGCCATCGGCGCCAAGGCCGTGTTCGTCGGCCGGCCCTACCTGTGGGGCCTGGGCGCCTTCGGCCAGCCGGGCGTCGAGCGCGTGCTCGAGATCCTGCGCACCGAGACCCGCGTCGCCATGGGCCAGTGCGGCGTCGCCTCGGTCAAGGAGCTGTCGCCCGCCTTCGTGCGACGGGCGTAAAGCGGGCGTTTGGAAGTTTTGCGCCGGTCGGGAACCAAAGCTGCGCAAGAAGACTTCTTGATGTGGAGGGCGCGTCGGCGCCGCTCGTGGTTGTCGCTCGCCGCTTTGGCTGTCAGATCGGACCGTCAGATGCGTATCGCAGTGATCGTCGCGGGCCTGTTGCTCGCGGCCTCGGTGTTGACCCCCATGATCGTTGCCCACCGCACCACGCTTGCCGATGCCGAATGGCGGGCGCCGGTGGCATCGCCGCTGCCGGCCAAAGGCATGTAGTCGGGTGTCTGTCGCCAACAGGCCGGCGAAATCAGGCAGTTAACCTCAATTTCCATTAACTTTATTTTAAGACAAATTTAATCTATGGCTCATGTCGGCCGATAACGAGGTCGACATGATTCGTCCTGCCACCGCCATCACCACTGCCGCCAAGCCCCGCCGGTCGCGCGCCCGCGCCACCGCCACCGGCCTACCGTTCAACGCGGTCGACGGCCTCGCGACCGCCGCCGAGCGCGTCCAGGCCGCGGCACCGCCGGCGCGTGTTGCCAAAGGCCCGGCACCGGTATTCAGCGGCGTCGACCTGCCGCAGGACCGCGGCGTCGTGGAGCAGTTTTGCGCGGACCTGGCGGCCGCCCCCGAGATCGTCGGCGAGCTGGTGGCGCTGTATGTCGAGCAGTATCCCCGGCTGGCGCTGCGCTTCGTGGCCCTGGCGGTGAAGGTGCGGCTGGATGCGGCGATGCAGATCGAGGCGGCCGCGCGCTGGCGCGAGGTGTGTGGCGCCGTGCTCGTGGCCGAGCTGATGCGGGCGGCCCTGGACTTTGCACTGCCGCCGGTCGACCCCGAGCCGCTGCCGGCAGCGGTCGTCCTCGATCTCGACGGCGAGTATATGGTCGACCTCGACCGCGACGAGTGAAGCCGCTGGCCTTGGGCCGCCGTCAGCTGCCGGCGAGGCCGTGCGATTCGGTGAAGAACAGGTCCTTCCAGGACGAGGGGCTATGCTTGATGCGCCCGACCCGGTGCATGAATTCCACGAAGGTCATCACGTTCACCGGTGTGTCCGTGTACTCGACGTCGGGGTCGGCCGCCATCTGGGTGACCGCATCGATCGAGTTCTTCTTGTCGCGGGTCAGGTCGAGATAGAGCTGTGCGGCGTCGCGTGGGCTGGCTTTGATGTACGCGTTCGCCTCGCCGAACGCGGCGAGGATGGCGGCGCAAGTCCTGGGGTTGGCGTCGTGAAAGCGCCGGCTCGCCAGCAGCACGCCGTTGGTATGGCGGCCGCCCACGGCATCGTAGGACTTCAGGACCTGATGGATGCCCGGCGTCGCAAGCTCGTAATAATGGAACGGCGCGCTGGCGAAATGGCTGTCGATCTCCGACTTGCCCGACAGCAGCGCCGCCATCGCGTCGGGATGCGCCATCGTCACCGTGAGCGGATCCAGTTTCTCGTATTGATCGAAGCCCCAGCGCTTCGCGGCCGCGATCTCGAGTGCCAGCGCGTGGCCGGTCAGCTTCACGGCGGGCAGCGCGATGCGGTCGCGCTCCGTGAAATCCGCGATCGTGGTCACCGTCGGATTGCGCGTCACCAGCACGTACGGCATCGACTGCATGGCGCACAGTGCCCGGGCTTCGAGCGGCGTGCCCACGGTCTTGTCCCACACCGTCGCCAAGGTCGGCACGCCCGGGCCGATGAGCTCGGTCTGGCCGCTCAGCAAGGCATCCACCTGCGCCGCCGGCCCCGAATGGGTCTGCCATTCGACCTGCGGGGCGGGCAGCCCGAGCCGGGTGGCGTGCTTTTCGATCAGCTGCTGCGTCTCGATCACCATCATCGGCAGATACGGCAGCCCGTATTGCTTGCTCAACCGCACCGACACGGCTTCGGCTCGCGCCGGCCGCACGATCGCCGGAAACCCGAGCGCCGCCGCGGCGATCCGCATCACGTCACGTCGGCGCATCCGTGTCCTCCTTGCAGTTATTTTTTCCGTCACCCCGGCCGAGCGCAGCGAGAGCCGGGGTCCATCTGTCCATCGGCGCGATGGATGCCCGCTCAGGTGATCGCGAAACGCGACACCGACGCGGGCATGACGAATTAGGAGCGAGGTCCACCCAGCCCCGGGTACGATCATTCCAAGTGAATATTCGCGTCCTTGATCACCTTCGCCCAGCGGACGGTCTCGGTGGCGATGAACTTGCCGAATTCCTCGCTGCTCATCGTCGCCGGCTCGGCGCCTTCCTTGCCGAGCCGCTGCTGGAACTCCGGCGACACGGCAACCGCACTCGCCTCGTCGTGAAGCTTTTTGACGATCGAGTCGGGCGTGCCGGCCGGCACCACCAGGCCCCACCAGTTGCTGGATTCGTATCCGGAGACGCCGGCCTCGGCGATGGTCGGCACGTCGGCAAGCGCCTTGCTGCGGGTGGGTCCCGTGATGCCGAGCGCCCTGAGGCCGCCCGACTGGATGTGCGGCAGCATCTGAATGAGGGACCCGATCTGCGCCTCGACATGGCCGGCCAGAACATCGGCCATCGCCGGTCCGCCGCCCTTGTACTGCACGATCACCAGGTCGGTGCCGGTGAGCAGCTTGAACATCTCGCTCGACATGTGCTGGAAGCTGCCGATGCCGGCGCAGGCGAAGTTGAGCGCGCCCGGCTTCGCCTTGGCGAGTGCCACCAGCTCCTTGACCGAATTCGCCGGCACGCTCGGATGAACCGCGAGAACTCCCGGGCCGCGGCCCATGATGCCGACCGGCGTGAACCCCTTCACCGGATCGTAAGGCAGGTTCGGAACCGACGAGTTCACCGGGTAGGCCGAGGAGACGAGCAGCAGCGTATAGCCGTCGGGGGCGGACTTCGCGACGATGTCGGCGCCGATGATGCCGCCGGCCCCGCCGCGGTTGTCCACGTAAACCGACTGACCCAGCCGCTCGGTGAGCTGTGCCGCGATGACGCGGCCGAACACGTCGTTGCTGCCGCCCGGCGCGAACGGGATGACCAGCCGGATCGGCTTCGTCGGATAGGACTGGGCGGCCGCGGCGCCGGTCAGGCATACCAGCAGCAGGGCCAGGATCAAGCGAACGGATCTTTGCACGTACACGGTGGTGCGTCTCCTCTGGTGCTTTCTTCTGTTGACCGAACAATCCGACGCGGCTTGCCAAACGTCAACTTCCCTGTTGCCACGCGGTGCGGTCTCCATAGAGTGGGATTTCCCGCCGCCCTCCCTTGGCAAACGGCGTCGCAGTTGGCATCTTGAGCGCACACTCAGGGAAACCCACTTACATGAAGCTTGCCGTCCTGAAAGAGCGCCGCGCCGGCGAGGCGCGGGTCGCGGCGTCTCCCGACACTGTGAAACGCCTGAAGGGCCTGGGCCTCACCATCGCCGTCGAAACCGGCGCCGGTGAGGGGGCGTCCATCCCCGATCACGCCTTCGCCGAGGCCGGCGCCAGCATCGCGCCCGATGCGGCGGCGTGCGCCGGCGACGCCGACATCGTGCTCAAGGTCCAGCGCCCGCTGTCCGGCGCCGAGGGCTATGACGAGATCGCAGCGATGAAGCGCGGTGCCGTGCTCGTCGCCATGCTCGATCCGTATCGCAACCGCGAGCAGCTTGGCGCCTACGCGGCGCGCGGGCTCACCACCTTCGCCATGGAGCTGATGCCTCGCATCACCCGGGCGCAGAGCATGGACGTGCTCTCCTCGCAGTCGAACCTCGCCGGCTACAAGGCGGTGGTCGATGCCGCGGCGGAATTCGGCCGCGCCTTTCCGATGATGATGACCGCCGCCGGCACCGTCCCGCCGGCGCGCGCCATGATCTTCGGGGTCGGCGTGGCGGGTTTGCAGGCGATCGCAACCGCGCGGCGGCTGGGCGCCATCGTCTCGGCCACCGACGTGCGCCCGGCGACCAAGGAGCAGGTCGAAAGCCTCGGCGGCACTTTCGTCGCCGTCGAAGACGATGAGTTCAAGCAGGCGCAGACCGCCGGCGGGTACGCCAAGGAGATGTCGGACGCCTACAAGCAGAAACAGGCGGCCCTGATCGCCGAGACGATCAAGAAGCAGGACATCGCCATCTGCACGGCGCTGATCCCCGGCCGCAAGGCGCCGGTGCTGATCAGCGAGGACATGGTCAAGAGCATGAAGCCCGGGTCGGTGATCGTCGACCTCGCGGTCGAGGCCGGCGGCAACTGCCCCTTGTCCGAGGCCGGCAAGGTGGTGGTGAAGCACGGCGTGAAGATCGTCGGCCACGCCAATTATGCGAGCCGGATCGCGGTCGACGCGTCGGCGCTCTACGCCAAGAACCTGCTCAACTTCCTGACCCTCATCGTCGACAAGCAGAGCGGATCGCTCAAGATCGATCCGGCCGACGAGATCATCCAGGGCACCATGCTCACCCGCGACGGGGCGATCGTACATTCGTCGTTTGCCGCGGCCCCCGCCGCTTGAAATTACATGGCTGAGACACCCCCCACCCTAGCCCTCCCCCGCAAGGGCGGAGGGAACGAAAAAAAATCTCCCTCCCCCTTGAGGGGGGAGGGTCGGGGTGATCCCGCGAATTGCCGATTACCGGTCCGAGGAGACTGACGATGGACCCCAACTCGCTGACCCAATCCGCCGTCGACCTGGCCAACGAGGCGGCGGCCCTCGCCGCCAAGGCGGCGGCGCTCGCCCAGCAGACGACGATGATGGTGGCCCCTGAAGCCGCCGGCGGCGGCGTCGACATGCTGACCATGGGGCTGACGGTCTTCGTGCTCGCCTGCTTCGTCGGCTATTACGTGGTGTGGCGGGTGACACCGGCCCTGCATTCGCCGCTGATGTCGGTCACCAACGCGATCTCAAGCGTCATCATCGTGGGCGCGCTGCTCGCCGCCGGCGCCTCGCAGGTCGGGTTCTCCGAGACCATGGGCCTGCTCGCGGTCGTGCTCGCCTCGGTCAACATCTTCGGCGGCTTCGTCGTCACCCAGCGCATGCTGGGCAAGTTCAAAAAGAAAGCCTGAGGCGGCCCACCTATGACCGAGAACCTGTCGGCTCTTCTCTACCTTGTCGCCGCCGTCTGCTTCATCATGGCGCTGCGCGGCCTGTCGTCGCCGGAGACGGCGCGCGCCGGCAACGTCTACGGCATCGTCGGCATGGCGATCGCCATCTTCACTACCTTGGCCATGCCGCAGATGGGCGGCTTCGGCCGGATCGTGGTGGCGATCGCCATCGGCGGCACGATCGGCACGTTCATCGCGTTGCGCATCCACATGACCGCCCTGCCGCAGCTGGTCGCCGCCTTCCACTCGCTGGTCGGCCTCGCCGCGGTCTGCGTCGCCAGCGCGGCCTTCGCGGCGCCGGAGGATTACGGCATCGGCATTCGCGGCGCGATCCACGGTTCGAGCCTCGTCGAGATGGCGATCGGGCTGACGATCGGCGCGATCACCTTTACCGGGTCGGTCGTCGCCTTCGCCAAATTGCAGGGGCTGGTTTCCGGCCGCCCGCTGGTCTTTCCCGGCCAGCATCTGGTGAACGGCGCCCTCGGCCTCCTCCTGATCCTCCTGATCGTGCTGTTCGTGATGACCGAGGCGAGCGGCCTCTTCGCGCTCTTGGTCCTGTTGTCGCTCGCCTTCGGTTTTCTCCTGATCC
>DASWFO010000250.1:0-7725 GCA_036394195.1 Alphaproteobacteria bacterium | reverse complement strand
CCCGCCTCTTTTCTTCCTGAGATGATCTTCCCGAGATACGGCGATCAGCCGCCCGGCGGGGCCGGCGGTTGCTGCGCCGCCGGCTGGGGTGCCGGCTGCTGCGCCAGTGCCGGGTTGGCCCACCAGTCATTAGCGGTCTTGGGCGACCCGTCCGGCCACGTCGCCGAGGGCGGCTGCTCGGCCAGGTGCTCGTGGTAGGGGTCAGGAGAGCCCAACACCCACAGCATCAGGATGAACGTGAACGCGATCAGGCTCAGCAGCGACCACGTCAGTTTCCTGAACAGCGACACCCGCTCCGGAAACAGCTCTTCCAGCATCAAGCGAATCTGTCGATCGTCCATCGCAACCTCCTGTTCTCGCGCGAGGCCGGGGCCTCCTGGAGAACAGGTAGGTACGCGTCCGGGTGACCTTCAAATTAAATCGGGCGGAGGCGGAAAGATCGCGTCAGCCGTACGTCTCCTGCTCGGCGCGCTCGATGCGATGGACGTTGTGGCCGTTGACCATGCGAAGCGGCGGCGTCTCTTGCGCGATCATCTGCCGATAGATTTTGAGATAGTCCTTGGCCATGCGGCTGGCGGTAAACCGCTCCTCGAAGCGGCGTCGCACCTTCTCGCGCGAGAGATGTGAGAGCTTTTCGACGGCGGCGAGCGCCCCCGCCTCGTCGTCGACGACATAGCCGCTCAGGCCGTCTTCGACAATCTCCGGAACCGAGCCGGCGCGGTAGGCTATCACCGGGGTCCCGCAGGCCATGGCTTCGATCATCACCAGGCCGAACGGCTCGGGCCAGTCGATCGGCATCAACAGGGCGACCGCGCCGCTGAGGAATTCCGATTTCTGGTGATCGCCGATCTCGCCGATGAACTCGATGTTGGCGTCCTGGAACAATGGGCGGATCTGCGTTTCGTAGTACTCACGGTCGACATTGTCGACCTTCGCCGCGACCTTGAGCGGCAAGCCGCTTTTCTTGGCGATGCTCACCGCCCGGTCGACACCCTTTTCGGGTGCGATGCGGCCGAGGAACGCGAGATATCGCGGCGTCACGGGCTGCGGCGTGAAAAGCCGCTCGGGCAGCCCGTGGTGGACCGTCGACACCCAGCCGGCCTGGGGCAATGGCCGGCGCTGGGCGTTGGAAATCGAGATGACCGGCACCGAGGAGAACGCGGTGAACACCGGCTGGTGCTCGGGTAGATCGAGACGGCCGTGCAGCGTCGTCACGAACGGGGTCGACTGCCGCGAAAACAGCGAGAACGGATAGTAGTCCAGGTGGAAGTGCAGCAGATCGAAATCGCGCGCCCGCTGGCGCACCCGCTCCAGCATCAGGAGGTGCAGGGCCACCGGATCCCGCACCCGCCCATCCAGCCGCAAGGCGCGGGGCCACATGGCCTCCAGCTTGGCCGAAGTAACGGAATCGCCACTCGCGAACAACGACACTTCGTGGCCGAGGGCGACGAGTTCCTCGGTCAGCCACGAGACGACTCTCTCCGTCCCGCCGTAAAGCTTAGGCGGTATGGCTTCGGTCAACGGAGCGATTTGAGCGATGCGCATTTAAAGATAACTCCTTGGGGCCGGCACTTTGTCATCGTGCTAAAGCGTAACGGAAGTGATTAGTTTGGTCCGCATCTGGGCACCACTCACACATTTTTGTCACAGGCAATGTGAGATGTTCACCGGGACGTGTCGGCAGGTGCAGTCGTTGTCATCTCGCCACTGCGATCCCACATGCACGATCAACTCCGCTTAAGGGCGAGCCACGCGGACATCTCGCCACCGAAAAGCCACCGCACGTCGCGCGACGACACGCCCCCTGACAACGACGTCGGTCCTGACCTATTCCCGGCGAGACGCGAACCACCGATGGACTCCTTACGCCCCTACGCAAACCACCCCCTCCGCTTCCTGGCCCGATACATCCGCCGCCGCCCCTTCTCCCATGGACTCATCCTTGCCGCGGTATTGACGGCTGTCGGCTGTTCGGTCGCGACCCAATACGGCGTCAAGTTCCTGGTCGATACCCTGTCGCACGGGCCGAAAGGCGACGATGTATGGCTGGCCTTTTCGTTCCTGGTGACGCTCGTCGCCGCCGACAACCTCCTGTGGCGGGTCGCCGGCTGGACGGGAAGCTACGCCTTCGTCCGGGTCACCGGCGATCTGCGCGGCGATCTGTTCCGCTATCTCACCGGACACTCACCCGGCTTTTTTCATGACCGCCTGCCCGGAATGCTGACCAGTCGCATCACCGCGACGTCGAACGCCGTCTTCACCATGGAGAACATGTTCACCTGGAATGTGCTCCCGCCTTGTGTGGCGACCGTGGGAGCGATCGCGTTCCTGTCGCTCGTCAGCCTGCCGATGACGCTGGTGTTGTTCGGCGTCTCGATCGTGCTGGCCTTCGTGCTGTATCGGATGGCGTCCGCCGGACGGCCGCTGCATCTCGCGTTCGCCGACAAAGCCGCCCTCGTCGACGGCGAAATGGTCGACGTGATCGGCAATCTGCCCATCGTGCGCGCGTTCTGCGGGATTCGCCGCGAGCATCGCCGATTCGACAAAGTGGTCACGCGCGAAATGACGGCGCGCCGCCAGAGCCTTCAGTATCTCGAGAAGCTGCGTCTCTTCCATGCCGTCATCGTCATCATTTTGACGGTCGGGATCCTCGCCTGGGCAATCCGGCTTTGGCAGAGCGGCGCCGCCACGACGGGCGACGTGGTTCTCGTCTGCTCTCTGGGATTCACGATCCTTCACGCGACGCGGGACCTGGCCGTCGCCCTCGTCGACGTGACGCAGCACCTGGCGCGGCTCGCGGAAGCCTTGGCGACGCTTCTTATCCCGCATGAGCTCCGCGACCGGCCGGATGCGATGCCCTTGCTCGCCGCCGAGGGCGCGGTGCGGTTCGAGAACGTTGCGTTCAACTATTCCTCCGGCCATCCCGTCTTCGACAACTTCAATCTGCGCGTCGAAGCGGGTCAGCGTCTGGGACTTGTGGGTCCCTCCGGGGGCGGCAAATCGACGCTGTTCGCCTTGCTGCAACGCTTCTACGACGTCTCCGCGGGACGAGTTCTGATCGACGGACAGGATATCTCCCAGGTGACCCAGGAGAGCCTGGCGCAGGCGATCGCCGTGGTGCCGCAGGACATCTCGCTTCTCCATCGCTCGATCCTCGAAAACATCCGCTACGGACGGCCGGACGCCACCGACAAGGAGGTGCTGGCGGCCATCGAGGTGTCACAGTGCCGGGACTTCATCGATACCCTGCCGGACGGCTTGGCGACCATCGTCGGCGACCGCGGGGTCAAATTATCGGGTGGACAGCGCCAGCGGATCGCCATCGCCCGCGCGATGCTCAAGAACTCCCCGATCCTGCTGCTCGATGAAGCCACGTCCGCGCTCGACAGCGAATCCGAGGAGGCGATCCGGCAGGCGCTGGACCATCTGATGCAAGGCCGCACGGTGCTCGCGATCGCGCATCGTCTCTCGACCTTGCGGAACTTCGACCGCATTGTCGTGTTGCGCGAGGGGCGACTCGCCCAGGACGGCGCCCCGGACGAATTGATGCGGCAGGAAGGGCCGTATCGCGATCTGGTCGAGCGCGAAGTCTCGCGGCTCGCCAAGCAAGCCGCCTAAGTCCTCTTAATCATCGGCTGCGCGGCCGCCCGGGCCTCGCCCGGACGCGGGCCGATGCTTGTCTCCATATAGTAAGTCTTGCTTATAATATAGTAATCTTTGTATATTATAGACCTTCCTTGCATTAGGGCGGTTCCACGCTTCCATGACGCAGAACGACCCGGAACGAATGTTCGGCTTCGTCCTCCACGACGTCGCGCGGCTGCTCCGCCGCCGCTTCGAGCAATATCTCCGCGCCGACGCGATCGGGCTGACCCGCACCCAATGCGCCGTTCTGGCCCATCTGGCCCGCCAGGAGGGCATCAATCAGGCAACGCTCGCCCAGTTGCTCGATGTCGAGCCGATCACGCTCGTGCACCTGCTCGACCGCCTGCAGGATGCCGGCTTTATCCAGCGCAAGCCCGATCCAAAGGACCGCCGCGCCTATGCGCTCGAATTGACCCCCAAGGCACGCCCGGTCCTCACCCGGATCTATGAGCTGGCCGACTCGATCTACGACGAGGCGCAAGTCGGGTTGACGGCCGCCGAGCGGACGCAATTCCTCAGCCAGCTCCAGCGCGTCAAGTCCAACCTCCTCCGCCGCACCCTCGAAGGCGATGTCGGAGAGCTCGCGCCGACCAGGCGCAAGCGTCGCGCGTGACGGCCTGCCATGTTGCGCGTGCGGCCATGGTCCTATTGCGCGATATCCGTCGTGGCGCTGCTGTGCGCCTGCACGGTCGGGCCGAACTTTTCGCCGCCCGAGGCGCCGCCGACGCAGCAATACACGCCCGCGACTGAACCGACCGAGCCGATCGACGCCGGACCGAATGCCGTCCGACAGACCCTGACGCCGGGCGACACGATCGCCACGGACTGGTGGACGCTCTTCCAGTCGCCGCAGCTCACGGAAATCGTGGGCGCCGCCATGGCCGGCAATCGGAGCATCGAGGCCGCGAAGGCGAGACTGGCCGCCGCGCACGAGGCGATTGCCGTGGCCTCCGGCGGTCTCTACCCGCAGGTCGATTTCAACGCGAGTGTCTCGCGTCAGAAAGTCAGCGTGGCCAGCTTCGGCCTTCAACCCGGCGTGATCCACGTGCCGCCGAACTTCAATCTGTATTCGGTCGGTCCGACCGCCAGCTACGCGCTGGATATTTTTGGCGGCAGGCACCGGCTCGTCGAGGAGCGGACAGCGGAAGCCGAGACCCAGGCGTTCCAGCTGTACGCGGCGTATCTGGCGCTGAGCGGCAACACGGCGTCGCAAGCCGTTCTCATCGCCTCGCTCCGGGCGCAGCTCCAGGCTGTCGACGACATCACCGCCATCGACCGCGAGAACCTCGACCTGGTCCGCAAATCGCGCGACGCCGGCGTCGCACCGGATGCCGATGTGGTGAGCGCCGAAAGCCAGCTTGCAACCGACGAGACCTTGCGGCCGCCGCTCCAGCAGCAGCTGAGCCAGGCCCGGCACGCCATGGCCCTGCTGCTGGGCCGCGCGCCCGGCGACTGGTCCCCGCCGGAGTTCGACCTTGCGGGCCTGACGCTTCCGGCCGCGCTGCCGGTGAGCCTGCCCTCGGCGCTGGTCCACCAGCGGCCCGATATCCTCGCCGCCGAGGCGCAGCTTCACGCCGCGAGCGCCGCGGTCGGCGTCGCCACGGCGCAGCTCTATCCCGATATCACGCTGAGCGCGTCGGCCGGGCTGGTCGCCTTGTCGCCCGGCAAACTGTTCGACAAATCGGGCCTGGTCTGGAGCATCGCGGCCGGCCTCGCCGCCCCTGTCTTTCACGGCGGCACGCTCGAGGCGGAGCGAAAGGCGGCGGTGAATAATCTCCACGCGGCGCTGGCCGACTACGAACAGACGGTGCTGGTCTCGTTCGTCCAGGTTGCCGACCTGCTGCAGGCGCTGGTGCACGACGCGCAGCTTCTCCAGGCCCAGCAGCGGGCGCTCGATGCCGCGTCCAATTCCGTCCGCCTGCAGCGTCTGAGCTACAGCGGCGGCGGTTCGGGCATTCTCTCCGTGCTCGACGCGCAGCGCCAATACGAGCAGGCGCGGCTCGGTCACGTCCGGGCCGAGGCCCAACGTTATCAAGACACGATTCAGCTGCTGGTCGCGATGGGCGGAGCCGAATGGGTGAGCGCCCGCATGCCGCCGCAGCGCGATGCATCTGCAAAGGACCGTCTCCAATGATGCTGAAGAAATCATCCCGCCCAGAAGGGCCCGTGTCCGGAGGACCGGTCACCGCTCTTCGGACCAAGCTCGCCGACGCATCGCAGCCGGCGCCGGGGGACACGTCCAGCGGGAGCCGTCCACAGCGGTCGCGCCGCAAGCAGCTGCGGTGGGCCTTGATCGCGCTCGGGCCGCTCCTGGTGCTGCTGGTGGGGGCCTGGTACTACGTGACCAGCGGCCGTTACGTGTCCACCGACGACGCGTTCGTGAAGACCGACCTCGTGTCGGTCAGCGCCCAGGTCGCGGGCCAGGTGATCGCGGTTCACGTCCGGAACAATCAGCGCGTCGAGGGCGGCGAGCCGCTCTTCGAGATCGACCCGGCGTCCTACACCATCGCGCTCACCCAGGCCGAGGCGGATCTCGCGAACACGACGTCGCAGATCGCAGCCCTGCGGGCCGGCTATTTCGAGAAGGCCGCCCTGCTCCGGAACGCGGAAGAGCTGATTCAATTCCAGCAGCGCGAATACAACCGGCAGGCCAATCTTCGGACCTCGGGCGTCGCCTCGGAGCAGAAAGTCGACGAAGCCCGGCGCGCACTCGAGAACGCGCAACGCCAGGCCGAGATGATCCATCAGCAGATGGCGGCGACCGCGGCCCAGCTCGGCGGCGATGTGAATAAGCCGACCGAAGAGATCGCCCTCTACCGCGCGGCCTTGGCGCGGCGCAACGATGCGGCCTTGGCGCTGGCCCGGACGAAGATCGCCGCACCGGCGCCCGGCGTGGTCGCCAACGTGACCCTGCGTCCCGGCGATTATGTCACCGCCGGCGCACCGGTGTTCAGCCTCGCCGAGATCGGCCATATCTGGGTCGAGGCGAATTTCAAGGAAACCGACCTGACCCACGTGGTCGACGGACAGTTGGCGACCCTGACCGTCGATACCTATCCCGATGTCACGTGGACCGCGAAAGTGGAGAGCCTGAGCCCGGCCAGCGGCAACGAGTTCTCGCTTCTGCCGGCGCAGAACTCGTCCGGAAACTGGGTGAAGGTCGTGCAGCGCATACCGGTGCGGCTGGCGGTCGAGCCGCAGCCGGGCGCGCCACAGCTGCGCGCCGGCATGAGCGTCTTCGTCGAGATCGATACCGGCCCGCATCACCCGCGCTGGCTGACCAAGCTGGCACAGCTGTTCTAAGGAACGACCGTCGTGGCACCAGCTGCCGGCGATCACCAGGCCGAACGGCCGGTCAATCTGGCCCTCGTCACCTTTGGGACGATGCTCGCGACGTTCATGCAGGCGCTGGATTCCACCATCGCCAACGTGGCGCTGCCATATATGCAGGGGAACTTCGCGGCGAACCAGGACCAGATCACCTGGGTGCTCACCTCCTATATCGTCGCCGCGGCGATCATGACGCCGCCCACCGGCTGGCTGAGCAACCGCTTCGGCCGCAAGCGGCTGTTCATGGTGTCCGTCGCCGGCTTCACCGTGGCGTCGATCCTCTGCGGCCTCGCCGGATCGCTCAGCCAGATGGTGATCTACCGCGTCCTGCAGGGGCTGTTCGGCGCCGCACTGGTCCCCCTGTCGCAGTCCACGCTCCTCGACAGCTATCCGCGCGAGCGCCACGGATCCGCCATGGCCATCTGGGGGCTGGGCGCCGTGGTCGGCCCGGTCCTCGGGCCGACGCTCGGCGGCTGGCTGACCGACCATTACAGCTGGCGCTGGGTGTTCTATATCAACGTTCCGTTCGGCGTGCTGGCCTTCCTGGTCATTTCCAGCGCCGTTCCGGAAACGAAGATCAACCGCAGCCTGCGCTTCGACGTGTTCGGCTTTGCGATGCTGAGCCTGGCCGTCGCGGCGCTGCAGATGTTCCTCGATCGCGGTGAGCTCAAGGACTGGTTCGGCTCGACCGAGATCGTCGTCGAGGCCGTGCTCGCGGGGTTGTTCTTCTATGTGTTCCTCGTCCACACG
>DASWFO010000249.1:0-3287 GCA_036394195.1 Alphaproteobacteria bacterium | reverse complement strand
GTGCTTGCCTTGGGCGAGCGGCAGATCATAGGTGATGGTGGCGCCGTAGGCGCCGGGCTCCTGCGGGTCGTTGCGCAGCTTGTCGAAGACCAGCACGCGCGTGCCCAGCGCGAACCCTTCCTTGATGTCGTGCGTCACCATGAAGACGGTCATGCCGGTGTCGCGCCACAGCCGCAGGATGAGCTCGTGCATCTGCGCGCGGGTGCCGGGGTCGAGCGCGCCGAAGGGCTCGTCGAGCAGCAGCACCTTGGGCTTGCGCACCAGCGCCTGGGCGATGGCGAGGCGTTGCTGCATGCCGCCCGACAGCTCCGACGGATAGCGATCACGCGCCGCGCTGAGACCCACCGCCGCTAGATAGCCCTCGGCCTCGGCAACGGCGCGGCGGCGGGCAGCGCCGAAAAGACGGCCCAGGACCGGCGCCGCCGCCAATTCCCGCCCGAGTACGACATTGTCCAGCACGGTCAGGTGAGGGAACACGGAATAGCGCTGGAACACGACGCCGCGATCGGGGCCAGGATCGTCCGGGAGCGGCTTATCGTCGAGCAGGATGGTGCCGCGCGTCGGTTTCTCCTGGCTCAGCAGCAGGCGCAGGAAGGTGCTCTTGCCGCAGCCGGAAGCGCCGACCACGGCGACGAACTGGCCGGCAGGCACGTCGAGATTGATGCGCTCGAGCACGCGCTGGGCGCCGTACTCCATCCACAGATTGCGCACGATGATCGCCGACATCAGCGGCCTCGCCCCGCGGCGACCCAGGGGAACAAGCGGCGCGACAGAAGGCGGAGGAGATAGTCGGACAACGCGGCCAAGAAAGTGATCCAGGCGACATAAGGCAGGATCACGTCCATCGACAGATAGCGTCGCACCAGGAAGATGCGGAATCCCAGGCCGTTCTGCGCGGCGATCGCCTCGGCGGCGATCAGGAAGAGCCAGGCCGGGCCGAGCGAGAGGCGCACGCCGTCGATGAGGCGCGGCAGCACTTGCGGCAGCACGATGCGCAGGATGATCTGCCAGGTCGAGGCGCCCAGTGTCTGCGCCTTGATGAGCTGCTCGTTCGGCAGATCCTCGACACGCAGCGCCAGGTCGCGCATCAGGAAAGGCGTAACGCCGATCATGATCAGCGCCACCTTCGAGGTCTCCTCGAGGCCGAAGACGATGAACAGAATCGGCAACACCGCCATGGGCGGTATCACGCAGATGACGTTGACGAGCGGCTGGAGCGACGCGCGCATGTAGGGAATGAGGCCGTTGGCGATGCCGAAGACGAGGCCGGTCAAGGTCGCCAACGAAAGTCCGAGCGCCATTCGGCGCAAGCTCCACCAGGTATCGGTCCACAACAGGATATCGCCCGACATCTTGTCGCGCTGCCAGGCGAAGCGTGCGATGCCGTCGCCCAGGCTCGCCAGCGAAGGCAGCAGCTTGTCGTTGGGGTTGTCGGCGAGGCGCAGCGCGGAGAAAACGAGGTAGAGCCCAGCCGCGATGATGAAAGGCAGCGCGCCCAGGACGATCCGGCCGAGGCGATCCGGGCGGCGGTTGATGACGCGCTGCATCGTCAGCAGCCCGCGCGCATCATCGACGACGATTCCATGGCACAGCTCCCGCGCGCAGCGTCCGGTTCGGGTCGAAGCGGCTCAGGCGCGGGTACCGACGGGTGGAGTCGGTGCCGGAGGCGCAAGCGCCGCCGCCATACTCGATCTCCCGGGCTTTTGTCCCGCCGTGTGTCCGGCAGCAACGACCGCCGGGTCGCATCTCTCGGACCAGCATCCCCAGCGGGACCGGAACCCTAGATGCGCTACCAAGTTTGCAAGCCGCATGCCAAGCGCCCCCGTCGCGCTCCCCGCGCCGCGGCGGCTTCGGCTCGTTCCCCAGCGCCTATTTTCTGAGCACGATTCGCCACGAATGCGCGGCGAACGCGATGGAACGCGCGGGCGCACCCCAGCCGCCGGGTTCGATTGCGTCACCTTTCGGAACGCAGCGGCGGTGCGCTTTCCGGTGAGCGACGGAGATGCGTCGCCTGCTCGAAGGCGAAGGCGATCGACAAAAGCTTCGCCTCGCTATCGGGCCGGCCGAGAATGTCCATGCCTACGGGAACGCCGATCGGCGCGTCCGAGGTCGACGCCGAGAAGCCGGCCGGGACGGTAACGGCCGGATAGCCGGTGACCGAGGCCAGGATGCCGTTCCGCTCCGCCTGGTTCGTTTCGGACACGGGGACCACGAGACGCTTCTGCAAGGGGTAGACGATCGCGTCGATCCGGTTGTCGTCCATGAGCTTCGCCAGCATCGCGCGGGTCTGGACGTCGCGATCGAGACGGAGCTTGTAGTCCGCCTCGGACATGCCGTCCTGGTACGCGACAGCCGACGCCAGGAACTTCTCGAGCGTCGCATGGTCGTATTTGCCGCCCTCGACAATGTCGGCCACCGTCTTGCTCGGGGCATTCGGGATGGCGGCGAGGTATCGGTCCATCACCGCCTTGAATTCGTATTTCTGCACGTCGTTGTCGGCGATCAGCTTGCCGGCGTCGAGCGCGGGCGCGTCGAGCTCGACGAGCACCGCTCCGGCCCGCCGCATCGCCCCGAGCGCGCCCTCCATGACCCGGTTGACCTCCTGGTGCTCGGGCTTGGTGCCGAACATGACGCGCAGCACGCCGATCCGTTCGCCCTTGAGCGCGCCGGCCTTCAGCGCGGCGGTGTAATTCGGGCGCTTGTGACCGGCCGTCGCGGGATCGGCGGGGTCCGGAGCGGCCATGACCTGCAGCATGGTCGCGGCATCGACGACATGGCGCGCCAAGGGACCGGCGGCGTCCTGCGTCAGGGAAACCGGCATGATGCCGTTGAGGCTGATGAGGCCCTTGGTCGGGCGGATGCCGACGAGATCATTGGCCGAGGCCGGCGAGCGGATGGAGTTCACGGTGTCGGAGCCGGTGCCGGCCATGGCGAGATTGGCCGCTACCGCGGCGCCGGTGCCGCCGCTCGAGCCGCCGGGCGTGCGCGTCAGGTCATAAGGGTTGACGGTCTGTCCGCCCAGTGAACTGACGGTCGTCCCGGCCAAGGCGAATTCATGCATGTTCGTCTTCGCCAGCACGATCGCACCGGCGGCGCGCAGCCGGGCCACGACAAAGGCATCCGTGCTCGGCCGTGCTCCGGCGAGGGACGCCGAGCCGCCGGTCGTCGGCAGGTCCGCGGTGTTGTAGTTGTCCTTAAGGACGATCGGCACGCAGTAGAGCGGGCCGACCGGGCCGCCCTTCGCGAAGGCGGCATCGTGAGCGTCGGCTTCGGCGAGCGCGCTCGGG
>DASWFO010000248.1:0-6132 GCA_036394195.1 Alphaproteobacteria bacterium | reverse complement strand
CCGTCGCCAACCTCACCCGCCGCGACGCCGAGGAGTTCCTGGCACTCGCGCCGCGCGTGCCGGTGCGCACGCACACCACGCCGTTTCCACTCCCTGAGGCGAACACGGCGCTCCAGCGCCTGCGGGCGGGCGAGCTCACCGGTGCCGCGGTCCTGATTCCCTGAAGCGGCCACCAATGGAATCCCTCGCTGAAACCCTTGCGTCGAGATTCGCCAAAATGATTCGTTCAAGGGCGTCAGCGTGAGCCTTAACAATGGCTTGATCGGAACCCTTGCACCCTTGCACGGGTTTCGGGGTCATAGTGGCGCGGAAAAGCCGGATCCCATCTCTGAGGGTCAGGTTATCGACACGCGCAGGACGACCTCGGTCCCCTGGGGCCCGGTCTTCGTCGACAGAGCCCCGCCGATCTGGCCCGCCAGGCCGCGGATGATCCGCATGCCGAGGCCCTTGCTCTGGGACATGTCGAAATCCGACGGCAAGCCGGGCCCGTCGTCGCGGACGGACACCGAGAGACTGCCGTCGTCGCGCTCGACCCGGATGCGGACGTGGCTCCTCTCGGCGCCGCCGTGCTTGGCCGCGTTCGTCACGAGCTCGTTCACCAGCAGCCCGATTGGCACGGCCCGCTCCGCCGAGACGTACAGGTCGCCCACCGTCGCGACGTCGCAGTCGCAGTTCAAACCGGAGGCGCGGAGCGCGTCGCGCAGCTCGAGGAAGTAGTGGCAAATCTCGACGGTATAGCCGTGGCTTGTGGTGGCCAGGTTCTTGTGAACCTGGGCGATCGCCGCGATCCGCGTCGAGGCTTGCTGGAGCGTGTGCCGCACCTCTTCGAAGTCGCTGGTCCCGGCTTCCAACAGCAGCGAGGTCGCCGCGAGCTGTAGGCTGTTTTTCACCCGGTGGTTGAGCTCATCGAGCAGGATCTTCTGCCATTCGAGCGCCGATCGCAGCTCATGCTCGATGTTCCGTTTCTCGATCGTCACGCCCAGCATGTCCGCGAGGCCTTGCACGAACGGCAGATCGTCGGCGGTGAATTCGCCGGGCAGCGCGCTGTCGACCTCGAGCACGCCGAACCGCGTGTGGTCGCCTGCCACGATCACCGTGATCGTCCGCTTGATGCCATGGCGGAGGAGCAGGCCCGGTGTCCTGAAGGGTTGCTCGTGATCCAGGTGGGAGATCACCGGCTGTCCCGTGCGCAACGCAAAACCCGCCGGCGATCCGATATCGGCCTCCAGCTTCTCAGTCCCGACCACGCCCGGCGTCCAGCCGACACCCGCGCGGATCAGGAGCTTGTTCTCGGCCGGCAGAAATTCGGCGATCGCGGAATGCACCGCGCCGAGTCCTTCGGCGGCCAGACGCGCCGCCCGGTCGAGCAGCTCTCCGATATTCAGGCCGCGCAGGCAAAGGATGCCAAGGCTGGCGAGGATTTCCCGTTGACGTGACCGTCCGTCGATAAAAAGGCCGCCCGCCCGGTGGCCGCCGGAGCGCGCCGCCTGACTGGTGCCGCCCCTTCGGTTGCGCGACCGTGCGACCATCGGGCGGGCCTAAGGTCGCACCGGCCCGTCCGTCGAAAAGAATCTTTTGGCGTTAAAGGCGGCGCGAGTGTCTCCCAGCTCAGCCATTGTCACGGCTTTCTCTCTCCCTGGGCCCCGGCTTATGTGTGCGGCGGGATGCCCTTTTTTTTGTAGATAAGGCGAAGCGTTGCCACGGGTTAGGGGAGGTCATGAATTTCGGAGTACCGCCCGCGCAATTCCGGGCATTTTGAGAGCAAAGAAGCGCATCCTCGGCGGCGGGGCGTCGATTCGGCATCGGCTAGCATCGACGCTATGCTGGCCACCATCTTTGGAAGGGGGTGACCATGCAGGAACGCTTCAGGATGGGAGCCGGCGCCGCGATCGCCGGCCTGTTGATCGGCCTCGTCATCGGCGCCCAGGCGCAGTCGCCCGGCGCCGGGTTCAGTAAACGGAATTACAATTTCAGCGCGTGGACCAAGGGGCGGTTTTCCGAACTGGTCACCGTCACCAATCCCGGCCGGTTCATCACCGTGGCCGGCATCGGCGCCGAATCCGAAGCCGACGGCAAGACCATGTATCCCGGCGATATGCTGGCGCAATGCCGCTATGCGTTCACGAAGATCAAAAAGGCGCTGGCCAGCGAAGGCGCGACATTGGCCGACGTGACGCGGATGATCACCTTCGTGACCGACATGGGCGGCGGCGTGCGGGAAACGGCAAAGCCCTATCAGGACTACCTGACCTGCCGGCGCGAGGCCTTCGCAGACGGGCCGGTGCCGGCCAGCACCATCGTCCAGATCACCCGCCTCGCGGCCCCGGACATGTTGATAGAAATCAATGTCGACGCGGTGCTGCCACGGTAGCCTCGGACCGTCGCCGGAGACATTGAATTACCGGCATCCTCTTCTCAGATGATCGTAGGCCCAACCGGCGGTGTGATGAGAATGGCTCGTGACGTCACGCGTGATTGGATGTGGTCCGAGGCGTGCGAAATGCTGGCGCGCGCCGAGCGGCTGCACCGCGAATTCTTCCGCCCCGCCGCCTCGCCGGCGCAATCGCCGGCCTGGGAGCCGCCGGTCGATATCCTGGAGACCGAGCGCGAGATCCTGGTGCTGGTCGCCCTGCCGGGGGTCGACGCCGAGCAGGCCGTCGCGGTGATTGAGGACGGGTATCTGGTGGTCGGCGGCACCCGGACATTGCCGGCCGAGCTGCGGACCGCAACAATCCATCGCCTCGAGCTGCCGCAGGGGCGGTTCCACCGGCGCATTCCCCTGCCGGCCGGCCGCTACAGCGGTGTCCGCCGCGAGCTCGTGTGCGGCTGTCTCGCGGTCACCCTGGAGAAGGCGGGAAGCTTCCGTGGCTGACGCCGAAAAAACGCCCCCGGCCGAGGACACGTCGGGCCGGGACGCCGGCGCGGTTCGGCCGCTGCCGTCCGATGCCCTCATCATCGTGCCGGCGCGGAACACAGTGCTGTTCCCGGGCCTGGTGCACCCGATTACGATCGGCCGCACCAAGTCGATCGCGGCGGCGCAGCAGGCCGTGCGCGAGCAGCGGCAGGTCGGCATCCTGCTGCAGCGCGAGGCGGATACCGCCGACCCGACGCCGAACGACATGCATCGCATCGGGACCGTTGCCAGCATCGCCCGCTACATCACGGCCCAGGACGGCACACATCATCTGGTCTGCCAGGGCGAGCAGCGCTTTCAGGTCGCGGAATTCCTCAACGGCTGGCCGTTCCTGGTCGCCCGCGTGCTGCGCATTCCGGAGCCCGCCACGCGCACGCCCGAGATCGAGGCCCGGTTCATCAATCTCAGGGCGCAGACCATCGCCGCGATCGAGCTGCTGCCGCAGGCGCCGCCGGAGCTCCTGACCGCCGTCCAGTCCGTCGATTCACCGCCGACCTTGACGGATCTCGCCGCCGCCTACATGGACCTGAAGCCGGTGGAGAAGCAGGAGATCCTCGAGACGGTCGAGATCGGTGCCCGCATGGACAAGGTCTCGCGCATGCTGGCGCGCCGGATCGAGATCCTGCGGCTGTCGCAGGAGATCGGCCAGCAGACGAAGGCCGCCCTCGACGAGCGCCAGCGCGAGGCGCTGCTGCGCGAGCAGATGGCCGCCATCCAGCGCCAGCTCGGCGAGGGCGACGACGGCCGGGCGGCGGAGCTGGCGGAGCTCGAGAAGGCGATCGCCAAGGCAAAGATGCCGAAGGAGGTCGAGGAGCAGGCGCGCAAGGAGCTGCGGCGGCTGCAGCGCATGTCGGAGGCCTCCGCTGAGTACGGCATGGTGCGGACCTATCTCGATTGGCTGATCGAGCTGCCGTGGAGTCTGCCGAAGGAGAGCCCGATCGATATCGACGAGGCGCGGCGGATCCTCGACGAGGATCATTACGATCTCGACAAGATCAAGCGGCGGATCATTGAATACCTCGCGGTGCGCAAGCTGGCTCCGAACGGGAAGGCGCCGATCCTGTGCTTCGCCGGCCCGCCCGGCGTCGGCAAGACCTCGCTCGGGCAGTCGATCGCGCGCGCCATGAAGCGCAAGTTCGTCCGCGTGAGCCTCGGCGGCATGCACGACGAAGCGGAGATCCGCGGCCACCGCCGCACCTATGTCGGCGCCTTGCCCGGCAACATCGTCCAGGCGATCCGCAAGGCCGGCACGCGCAACTGCGTGATGATGCTGGACGAGATCGACAAGCTCGGCGCCGGGTTCCACGGCGATCCGGCTGCGGCCCTGCTCGAGGTTCTCGATCCCGAGCAGAACAACACGTTCCGCGACAATTATCTGGGTGTCCCGTTCGACCTGAGCCGCGTCGTGTTCCTCACCACGGCGAACATGCTCGACACCATCCCGGGCCCGCTCAGGGACCGCATGGAGATCATCAGCCTGCCCGGCTACACCGCCGCCGAGAAGCTGCAGATCGCGCGGCGCTACCTGGTGCGGCGGCAGATGGAAGCGAACGGCGTCAAGGAGGGCCAGGTCGAGATCACCGACGACGCCATCCGCGAGATCATCCAGCACTACACGCGCGAGGCGGGGGTGCGCAACCTCGAGCGCGAAATCGGCAGGGTGCTGCGCCACGCCGCGGTCCGCATCGCGGAAGGGGAGACGGGGCCGATCCGCGTTGGGCGGGATGACCTCGCCGCCATTCTCGGTCCGCCGCAGTTCGAGAATGAAGTGGCAATGCGCACCAGCGTTCCCGGTGTCGCGACCGGGCTCGCCTGGACGCCGGTCGGCGGCGATATCCTGTTCATCGAGGCGACGCGGGTGCCGGGCAGCGGCCGGCTGATCCTCACCGGGCAGCTCGGCGACGTGATGAAGGAGAGCGCGCAGGCCGCGCTCAGCATCGTGAAGAACCGCGCCGCGCGGCTGGGCATCGACGAAAAGGCCTTCGAGAAGGCCGACATCCACATCCACGTCCCGGCCGGGGCGATCCCGAAGGACGGCCCCAGCGCCGGCGTCGCCATGTTCATGGCGCTGGTGTCGCTGATGACCCGGCGCACGGTGCGCAGCGACACCGCGATGACCGGGGAGATCAGCCTGCGCGGCCTGGTGCTGCCGGTCGGCGGCATCAAGGAGAAGGTCGTCGCCGCGCATAGCGCGGGCATCAAGCACATCATGCTGCCGGCCCGGAACCGCAAGGACTTCGAGGATATTCCGGAAGACGCCCGCAATCAGCTCGACTTCGTGTGGCTGGAGCGGGTCGACCAGGCCGTCGAGTTCGCGCTCGAGCCGGCGGCGCGCGCGGACGAGGAGTCCGACGAAACGGCCCGGCATCTGGCCGACGCGGACGCGTAAGCGCCGACGCCGGCCTGACGGCAAGCCGTCAGGCCGGAGCTGACGCGCCGATTAGGTGCCCGAGACGACCTTCCACGCCCCGTCCGGCTGACGGCAGGCGGTGCCGTAGGCTTGTTCCTGCTTGCCGTCGATCGTGACCGTGGTCTGGTACTCGCGGCAATGGTCGCCGTTCTGGTCGTGGCCGTCGCGGACGATCTTGGTCCCGCCGGAGGTGGCGTTCTGCGGATTGTTCCACGTGATCGTCTGGCCGACGGCGGCATGGCTCAACGCCCGGTCATGGGCCTGCCGCGCCGCCGTGCGGTCGGCGTTGTCGAGCGACTTGCCGATCTGGTTGCCGATGAATCCGCCGACTGCTACACCCGCCACGGTCATCAGGGCTTTGCCGGTGCCGCCGCCGAATTGGTTTCCCAACAGGCCGCCGAGGCCGGCGCCGATCAAGGTGCCGCCGTTCTGCTTGTTGAAATCCGAATCCGGTCCCTGGCACGCGCCGAGCGCCAGCGCCGCCGCGGCGAGCGCGCTCAGAAGATGGTTGCGGGTTGACGCGCGGAAACTCTGTCGAGCCATGACGAACTCCCCAAGCCGAAGGCTGCCCGGTCCGACATTTGTTGCGACTCGGGGCACCACTGACGACAGCCGGCGGCGAACCTAGCCGCCGAATTCTTAATCTTCAATTTAAACCTTCGTACGGTGGCACCGTCGCGGGCGGCGAGGGGATCATCACGGACCGCAAGCGGCCGCGCCGCTTAAGCGCGCTGCCGCGTCCGCGATCCCTTCAGGCGGGGATCGCGCGCCGGATGCGGCCGCTCAGCGCCGTCGCGGATTCGGCGCG
>DASWFO010000247.1:0-5144 GCA_036394195.1 Alphaproteobacteria bacterium | reverse complement strand
CACCAGGTGGCCGTTCGGCCTGCCGAACACGGATTCAAGATATTGGACGGCCATGTTGACCGCCGGCACACTCGGCACCGTCATCGGCGACTACGCCTCGTTCAATTCAGGCCTCGGCACCGGCATCGCGTCGATCATCCTGGTCAGGACCGCCGCGACGAACCTCGCCGACCTCGGCGCCGGCGACTTCCACCTGGGACGGCCGGGGCTGATGGCGGCGCTGGCGGTCGTTCTCGCCCTGGTGCTCTTCTTCAGCCCGCCGTCGAAATCGGCTGAAACCGCCACCAGGTGGCCGTTCGGCCTGCCGAACACGGATTCAAGATATTGGACGGCCATGTTGACCGCCGGCACACTCGGCACCGTCATCGGCGACTACGCCTCGTTCAACTCAGGCCTCGGCACCGGCTATGCGTCCGTCCTCCTGGGCGGTGTGCTGGCCGCGCTGTTTTTCAGCGGCCGGACTGGGCCGTTGGCGAATCTCTGGTTTTACTGGCTGACCGTCGTCGCCGTACGCGCTGCGGGCACGGCCTTCGGCGATTTCCTGTCGCACAACGTGATGAGTTTGGCGCTGAGCACCCTTGTCACGGGAGTCGTGTTCGTCGCGATGCTTCTGCTATGGCGGGAGCGGCCGGCGTATCGGCTACGCTCGAGCGAGGCGGACTGAGCAACGGGGTCATCGCCGGATCGCCGGCGACGACTTGTCCTCGCGGCTCAGCCGTTGTCGCGGATGAAGGTGCGGACCTTCGGCAGGATTTCCGACCGCCAGCGGCGACCGTTGAAGATGCCGAAATGGCCGACACCCTTCTGCAGATGATGCACGTGCTTGTGCGGCGGCAACTCCGGGCACAGGTCGTGCGCGGCGACGGTCTGGCCCGGCCCTGAGATGTCGTCGAGCTCGCCTTCCACGGTCATCAGCGCCGTGTCGCGGATCGCCCGCGGCTCGACCGGGTTGCCGCGCGCCGTCATCGTGCCGCACGGCAAGGCGTGCTCGTGGAACGCCACCTTGACCGTCTGCAGGAAGAACTCGGCCGGCAGGTCCATCACCGCCAGGTATTCGTCGTAGAACCGGCGGTGTGCTTCGGCGCTCTCGCCGTCGCCGCGAACAAGGTGATGGAAGTGCTTGAGCGCCGAGCCGAGATGGCGGTCGGCGTTCATGGCCATGAAGCTCGTGAGCTGGAGGAATCCGGGATAGACCCGGCGCATGAAGCCCGGATAGGTCGCCGGCACTCGCGAGATACAGGTGCGCTCGAACCACGCGAGCGAATGCTCGTTGGCGTGCCGGTTGACGCGCGTCGGATTGATGCGGGTGTCGATCGGTCCGCCCATCAGGATCATCGAGCGGGGCGTCGCCGGATGGTGGTCGGCCGCCATGATCGAGACCGCCGCCAGCACCGGGACCGACGGCTGACAGACCGCGATGACGTGTACCGCCGGTCCGAGCTTCTCGATGAAGCCGATGATGTCGTCGATGTAATCGTCGAGATCGAAATCCCCGTGCTCGAGCGGCACCTCGGCGGCGTTCTGCCAATCGGTGATGTAGACGTCGTGGTCGGGCAGGAGGCCCGCGACGGTATCGCGCAGCAAGGTCGCGTAGTGCCCCGACATCGGCGCCACGAGCAGGACCCTCGGGTCGCTCCGTGCGACGTCGCGTTTGAAGTGCAGCAGGTCGCAGAACGGCCGCTGGGCCACCGTGGTCAGTTGCACGCCGACTTCGGCGCCGTCGATCGACGTCCGGTGCAGGCCGAACTCCGGCTTGCCGTAACGGCGTGTCGAGCGCTCGAACAGCTCGGCACCCGCGGCGACCGCGCGGCCCATCCGCGTGTAGGCCATGGGAAGCATGGGATGGCTGAAAACCTGCTGCATGGTTTCAGCGGTGAGACGCCAGGGCGCCAGGGCGGCGCGCTGAAAGTCGTAGAAGTGGTATAGTGGAAAGCTGTTAAACACTAGGTTTAGTATGACCTTATGAGCCGGGAATGCAATGCAAACGTTTGTCTGTCAAACGTTCGCGTGGTCTATCAAATGGATAAACGATCCCATCACGTTACCGCTCCGTCGCCCGGCCGTGGCAAGTTGGTGGCCGCCTGAATCGGCGACCGCGAACAGTGGCGGGGCTGCCCCTTCCACGACAACGGTTGCGTAGTGGAATTCATGCCCGCGATGACGCGCCCCGCTGCGGCCCAGCGGTCCGTCGCCGGCGAGGTTCGTCTCGCGGTAGCCAAGATGAAGCCGACGCTCGGCGAACGACGTTTCGAGGGGCAGGAGCCCGGCGAGCGCATGCCGCTGCCCGGCGGCATCGAGAAGGCCGCGCCCCAGCGCCATGTAGCCGCCGCATTCGCCGTAGACCACGGCGCCGCGCTGAGCCGCCGCCCGCAAGCCATCGAGAAAGCGGCGATTGGCGGCAAGCCGGCCGGCGTGCAGCTCGGGATAGCCACCGGGCAGGAAGACCGCGTCGGCGTCGGGTGCGGGTGCCTCGTCGGCGAGCGGCGAGAAGACGGAGAGGGTCGCACCGGCGGTTGACCATCCCTCCAGCATCCACGGATAGGCGAACGCAAACGCGTCGTCGCGCGCGACGGCGATTCTCTGGCCGAGCGGCGCCATCGCACTGCCCGGAATTAGCGGCGCGCTCACCGCGGCCGCCCGCGCGCAGTCCCGGAGGCCGTCCAGGTCGAGATGGGTCTCGATCAGGTGCCCGGCCTTTTCGATCAGCGTCTCCAGCTCCGGCTGCTCGCCGGCGGGAATGAGGCCGAGATGGCGCTCGGGCAGTGCGACCGTCTCGGTGCGCGGCAGGCCGCCGAACACGCGGAGCTCCGGCGCGGCGCGCTGCACCGCTGCGCGCAACAGCTCGAGGTGACGCGAGCTGCCGACCCGGTTGAAGATCACGCCCGCGATGGCGAGGCCGCTTGCGGCCAGCGACGCCGGCGGATTTGCGAAGCCGTGGACCAGGGCCGCCGCCGACGCGGCGAGCCCCGCCGCATCCACGACCAGCACCACCGGCCAGCCGAGCGCCGCTGCCAGTGCCGCGGTCGAGGCAGTCCCGGCGGGATCGATGCCGTCATAAAGTCCCATCACCCCTTCGCAGACGATGAGATCGCAGCACTCGCTGAGCTGCGTCGCGAGCCACGCGACCGTGCTGGCGCGCATCGCCCACGGATCGAGATTGATGCAATCGCGGCCGCTGGCGGCGGCATGGAAGCCGGGGTCGATATAGTCGGGCCCGACCTTGGCGGCGGCGATGTTGACGCCGGCCTGGCGCCACGCGCTGAGCAGCCCCAGGGTCACGGTGGTCTTGCCGCTTCCCGATCCCGGTGCGGCGATGACGAGGCCACGTCCGCCCATGCGACAGTCCCGAGCGCTATCCGAGCTTGGAGCGGATCGTGCCGACGACCCGGTCGACCGGAGTCTCGTGGGTGAAATGCGTGACGAACCGTCCGTCGCGGCCCATCAGGTAGAGAATGGCCGAATGATCGACGGTGTAGTTCGGGTTGGTCGCGCGGTCGGCGCCGAGTTTGTAGTAGACCCGGTACTCCCGGGCCGCGGTCGCCAGGTCCTGCTCGGAGCCGGTCAGGCCGACGATGCGCGGCGAGAAATGCGAGACGTAGCCGCGCAGCTGGTCGGGCGTATCGCGCCCGGGATCGACGGTGATGAAGATCGGCTGCACCTGGTCGGCGTCGGGCCCGAGCTGGTCGAGCACGTCGGCGAAAAGCTGCAGGCCGAGCGGACAGATATCGGGACAGGAGGTGTAGCCGAACTCGACCAGCATGAGCTTGCCGCGGAAATCCGCATCGGTCCGCTCGCGGCCGTCCTGGTCGACGAGATGGAACGGCCCGCCGATGCCCGGATCGACGAAGCCGGTGGTGCGCGCACCCGATCCGCCGGCACCCGGCATGACGAAGCGCAGGCCGACGCCGATCACGACCCCGGCGACGATGGCGACCGCGATCGCGATGGCGCGGCCGCGCGTCAGTCCGAACATCTGCTCATCCTCAAAAAGCTGCCGCTATCGCGTCTGGTCCACGCGCTGCCGCCGCCACCCGTGGGCTTCCATGCATTGCCGGTACACGTCGCTGGTGGCGGATGAGCCGCGGTTGCGCTCCGGCCCGTCATAGTACGCCGAGTCGACGAAGTTGTAGCCGGATGCGTCGCTGGCGCAGTCGCTGCGCGCCGCGCGCAGTTCGTCGGCCGACGCGCCTTCCTTGGACCACATGGTGTTCGGACCGCAGGCGACGAGAGACGCGGTCGCGAGGCCGAGCACACACAGCAAGTACGGTTTTTTCATGGCAAGGCGAGCTTTCGAAAAGAATGTGGACGCCGGACGGGAAGCGGCGTGCCCGGCATCATATATAGTCGCGCGTCCGCTTCAAGCCGAGCGGATCGGGATCGAGGGTGCGGCCGGCCGCCGCGCCTAGCCAGTCGAGCCCGGCCCGGAGGCGGACGACGGGTCCGACGGCGACCAGGGCCGGCGGCTCCAGCCCGGCGGCCGCGATGTCGGCGGCGGCCTGACCGAGCGTCGTCTCGACCACGCGCTGGCGGTCGGTCGCGGCGCGGCTGATCACGGCCACCGGCTCCTGCGGATCCCGGCCGGCGGCGATCAGCCGGCCGGCGATGGCCGCCAGATGCTTGGTCGCCATGTAGAACACCAGCACCGGCGAGCCGCGCGCCAAGGCCTCCCAATCGAGCCCATCCGGCACGTCGCCGGTGACACCGTGGCCGGTGACGAAGGTGATGACCTGATTGGTGTCGCGGTGGGTCACCGGAATCCCGGCGTAAGCGAGGCCGCCGATGCCGCTGGTGATTCCGGGCACGATGCGGAACGGAATCCCGGCCGCGACCAGCGCCAGCGCCTCCTCGCCGCCGCGCCCGAACACGAATGGATCGCCGCCCTTCAGGCGCAGGACCCGCCGGCCGGCCCGCGCGAAGCGGACCAGCCGCGCCGAGATATCCGGCTGGGTCGGCGAGGGCCGCCCGCCGCGCTTGCCGGCAAATTCGAGCAGCACCTGCGGCCGCACCAGGCCGATGATCCGCTCGTCCACCAGCGCGTCGTAGACGACGACGTCCGCTTGCCGGAGCGCCTGCAGGCCGAGCAGCGACAGCAGCCCGGGATCGCCGGGCCCGGCGCCGACGAGCCACACCCAGCCGGGCTCGAG
>DASWFO010000246.1:0-14176 GCA_036394195.1 Alphaproteobacteria bacterium | reverse complement strand
ACGTGTTCGGTCCCCGATGACGCGATCGGACACCAGCCGGGTGCCGGAGGAACTGACAATCGCGCCGGGCGCCGCCGCGATCACGCGCAAGCGATAGGCATCGCGCGCCGCCTGGACATTGGCTTCGGCGAACACATCCAACGGACCGGACACGTCCAGCAGCTGGACGCCGGGCATGGCGAGGATCGCGATCGTGCGAGGGGGCGCCTTGCGCGTGGCCATGGCCGCCTTAGACGCATTATGTCCGATTTAGACGTGTCCCGTCGATTGGGGACATATCCTGCCAGCCTCACATGAGCTTCACAAGAAACAACCCAACAGGAGCCGTGCGATGACACTCACAGCGAACAACGGATATACCGCCCCGGCCTCACCCGATCTTCCGAGATCAGCCGGCCGGAGAAGCGCCAAGACACTCACCATCGACGGTGTGCGCATCCCCGACAGCGCGCTGGCCAGAGAGGCAACGGAGCTCGTCCGAGACACCGAGTCTCCCCTGCTGTTTCACCATTCCAGCCGGGTCTATTACTGGGGCGCCTTGGCCGGCCAGCATCGCGCCCTGAAATTCGATGCGGAGCTTCTCTATGTGGGAGCGATGTTCCACGACATGGGCCTGACCCCCCGGCACAGCAGCGTTCGCGAACGCTTCGAGGTCGACGGGGCGAACACCGCCCGCGACTTCCTGCGCAGCCACGGCATTGCCCAGCACGACATCGACACGGTGTGGACGGCGATCGCCCTGCACACGACGCCGGGCATTCCGCAGCACATGCACCCGGTCATAACGCTGGTCACCGCCGGCGTGGAGATGGATGTGCTCGGACTGACCTATGCCGAGTACAGCGATGCGGAGCGCGACGCGGTCGTGGCCGCGCATCCACGGCCCGAGTTCTTCAAGGAAGACATCATCCGGGCCTTCTATGACGGCATCAAGCACAAGCCGGAGACGACCTTCGGCAACGTGAAGGCCGACGTGCTCGCCGACAAGGATCCGTCCTTCGGGCGACGCAATTTCTGCAGCGTGATCCGTGCCTCGGCCTGGCGCGGGTAATCTCCCGCCGCGCCGTCCGGTCGAACTCGAGAGCCGATCGCGTCGACGGCGAAGACGTCACCCACGCGACCGGCGCGCCAAAGCCATGCTTGATCAGTACGTCGCGGACCAGCTTGCCGAGCGCATCGAGCGCATCAACCGGCAGACGCCCGAAAACATCCCGGGCGAGTTCACGTGGAGGTTCCGCGCCAAGGACCAACGTGTGTGGGCGCTTCGCGTCGTCATCACCCGTCCCAAAATCGCGACCTTCGGCGACGCTTACAATATCGAGTACGAAATCTTGTCACCGGCGGTGACGACGCCGACAGGACACTTCACGTTGACGGTGGGGCCAGCCCAACGGCCGCGCGGAGATACGCTGCACTAGCGGCATCGCGGCCCCAGGTGGCGCGGCCTCACCCCCACCCTACCCTCCCCCGCAAGGGGGGAGGGAAAATGGCGGGGCTAATTCGCGAACGCCGCCGGGTCGGGCTTGCGCAGATGGCAGGCGACGAAATGGCCGGGGCGGACCTCGCGCATGGCCGGCTCCTCGACCTTGCAGCGCGCCTCGGCATAGGGGCAGCGGGTGTGGAAGCGGCAGCCGGGCGGCGGATGGATCGGGCTCGGCACGTCGCCGGAGAGGATGATCCGCTTGCGCGTGGCCGCCGGGTCCGGTACGGGCACCGCCGACAGCAAGGCCTCCGTGTAGGGATGCTGGGGGGCGGCGAACAGCGACGTCTTGTCGGTGATCTCGACGATCTTGCCGAGATACATCACCGCGATGCGATGGCTGATGTGCTCGACCACCGCCAGGTCGTGCGCGATGAACAGGTAGGACAGCCCGAACTCGGCCTGCAGGTCCATGAGCAGGTTCACCACCTGCGCCTGGACCGAGACGTCGAGCGCCGACACCGGCTCGTCGCAGACGATCAGGCCCGGATTGAGCGCCAGTGCCCGCGCGATGCCGATGCGCTGGCGCTGGCCGCCCGAGAACTCGTGCGGATAGCGGGCCATCTGCTCGCGCCGCAGGCCGACCCGGTCGAAGAGGGCACCGACCTTCTCCTGGAGGGCCCGGCCCGAGGCGATGCCGTAGTTGATCAGCGGCTCGGCGACGATCTGGGCCGCACTCATGCGCGGGTTGAGCGACGCGTAGGGGTCCTGGAACACGACCTGCAGCTCGCGGCGGAACGGCCGCATCTCGGCGCGGGTCAGGCCGTCGATCCGCTCGCCGTTGACCCGGATGGTGCCGCCCGTCGGATCGAGGAGCCGCAGGATGGTCTTGCCCGCCGTCGACTTGCCGCAGCCGCTTTCACCGACGAGGCCGAGGGTCTCGCCCTTGGCGATCGAGAAGGTGATGCCGTCGACGGCGTAGACATAGGCGCCGGTGCGCCCAAAGAAGCCGCGGCGGATCGGAAAATGCGTCTTGAGGTCGACGACTTCGAGAAGCTTATGCTGGGGCGTGCTCATGCCGCCGCCACCCGCTTCCATTCGAAGCACGCCACGAGCCGGTCCGGCGCCGCGGCCTCGAGCGGCGGCGCCTCGCGGCGGCAGCGGTCGGTTGCGAACGCGCAGCGCGGCGCAAACGCACAGCCGACGATCTCCTCGCGCAAGGACGGGACGAGGCCGGGAATCTCGGCCAGCCGCTGGCGGGATCGGCCCGACAGCGTCGAGCCCAGCCGCGGCACCGACGTCAACAGGCCGCGCGTGTAGGGATGGAACGGCTGGCGGAAGATGTCCGCGACGGTGGCCTCTTCGACCTTGCGCCCGGCATACATGACGACGACGCGCTGCGCCATCTCGGCGACCACGCCCAGGTCATGGGTGATGAGGATGATCGCAGCACCGATCTTGGATTTGAGCTCGCGCATCAGGTCCAGGATCTGCGCCTGGATGGTCACGTCGAGCGCCGTGGTCGGCTCGTCGGCGATCAGGAGCTTGGGGTTGCAGGCCAGCGCCATCGCGATCATCACGCGCTGGCGCATCCCGCCGGAGAGCTGGTGCGGGTATTGGCCGACGCGCTGCTCGGGCTCGGGGATGCGGACCAGGCGCAGCATGTCGACCGCGCGCTGCGTCGCGGCCGCGGCGCCGAGGCCCTGGTGGAGGCGCAAGGTCTCGCCGATCTGGCGGCCGACCGTCAGCACCGGGTTCAGCGACGTCATCGGCTCCTGGAAGATCATCGAGATCTCGTTGCCGCGGATGTGGCGCATCTCGGCGTCGTCGAGTTCCAGAAGGTCCCGGCCCTGAAAGCGGATATGGCCGGAGACGATCCGGCCCGGCGGCGACGGGATCAGCCGCAGCACCGAGAGTGCCGTGACGCTCTTGCCGCAGCCGGATTCGCCGACGACGGCCAGGGTCTCGCCCGCCCGCACCTGGTAGGACACGCCCTCGACCGCGCGCACCACGCCGTCGCGGGTGAAGAACCGGGTCCTGAGATCCTCGATCTCGAGCAGCGGGCCGCCGGAGCTCGCGTCCATATCGGTCACATGTTCCGCGCCAGCCGCGGATCCAGCGCATCGCGCAGCCCGTCGCCGACGAGGTTGACCGCCAGCACGGTCAGCGACAGGAACAGCCCCGGAAATAGGATGATGTAGCCGGCGACCTGAAACAGCGCCCGGCCCTCGGCCATGATGTTGCCCCAGCTCGGGATGTTGAGCGGCGTGCCGGCGCCGATGAAGCTCAGGATCGCCTCGGTGATCATCGCCGACGCGCAGATATAGGTGCCCTGCACGAGCAACGGAGCGACGGTATTGGGCAAAATGTGGCGCAGCAGGATGCGCGGAAACCGGCTGCCGGACGCCACCGCGGCTTCGACGAAGGGCTGCTCGCGCAAGGTGAGCACCACGCTGCGCACGAGGCGCGTCACGCGCGGCACCTCGGCGAGCGTGATCGCGACGATGACGTTCCCGACGCTGGCCTTGGTCAGCGCCATCAGCGCGATCGCCAGCAGCACCGGCGGGATCGACATCAGCCCGTCCATCACCCGCATCAGGAGCGTGTCGGCCAGCCGCACGAAGCCGGTGATGAGCCCGAAGCCGAGCCCGAACGCGATGCTCAGAACCGCCACCGCGATGCCGACCGTCAGCGAGACGCGCGAGCCGTAGATCGTGCGGCTATAGACGTCGCGCCCGAGCATGTCGGTGCCGAACCAGTAGACCGCGGAGGGCTGCTTCAGCCGCCGCACCGGCGACAGCGCCTGCGGATCGACCGTGCCGAGGACCGGGGCCAAAACGGCGAGCCCGATCATCGCCGCCAGGATCACCAGCCCCAGCACCATGGTCGGATGGCGGCGCAGGAACGCGACGGCGGGATGGCGGCGGGGCGATTGAGCGGCCGTTTCCGCGATTGTCGTCACGGTAGACTCCGCTTGAACTGTGGGTACTCGATCAAGGTCACCGTGGAGTGGGCGGAGAAGTGCTGAGAGCGCATAGGTCGCCAGTTTTGTCCGTCATTGCGAGCCCCGGCACGGGGCGAAGCAATCCAGTCGACTCCTGGATCGCTTCGTCGCTCCGCTCCTCGCGATGACGCCGACACGCTAGTACCTGATCCTGGGATCGAGCACGGTGTAGCTCAGATCGACCAGCAGATTGATCAGCACGTAGGCGGCCGAGAAGATCAGGATCACGCCCTGGATGATCGGATAGTCGCGACGCAGGATGGCGTCGACGGTCAGCCGGCCGATGCCGGGGATCGCGAATACCGTCTCGGTCACGACGACGCCGCTGATCAGCAGCGCCACGCCGATGCCGATGACGGTGACGATCGGCACCGCGGCGTTCTTCAGCGCATGGCCGATCAACACCTTGCCGGTGGCCAGGCCCTTGGCCTGCGCGGTCCGGATGTAGTCCTGCGACAACACGTCGAGCATGCTGGCGCGGGTGATGCGGGCGATCAGCGCCATGTAGGTGATGCCGAGCGCGAAGCTCGGCAATATCAGGTGCTGGATGAACGGCCCGAACCCGTCGCGGATGCTGGCATAGCCCTGCACCGGCAGCAGGTCGAGGCCGAGCGACAGGCCGAAGATCAGAAGATAGGCGAGCACGAAGATCGGCACCGAGAACCCGACCACGGCGAACGCCATGACCGCGCGGTCGAGCCAGCGTCCGGCCTTCCACGCCGCCAGCACGCCCATCGGCACGGCGAAGACGACGGCGACCACGAGAGTACACAGCGTCAGCGCCACGGTCGGCTCGATCCGCTGTCCGATCAGGCGGGTCACCGGCAGGTTGGTGAAGATCGAGATGCCGAGGTCGCCGTGCAGCACCGCCCACAGCCAGGTGCCAAAGCGGATATGGAACGGCTGATCCAGCCCGAGCTTGGCGCGGATGCGGATGATGTCGTCGACGGTGGCGAGATCGCCGGCGATCACCGCCGCCGGATCGCCCGGCGCCAGGTAGAGCAGCGAGAAGACGAATAGCGCCACCACGCCCATGACGGGAATGGTGGCGAGAACGCGCCGGATGACATACGAAAACACGCGGCTTTATCCGGGCGATCCAGCCCCGCCCCCCTTGAGGGGGCGGGTGCCCGAGGCCTGCGGCCTCGGGCGGGTGGGGGGTGTGGCGCGAAGCGCATCGAGTATCACGCCGCCGGTGTTGGCAAGCACCTCGTTATTCCAAAAGCGAATGACCCGATAGCCGCGAGCTTCCAACCAGCGCGTACGCTTGGCGTCCTGCTGACTGTCCGCATGCTGACCACCGTCGAGTTCGACGATCAGATTGGCCTCGGGGCAGAAGAAGTCGACGATGTAAGGACCCATTGGATGTTGGCGGCGAAAACGAAAACCATCGAGCTGTTTGCAACGCACGCGGGACCACACGCGCTTTTCCGCGTCCGTGGGGGTTGCGCGCAACGTCCGGACCAGCGGTGACGTCATCAATGCGACCGTGGCATGACGCGAGGGCTCTCGGCGACCCCCCACCCGGCAGCGCTTACGCGCTGCCGACCGCCCCCTCAAGGGGGGCGGTGGTGGAGGTTTTTCATTTCTTCTCGATGTTCCACAGGAACGCGACCGGCGCCACGATCACGCCCTCGAGGTTCTTGCGGTAGGCGCTCGGGATGATGAACTGGCCGGTCGGGATATAGGGCAGGAACTCGAACGCTTCCTTCTGCAGGTCCTCGGCGTAGGTCTTCTGCGCGTCGGCGGTGGGTGCGGTGAACCAGTCGTCGCGCAGCTGCTCGATCTTCGCGTCGGTCGGCCAGCCGAACCACGACGCCTCGCCGGCGCCGCGCAGCGGCAGGCTCAGCGCCGGATTGGTGAGGTCCGGACCGACGAACCAGGTGTGGAAGATGCTCCACCCGCCCTTGTCGACCGGCTCCTTCGACGCGCGGCGGGTGATCAAGGTGCCCCAGTCGTTCGCCTGGAGATCGACGTTCACGCCCATCTTGCGCAACAGCTCGGTGGTGATCAGCGCCTGGTTATGGACGATGGGCTGGTCGGTCGCGTCGATGACGACGATCTTCTCGCCGGCGTAGCCGGACTCCTTGACCAGCTGCCTGGCCTTCTCGACGCTGCGGTCACCCTTCAGGCCGCCGGCGCCCGCCTCGCCTGCCAGCGGTGTGCCGCACGTATAGTACGAGTAGCAGGTCTGCCAGTTCTTCGGATCGCCCGCGACGCCGGCCATGTACTCCTTCTGGTCGACCAGCTGCAGCAGCGCCTGGCGCATCTTCGGATTGTTGAACGGCGGCTGCAGGTGATTGAAGCGGAGGATCCCCATACTGCCCAGCGGATCGACATTGGCCACCACCACGTCCTTGCTGCGCTGGAGGACCGGGACCAGGTCGGGATGGAGCTGCTGCCACATGTCGGCTTCGCCTGCGGTGATCGCCGCGGCGGCGGTGGCCGGATCGGGAATGTAGAGCCACTCGACCCGGTCGACCTTCACCACCTTGCCGCCCGCCGCCCAGCTCGGCGGCTCCTTGCGCGGCACGTAGTCGGTATTCTTGACGTACACCGTCTTGTTGCCCGGCACCCATTCGTCCTTCACGAACTTGAACGGGCCCGAGCCGGTGGCATCGGTGATCTGCGTGAACGGATCGGTGCTGGCGATCCGCTCCGGCATGATGAACGGCACGTTGCTCGACAGCTTGCCGATGCTTTCGATGAGCAGCGGATAGGGCTGCTTCAGGCGAATGGTGAACGTCTTGTCGTCGACCGGCTTCATCTCGACGATCATCTGCGCCGTCTTCTGGCCGAAGCCGTCGCGCTTGGCCCAGCGGTTCAGCGAGGCGATGCAGTCCGCCGACCGCACCGGCTGGCCGTCATGGAACTTGAGGCCGTCGCGGAGCGTGATCGTGTAGAGGAGCCCGTCCGGGCTCATCTCGTATTTGTCCGCCATCTGCGGCTGGACCTTGAAATGCTCGTCGATCGCGAACAGCGTGTCGTAGACCATGTAGCCGTGGTTGCGCGTGATGTACGCCGTCGTCCAGATCGGATCGAGCACGCGCAGGTCGGCCTCGGGTATGAAGCGCAGCGTCTTGCCCGAAGATTGGGCGGACGCATCGCAGGGCGCGAGTGAAGCGGCCACGCCGGCCACCGCGGCCAGCTTGAGCATCGAAGCCAGTATCTGCCTCATGGTCGGACCCCCATCCCCTGTCGAGTGCCACGGTTGCGCCGCGTTCCGTGGCTTCATGATCGCAATTCGTGTGCCAGATCGGATTATTAAAGGCATAAGGCCCCGGGGACGGCAAGCCGGCCCCCGACGCCCCTAAATGCCTGTCTTGAAAAGGGTCGCCGGTACCTTGTTGCGCCTCATTCGATCACCTGGTCCGCGCGGGTGAGGAGCGATGGCGGGATGACCAGGCCGAGTGCTTTGGCGGTTTTGAGATTAATCACGAGTTCGAATTTTGTCGGCTGCTCGACGGGAAGTTCCGCAGGGTTTGCACCTTTGAGGATCTTCACGACGTAGCCGGCGGCGCGATAATTGATGTCCGATAGACTGGCCGCGTAAGATAGGAGGCAGCCCGCTTCGGTCATCTCCCGGAAACCGCAAGCTAACGGCAGACGACGGCGCGCCCCGAGCGTTGCGATCACGGTCCTGTTCGCGACGAAAATGCCTTCATCCAAGATGATTACAGCGTCGGCTGACCAATCGGTCATCGCCGTGAAAGCGCGCTCGAAGTCCTCCGGACGACGGGCTCCGAAGACCTGCAGCGCCAACCCAAGCGGCAATGCGGCGGATTCCATATCCTTTATGGTTGAACCATGCACCGGATTGTCCGGATGCTCCAGGATGGCGGTCCGCCGCGCGCTTGGAACGGCATCCTTCATGAGTTCTAACCGCTTGGCCGCAAGGTCCTTGGAAAGCACGGTGAGCCCGGTCGCGTTGCCGCCGGGCCGCGCGAGACTGTCGACGAATCCGCTGGCCACGGGGTCGCCGACCGCCGTCATGACAATCGGAATTGAGTGCGTCGCGGTCTGGACGACCCGAACTGCAGGCGTTCCAGGGGTCACAATGGCATTCACTTTCAATCGCACGAGATCCTCCACGGAGGACGCCAGCGCAGTGCGATCGTCATTGCCCCAGAAGCGTAACTCAAGCACGAAGTCGCGCCCCTCGACATAGCCGAGATCGTGCATACCCCGCAAAAAAGCCTCGCGGTTGTCAGCGTTGGTGTTTTGATTTCCCGGCCCGAGCCACCCGATGCGCACCATCTCACCGGCCTGCTCGGCCGCGACCGCCGGCACAGCCCATGACAGGACCAGCGCAATCAACGCCCAAAGCCTCATTCGATCACCTCGTCGGCGCCCAGCGGATCATGGAGGCATCGTAGCCGCATCCGTGGCTCAAGATACCATACCCGCGCCCCCTCGATGTCGGGGGCGCCTCTAGGGAGAGGCCAAATTAGAAACTCCGAGGCCAGCTTGTTCCGCCGGGGCTTCTGGCCGATAGTGCTGACGGCAAACTTACGGGGCGGGACATGGCTTACGATCTTATGCTGAGCGGCGGCCGGGTCATCGACCCGGGCCAAAATCTCGATGCCAAAGTCGACGTTGCCTTCGCCGAAGGGCGCGTCGCGGCGGTCGGTCCGAACCTGGCGCGCGACCAGGCGAAGAGCGTACGCGACGTCTCGGGCCGGATCGTGACCCCGGGCCTGATCGACCTTCACACGCATGTGTACTGGGGCGGCACCTCTCTCGGCGTCGATCCGATGATGCTGGCGCGGCGCAGTGCCGTCGCCACCCTGGTCGACGCGGGAAGTGCGGGGCCCGGCAACTTCCACGGCTTCCGCAAGCACATCATCGAAGCGACGCCGGTGCGCGTGCTGCCCTATATCAACGTGTCGTTCGCCGGCATCTTCGCCTACAGCCGCGCCCTGATGGTCGGCGAATGCAGCGACATAAGGCTGATCAATGCCCGCGAATGCGCGCGCGTGGCGCGCGAGCACAAGGACCTGATCGTCGGCGTGAAGGTGCGGGTCGGCGGGACGGCGAGCTTCGGCACCGGAGTCGCCCCGCTCGACATCGCCATCGAAGCCGCGGACGAGCTCGGCCTGCCGGTGATGGCGCATCTCGACAACCCGCCGCCCTCGCCGCGCGAAGTCCTGACGCGGCTGCGGCCGGGCGACGTGCTCACCCACTGCTTCCGGCCGTTCCCCAACGCGCCGGTGCACGGCGACGGCCGCATGCGCGACGAGGTGCTGGCGGCGCGCGACCGCGGCGTCGTCTTCGACATCGGCCACGGCCAGGGCTCGCTCGGCTTCCGCACGGCGCGGGCGGCGCTGGCCGCCGGCTTCGAGCCCGACGTCATCAGCAGCGACGTGCACCAGCTCAGCCTCGGCGGCCCCGCCTTCGACCTGCTGGTCACGATGTCGAAATTCCTCTCCCTCGGCATGTCGCTGAACACGGTCGTCCGCTGCACCACGACCGCGGCCGCGACGGCACTGCGGCGGCCGGATCTCGCGTCGCTGAAGCCGGGAGCGCCGGCGGATGCGTCGGTGCTCGAGCTGGCCACGGGCCGCTTCGAGTACACGGACGTCATCGGCGAGACGATCATCGGCGAGCAGCGGCTGAAGCCGGCCGGCCTCGTGGTCAACGGCGCCTGGCTCGAGACCACATGACGGACCTCGCCGACCTCGGCGCTGTCGAGCTGGTCGCCGGCTATCGCCGCCGCCAGTTCTCGCCGGTCGAGGCGGTCACGGCGGTGCTGGCAAGGGCCGAGGCGCTCAACCCGAAGCTGAACGCCTTCATCCTGCTGGATGCGGAGAGCGCTCTCGCCGCGGCCCGGCAGTCGGAAGGGCGATGGAAAACCGGCGCACCGGTCGGCCGGCTCGACGGCGTGCCGGTCTCGATCAAGGACCTGCTGCTGACCAAAGGCTGGCCGACGCTGCGCGGCTCGAAGCTGAGCAGCCGCGACCAGAAATGGACCGAGGACGCGCCGGCCCCGGCGCGGCTGCGCGAAGCCGGCGCCGTGCTCTTCGGCAAGACCACGACGCCGGAGTTCGGCTGGAAGGCGCTCGGCGATTCGCCGCTGACCGGGGTCACGCGCAACCCGTGGGCCGTCGCCCATACCTCCGGCGGCAGCAGCGCCGGCGCCGCGGCGGCGATCGCGGCCGGTATCGCGCCGCTCGCGATCGGCACCGACGGCGGCGGATCGATCCGCATCCCCGGATCGTTCTGCGGCATCTTCGGCCTGAAGCCGACCTTCGGCCGGGTGCCGGCCTTTCCGCCGAGCTATTTCGGCACGGTCGCGCATGTCGGCCCGATGACGCGATCCGTCGCCGACGCGGCCCTCATGCTGACCGTGGTCGCCGGACCCGACGACCGCGACCCGTGGGCGGTGCCGCCGGACAACAAAGATTTCACCCTCGGCCTCGATCAAGCCATCACGGGCATCAAGATCGGCTACAGCCCGACGCTGGGCTATGCCCGCGTTCATCCCGAGGTCCGGGAAGCGGTCGACCGGGCGGCGCAGGCGCTGACCGATCTGGGTGCGAGCGTCGAGGCCATCGATCCCGGCTTTGCGAACCCGCGCGACGCGTTCACGACGTTATGGACCAGCGGTGCCGCGCGCCTGCTCTCCGGCTTTCCGGCCCAGGCCCATGCCCAGATGGATCCCGGCCTGGTCGCCGCGGCGAAGTTCGGCGCCACCAAGAGTGCGGCCGATTACGTCGGGGCGGAGCAGATTCGGGCCGAGATCGGCCAGACGATGATCGCATTTCACCGCCGCCACGACCTGTTGCTCACACCGACGGTGGCGGTGCCGGCGCTGGCGGTCGGGCACGATCTGCACGATCCGCGGCAGGAAGACCAATGGATCGATTGGACGCCGTTCAGCTACCCGTTCAACATGACGCGCCAGCCGGCGGCAACGATCCCGTGCGGCGTCACCAAGGCCGGCCTGCCAATCGGGTTCCAGCTGGTCGGCCGCCACCACGACGAAGGCACGATCTTGCGCGTCGCCCGGGCCTATGAAGCGGCCCATCCGTTCGCCCGCCCGAAGGCGCTCGCATCGTGACGCGTCTGCGGCGAATGCTGGCAGCGGCCGCGGCGATCGCCGGCAGCCTCGGCGCAATCCATGAGGCGGCGGCGCAAGCCTATCCGGCCCGGCCGATCCAGGTCCTGGTGCCGTTCAGCGCCGGCAACGTGATCGATCTGCTGGCGCGCGGGCTCGGCGAGGGTCTGGCCCAGGCGACCGGCGGCTCGGTCCTGGTCGTCAACCGCGAGGGCGCCTCGGGCATCATCATGATGTCGGCGCTGGCGTCATCCAGGCCCGACGGCTACACGCTCGGCTTCGCGCCGCAGGGCCAGCTCACGATCCAGCCGCACCTGAAGGCCGACCTGCCCTACACGGCAGAGTCCATCACGCCGATCTGCCAGACCTTCGAGAACCAGTTCGCGGTGGTGGTCGGGCCGAACTCGCCCTTCGCCGATTTCAAGTCGCTGATCGAGGTCGCGAAACGCGATCCCGGCAAGTTCACCTGGGGCGATTCCGGCGTCGCCACCGTGCCCAATCTCCAGATGTACAGCCTGTTGCAGAGTGCGGCGATCCGCATGGAGCACACGCCCTATCGCAACTATCCGCAGCTGCTGCAGGACGTGCTGACCGGCCGGCTCGATCTCGCGGCCCCCTCGATCGGCTCGTTCAACGGCCAGAACCTGCGTGTGCTGGCGATCCTCGACGACCGGCGCAGCCCGCTGTTCCCGGATGTGCCGACGGTGACCGAGTTCGGCTACAGCGTGTCGATGCCCGGCTTTGGTGGGCTCTACGCGCCGAAAGGTGTGCCGGCGGACATCCTGAGCAAGCTCGAGGGCGGGTGCGCGAAGGCGGTCGAGTCCGCGAGCTACCGGACGATTTCCGAGCGCAGCGGCAGCCCGATCCGCCATCTCGACCGTGCAGCGTTCGCGCGGCGCCTCGCCGAGGACAGCCGGGCCAAGGCGGAGCTGATCCGCACGCTGAACCTGAAAGTGGATTAGCCATGGCCGGGCGGCCGAATTTTCTCCTGATCATGACCGATCAGCATCGCGCCGATCATCTCGGCTGTTATGGGAACCGCATGGTGCGGACGCCGAATATCGACAAGATCGCGGCGGCGGGCGTGGCGTTCGACCGCTTTTACGTCGCCTCGCCGATCTGCATGCCGAACCGCGCCACCCTGATGACCGGGCGCATGCCGTCGGTCCACGGTGTCCGCCACAACGGGATTCCGCTTTCACTCGACGCAACCACGTTCGCCGACCTGCTGCGCGAGGCGGGCTACCGGACCGCCATGGTCGGCAAATCGCATCTGCAGAACATGACCGGCGACCCGGCGAAAATGCCGCCGCACCAGTACGACCCGGGCACGCCCGCCGCTGCGGACCCGCCGCGGCCGGCGGTGAAGGCGCCTGCGGGGCGCTACGACCAGGAGCTGGCCGGGAAATGGCGCGACGATCCCAGACACGATCTCGACCTGCCCTTCTATGGCTTCGAGGCCGTCGACCTTGCCATCGAACACGGCGACGAGGTGGAGGGACATTACACGCGCTGGCTGCGAGCGCAGCGCGCGGACGGAGATTCGCTGCGCGGCGAAGCCAACGCAGAGCCCGACGACCGGATCACTGCCCCCCAGGCGTGGCGGACGCAACTGCCGGAAGAGCTCTATCCGACCTCATATGTCGCGGAGCGCGCGATCGCCCGGCTCGAGGAGTTCGCGGGCTCGCCCGGCCGGCCGTTCTTCCTCAAATGCTCGTTCCCCGATCCGCATCATCCGTTCACGCCGCCCGGCCGCTACTGGGGCATGTACGATCCCGCCGACATCGAGTTGCCGGCGAGCTGGCGCTTCGACCGCGACGAGGCGCCGCCGCATGTCCGCTGGCTGCTGGACCAGCGCGACGCCGGAAAGGCGATCAAATCCTCGCCGGCCCTGTTCGCCTGCAGCGAGCGCGAGGCGCGGGAGGCGACGGCCCTGACCTTCGGCATGATCACCATGGTCGACGATGCGGTGGGCCGCATTCTCAAGCGGCTCGGCGAGCTCAGCCTCGCCGACAACACGGTGGTGATCTTCACGTCCGACCACGGCGACTACATGGGCGACCACCAGCTGATGCTGAAGGGTCCCATCCACTACCAGTCGATCGTGCGCGTCGCCTTCATCTGGCGCGATCCCGCCGCCCGCGTGGCACCGGGCCGGCGCCCGGCCCTGGCGTCGACCCTTGACATCGCGCGCACGGTCCTCGACCGCGCGGGCGTCCTCCCGTTCCACGGCATGCAAGGCCGCTCGCTGCTGCCCGAAATCGCCGCCGCCGGGCGGCTCGAGCGCGACGCCCTGTTGATCGAGGAGGAGGGCCAGCGGGTCTATCTCGGCTTTCCCGGACGCATCCGGGTGCGCACCTTGATGACCAAGAGCTATCGCCTCAGCGTCTACGATGGGGTCGCGTGGGGCGAGCTTTACGACCTGCAGGACGACCCGCACGAGCTGTCTAACCTGTGGGACAACCCCGGACACCGGGGCTTGCGGGCCGATCTGACCGAGCGGCTCGCCCGGCTCATGCTGGCGAATACTGACACCAGCCCCTATCCCATGGGCTTGGCCTGACCACACCCCGAGATAGGTTGACAGAGGGTGGTCATACCTTATATCCGACCACATTCGGGTAAGTCAGGTAAGTGGGAGCACTGAGATGCGTAAGCTTGAGTGGCTGGCGATTGCCCTTGTGACTGCGGCGGG
>DASWFO010000245.1:0-86905 GCA_036394195.1 Alphaproteobacteria bacterium | reverse complement strand
GTGGTGAGTGCGCGGGCGCGGAAGCCCAGCATGATCGAGGCCGGAAACGGCCACGGCTGCGAGGACTGGTAGCGCACGTCGGTGACGCGGATCTGCGATTCCTCATAGACCTCGCGCGTCACTGCCTCTTCGAGGCTCTCGCCCGGCTCCACGAAGCCGGCGAGCGTCGAGTACATGGCCAGCGGAAACCGTCCGTTGCGGGCGAGCAGGCATCGGTCGCCATCGGTGACCAGCATGATCACCGCCGGATCGGTGCGGGGGAAATGCTCGGCGGCACAGGCCGGATTGGTGCAGCGGCGCAGATGCCCGCCCTCGGCGCTGACGGTCGCCGCCCCGCACACGCCGCAGAAGCGGTGCCGCGAATGCCAGTGGGCGAGGCCCCGGGCATAGGCCAGAAGCCCGCCGTGCTGGCGGTCCATGACCGCACCCACGGCGCGAAGGTCGACGAACTTGCCGCGGCCGCCGACCACATCCGGCAGCGCCGGCTCCTCGACATGCGAGATATCGGTCGCGAAATAGGCCGCGTCGCCGAGCAGGCCGAGGAACATCGCCGTGTCGTTCTGCACTGCGAGATCGCTGGTGGAAAGGAATACCGCCTCGGGCGTGGCGCCTTCGCGGATCAGGCTCCGCGACCGCCACACCGGGATCAGCCGGCTGTTGGGGTTGCGGAACAGCGACTCAATCCATGCCGAGTCGCTGCGGCGCTCCGTCATCCGGTCGAGCGCCAGGCCAGCGTAGAAATTCACCCGTTCCATTCGCTGGCAGAATGCCTTGGGCCACGGCCGGGAGCAATGATCGCGCTACCACCCCTGTGGCTGGCCCTTGCCCCCGGGGGTGCGAAAGCTGATATAGTCTCTTGGGAGGTTGGCGGCGGACGGGCTCCTCGCCAACCCGGTCAGGTCCGGAAGGAAGCAGCCGTAACGAGTTTCGGTCCGGGTCGTTGTTCCAGCCTCCCACCTTCTTACCGCCAGCGATGTTCTCGACCATCAGGGGCCGCTCGCCGAACCGATGACCGATAGCCCGGCTCCCGCCCCATATCGCGTTCTCGCCCGCAAATACCGGCCGTCGCGCTTTGCCGATCTGATCGGCCAGGAGGCGATGGTCCGCACCCTGTCGAACGCCATCGCCAGCGGGCGTATCGCGCATGCCTTTGTGCTCACCGGTGTCCGCGGCATCGGCAAGACCACGACGGCGCGGATCATAGCCCGCGCGCTGAACTGCATCGGGTCGGACGGCAAGGGTGGCCCGACCATCGAGCCGTGCGGCGTCTGCGAGCACTGTGTCGGCATCGCCGAAGATCGCCACATGGATGTGGTCGAGATGGACGCGGCCAGCCACAACGGCGTCGACGACATCCGCGACCTGACGGACGGGGCCCGCTACCGGCCGGTCAAGGCCCGGTTCAAGGTCTACATTCTCGACGAAGTGCACATGCTGTCGAAGCCGGCCTTCAACGCGCTTCTAAAGACGCTCGAGGAGCCGCCCGAGCACGTGAAGTTCATTTTCGCGACCACCGAGATCCGCAAGGTCCCGATCACGGTGTTGTCGCGCTGCCAGCGTTTCGACCTCCGGCGGGTCGACCAGGCGGTGCTGGCGAAGCACTTGGCCGCGGTCGCCGAGCAGGAAGGCCGCAAGGTCGATGCCGCGGCGGCGCTGCTGCTCGCCCGCGCCGCAGACGGCTCGGTGCGCGACGGGCTGTCGCTGCTCGACCGGGCGCTGGCGCATGTCGAGGGCGAGGTCGGCGAGGCGGACACGCGCGCCCTCCTCGGCCTCGCCGACCGCACCCAGGTCTTCGACCTGTTCGAAGCGCTGATGAAGGGCGACGCGGCGAGCGCCTTGGCCCAGCTCGGCGAGGCGTATCGCGCCGGTGCCGATCCCGGCGTGGTGGTGCAGGACCTGCTCGACGTCACGCATTGGCTGACCCGTTTGAAGGTGGCCCCCAATATCGCCGACGATCCGACCGTGCCGGAGGCCGAGCGCGCGCGCGGCCGTACACTGGCCGGCAAGCTCACGACCGCGACCCTGGCCCGCGCCTGGCAGATGCTGCTCAAGGGCCTCGGCGAGATCCAGGAAGCGCCGTCGCCGCTCGCCGCGGCCGAAATGGTGGCCGTCCGTCTCGCCTATGCCGCCGAGATGCCGACGCCGGCCGAAATCATCGCCGGTCTCGGGTCGACTCCGGCCGGACTAGCGCCCGCGCCGGGCAATGGCAGCGGCCCGGCGGCGCGGGGAGCATCCGGGCCGGGCGGCAGCACCTCGGCCGTCTCGTCGGGCAGCGTGCGCGCTTCGGCCGGCGGCAGCCAGGCCCAGGCCTTGCGCAGCGATCCGGCGCCTGTACCAGAGGCGGCCGCGCCCGTGCCGGTCGGGGACCGGCCGGATCCGCAGAGCTTCGCCGATGTCGTCACGCTGTTCGAAGCCAAGCGTGAAGGCATCCTGCACGCCCACCTCATCAACAACGTGCACCTGATCCGCTTCGAGCCCGGCCGGATCGAGTACAACCCCGAGCCGCACGCGCCGCGCGATCTGCCGGCGCGGATGATGGAGTTGCTGCAGCGCTGGACCGGCCGGCGCTGGGTGGTGGTGATCAACGCCGCGGAGGAGGGTGCCCCCACCTTGGCGCAGCAGGCGCATCACGCCCGCGAGGCGCAGAAGGCCGCGGCGGCGACCCATCCGCTGGTCGAAGAGGTGCTGAAAGCTTTCCCCGGCGCCACGATCGAGGTGGTGCGCGGCGTCGCCGTTCCGCCGCCGACATCGACCGCTATCGAGGACGAGGCGCCGATGCCGGATGACACAGAGGAGCCGTCATGAAAAATCTCGGCCAGCTGATGAAGCAGGCGCAGCAGGTCCAGGCCAAGATGGCCGAGATGCAGGAGAAGCTCGCCGCCATGGAGGTTGAGGGCGCCGCCGGCGGCGGCTTGGTGCGCGCCACGGTCACCGGCAAAGGCGAGCTCAAGCGCCTCAAGATCGAGCCGTCGCTGGTCGATCCCAAGGACGTCGAGGTGCTCGAAGACCTGATCGTCGCCGCGGTCAACGACGCGCGCGGCAAGATCGACGCGCTCACCGCCGACGAGATGAAAAAGCTGACCGGCGGCATTCCCCTCCCGCCGGGCATGAAGCTGCCGTTTTGAACCCTGTGGCCGTTAAAACCACTCGTCACCCCCGCGCAAGCGGGGGTCCAGCGACACAAGACTGGATGCCCGCTTTCGCGGGCATGACGACAAAGGGTGCGGACGCCTCTTGTACGGACAATGACCGGTCCTGAGATCGAGCGGCTGATCCAGCTCCTGGCCAAGCTGCCGGGGCTGGGGCCCCGGTCGGCACGCCGCGCCGCCCTCGACCTGCTCAAGCGCCGCGACACGGTGCTGAAGCCGCTTGCCGAGGCGTTGAGTGTCGCCGGGGAGAAAATTGTCACCTGCCGGCAGTGCGGCAATCTCGACACCATCGATCCGTGCGCGATCTGCGCCGATCCGAAGCGCGACCCGTCCTCGATCTGCGTGGTCGAGGAAGTCGCCGACCTGTGGGCGGTCGAGCGCTCAGCCGCCTTTCGTGGGTTTTATCACGTGCTGGGCGGTGTGCTGTCGGCGCTGGACGGGGTGGGTCCCGAGGATTTGAGCATCGCAAAGCTGGTCGAGCGCGCCGCCTCGCCAGATATCCGCGAGGTCATCCTCGCCATGAACGCCACGGTCGACGGCCAGACCACCGCCCACTATGTCACCGACCGCCTCGCGGGCACCAAGGTCCAGGTAACCCGGCTGGCCCACGGCCTGCCGGTCGGTGGCGAGCTCGACTACCTCGACGACGGGACGCTCATCGCAGCTCTCCGGTCCCGGCGGACGGTGTAAGGCTAAGCCCGCCCGCGACAGGCGGGCCGAGATGCCCTAATAAGAGTCGATCGGCAGTTTTTTGTGCAGGAGCGAGTCAGAAAACCGCTGCACGGACTCACGACGGCTCAATCGCGGCTTAGAGATTAGGCAGTGGCGGCCGGGCGTTCGCGATCGGAGAGTTCCTTCACCTCCACGAAGAAGTGCCGGACCTCCGGATGGCGCCGCTTGATTTCGCGCTCGAGTTCCGCCGTCGCGTCTTCGATCTGGTCGCCGCGCAGGGAATCTTCGAAGTCGATGCTGGCCGCGATCAGCACTTCGCCCGGACCGAGATGGGTCGACCATAGGCGGTTCAGACGCGTCACCGCCGGATGGGCACTGATGAGCTGCTGAATGTCCTTGAGCATCTGAGGATCGGCCGCTTCGCCGATGAGGAGGCTTTTTGTCTCGGACGCCAGGAAGGCGGCCACCACCGCCAGAACCAGGCCGATCGCAATCGATCCGGCGCCGTCGATCCATGGCTGGCCCAGCCAGTCGCTGAGGGCTGTCGCAACGAGCGCCAGGACCAGGCCGATCAGGGCGGCGCTGTCCTCGAACAGGATGATGAACACCTGGGGGTCCTTGCTGCGCCGCGCGGCCTGAAAATACCCTAGGCGGCCCTTTTGGCGCCTGAATTCGCGGATCGCGACCATCCACGACCAAGTCTCGAAGATCAGTGCCGCGACCAGGACGACATAGTTGGCATAAACATTCTGATTCGCCCGCGGCGCCAGGATCCGGTGCACACCTTCGTAGAACGACAGGCCCGCGCCGATGCCGAACATGACCACAGCGACCACGAAGCTCCAGAAATACAGCTCCCGGCCGTAGCCGAACGGATGCTCGACATCCGGCGGCCGCGCCGCGCGATGTGCCCCGAACAGGAGCAGCGCTTCGTTGGCGCTGTCGGCGACCGAATGGAACGCTTCGCTCAGCATGGCCGAGCTGCCGGTGAACGCGGCGGCGGCGAATTTTGTTATGGCGATCAGGAGGTTGGCGTAAAGGGCCGCGTAGACGACGCGCTTCGATCCATTTTGGGCCATGCCGGAACAACACCCCGCCCCGCATTTCGGTTCGCCCGAACCGGCCGGGAGCCGCCGGCTATTCGCCTGCGGCGAGCTTCGGCCCCGGAAGCACCTCGGCCGCCGGCGCGCCATCCTCGATTTCGACGTCCCCGATGTTGACCGCCCTCTTGATCACCTTGTCGGCGGAGATGCGGATCTCACGGACGTCCTTGCTCGCCTGGTCGAAATGAGTCTGCAGCCGCTCGACCCGCTCGTCGAGCCGGCGGGTGTCGTCGAGCAGCCGGCCGACTTCCTGCTGGATGATGCCGGCCTGCTCGCGCATACGCACGTCCTTGAGCACGGCGCGGAGCGTGTGCAAAACCGCCCACAAGGTGGTCGGCGAGACGATATAGACCTTGGCTCGGTTGGCCTTCTCGACCACCTCGCCGCAGCTGGCGTGCAGCTCGGCATAGACCGCTTCCGACGGCAGGAACATCAGCGCCCCTTCGGCGGTCTCGTGCGGCAGGATGTAGCGCTCGGCGATGTCGCGCACATGGACCGTGACCGCGGCGGCGAAGGCGCGCAAGGCGGCCGGCCGCTGCTCGTCCGCCGCCTCGCGCAGCGCCCGGTAGCTCTCCAGCGGGAATTTCGCGTCGACGCAGATCGATCCGGGCGGGTTCGGCAGCTTGATCAGGCAATCCACGCGTCGGCCGTTCGACAAGGTCGCCTGCGTTTCGTAGGCCGAGCGCGGCAGGACGCTCTGCACGATGTTCTCGAGCTGGATCTCGCCGAACGCGCCGCGCGCCTGCTTGTTGGCGAGGATGTCCTGCAAGCCCACGACGCGCGTCGACAGCTCGGCCAGGTTCTTCTGCGCCTCGTCGATCTTGACCAGGCGCTCGCCGAGAGCCGCGCGTAGATCGGTGATCGTCTTGGTGGTCGCCTCGGCGGATTTGCCCAGCGAATCAGTGAGGCGCTGCGTCACCGACACGAACCGCTCGTCGAGGGCCTTGGTGAACTCGCGCTCCTGCTCTTGAATGTGCGCCTGGACGGCCGCGCTCTGGGCGGCGATCACGTCAACCGCGCCGGCAAGCTTCAGAACCGCCGGATCGGGCCCACGACCGCGCAACGCCAGCACCAGGACCGCCGCGACCGCCAGGGCCGCGACTCCGAGGACCAGAATCGACTCCATGCTCCGTCTATACCCGCTTGTGCAGGCGACGGTCGAGGGCGAGCAAGAAGGCGTTGGAAAGGGCCGCAAAAACGAACAACAGCAACGTCACCGCCATCATCGTTTCGACGTCATGCAGGCCGATGGCGTTGATGATGGTAAAGCCGAGCCCGCGCTTGGAGGCGAACATCTCCCCGATCAGCACCCCGAGCAGGGTAACCGAGAAGCCGACGCGCAGGCCGGTCACGACCTCCGGCAGGGTCGCCGGCAGCAGGATTGTGGTCGCCGCCTGCCACGGCGTGAGATTCATCGTGCGCGCGGCCTTCAGGTAGACCGGCTTGATGTTCTTGATCGCGTTCATGGTGAAGATCGCCACCGGGATGACCCCGTGAATCCAGCCGAACGCGACCTTGGCCGACAGGCCGAGGCCGAATATCAGCAGGATCAGGGGATAGAGCGTCACCTTCGGCAGTGAATAGAGCGCCACGAGAATCGGCTCGGCCAGGTCGCCTGCCAGCCGTTGCGCGCCCAGCCAGACGCCGAGCCCGATGCCGGCCCCCCAGGCGAGCACCAACGCATAGGCAAAGGCGGTCAGCGATTCCTGAACGTGCGGCCAGAAGCGCGGTCGCGCGAGCAGCGCCACGGCGTGTCGGATCGTCTCGGCCGGCCCGCTGATGGCGACGTCGCCGATCCACCAGTTGAGCGCCTGCCACACGAGCAGAAGCCCGGCCAAGACCAGGGCGACGTCGAGCCCGCGCTGCAGCTGTTTGGTGGACGTCATCCGCGGCTCCGTCGCGCAAGCACGCGCTGTTCCCACGCATGCAGCGCCATGTTCACCGCCGTCACCACGACGATCACGAACAGCATCAGCGCGTACATCGTCCGGTTATCGAAATTGTTGTAGGCATAGGAGATCTGATAGCCGAGGCCGGACGCGGCCATGATGAACTCGCTGGCGATCACGCCGATGAACACATAGGCGACCGCGAGCTTCAGGCCGGTGAACAGATATGGGGCGGCGGCGGGGAGCTTCAGCTGCAGCGCCGCCGACAGCGGCGGCAGATGATGGATGCGCGCGACCTTGGTCAGGACGGGCGGGATGCGGTCAAGCCCGTTCAAGGTGTTGATCACCATCGCCACCACGGCGAACAGGAAGGCGACCGCGATCACCGGGCCTTGCCCCAGGCCGAAGATGACGATCAGCACCGGATAGAACACGAAGAACGGCACCGCGTAGTAGGTCGCCAGCAGCGGATCCAGCGCCTGGCGGAGCCGCGGCAGCGCGTGAAGCACCACGCCTGCCGCAAAGCCGCACACCGCCGCCAGGACCAGGGCCGCCGCCACGCAGGCGAGGCTTTGCGAGATGTCGTCGTTGAACCGACCGCTGTACAGGATGTCCCACAGCGCCGCCGCCATCTGCGATGGTGGAATGATCACCTGACGCGATACCAGGCCGCCGCGGCACACCGCCTCGAGCAGAGCCACGGCTGCCGCGATCAGCGCCGCGCGCGACCAGCCAAGATGACGGCGTGAGAGGCCGAATGTCATGCCACGGATCCTGCAAGCCCCATGCCCGCCTCGCCGTTTGTCGTGCTAGCTCGAGCCCCGCAGGTCGGCCGGCAGGAACGACCGGTCGATGACCTTCTCCCAGTCGATGTCGCCATTCACCTCGCCGATGATCTTAAGGCCGCGCGTGAACTCATTCATACCGTTGATATCGAAGTCGCCGCGGCTCCAGTAGCCGAACTCGACCAGGTTTCGGACCGCGATCTCGGCGACCTCCGGCTTCAGGTTGTACTCCGTAGCCAGAATGGCCGCCGACTCTTTCGGATTGGCATAGATGTAATCCACGCCGGCCCGGCGCCCGGCGATTATGGCGCGCAGTTTACGCGGACTGCTCCGGATGAATTCGCCGGTGGTGACGCCGACGGTCTGGGTCATCGACGGCAGTACGTCCTTGACGGCGAACAACGGCCGATAGCGATCGCGCCTGGCACTCCAGATCGGCTCGAAAATCGGGGCGGCCTGCACAGCACCGCCTTCCATCGCCGTGAGGGCGCTGCCGATCCCGCCCAATGCCGGCCGCTCGACCTGCGCCAGAGACACACCGGCTTTCTCCAGCACCATGATACTGAGCATGTCGGTCACCGATTTGGGACTGGTGATCGCCATCTTCTTGCCGGCGAGGTCCTTGACGCTGCGCACGTCCGAATTGGGCATCGTCACCCAGAGCGCGTCGGCGACGCTGCGCACGCCCGAGTTCACGATTTTCACGTCGATGCCTTCCTTCATCGCCGCGATGGCCGCGGAGAGCGCGACCTCCCCATAGGGAAGCCCACCTGCCAGGACATTGCGCATGGTGGTGCCGCCGCCCTGCGACGTCAGAAACCCCGTGATGTCGATGCCGGCCTGCTTGAACAGCCCTTTGTCCAGCGCCACGGCGTAGGGCACGCCGTACATGAGCGCACCCCAGTGGGTGACCGAGATCTCGTCCGCGGCGGCGGGGCTCGCCGTCGCGATCATCATCAGTCCGATGCAGCGTTTCATCGCGTTCCGCATGGTCATCCTCCCTTTTAGTCCGCCCGATAACGGCTCTCGCCCTCCCAATAGGCGGGAAAGCCGACGATCTTCTGCAGCTCGGCAAACGTGACCATCGGCGGCAGGCTCGATCCGGCCGACAGCGCGATCAGGGTCGCCTGCATGGCGCTGATCGCGGCTGACAGCAACGTCACTGGATAGACGGCCAGCCGGTACCCGATCCGCTCGAGCTCGGCGGCCGGCAGGATCGGCGTCTTGCCGCCCGGCACCATGTTGGCGAGGCAAGGCTTTTTCATCGCGGCGCAGAAGCGGCGCATCTCGTCTTCGCTTTCCGGCGCCTCGAGGAAGATGATGTCCGCCCCTTCGGTTTCGAAATCGCGGCAGCGGGCCAGCGCCTCCTCAAAGCCGTGGACGGCACGGGCGTCGGTCCGCGCCAGGATCAGGATGTCGGCCTCGCCGCGCGCCTCGACCGCCGCCCGGATCTTCATCCGCGCCTCGGCCCGCGAGATCACCTGCTTGCCGCGGGTGTGGCCGCATTTCTTGGGACTGAGCTGGTCCTCGATCATCACCGCCGCCGCACCGGCGCGCGCATAGGCGACGACGGTGCGCTGCACGTTCAGCGCGTTCCCATAGCCGGTGTCGCCGTCGCCGATCATCGGCAGATCGGGCACCGCTGCACAGCAGTTGCGCAGGCTGTCCAGCATCTCGGCGAACGAGATGAGCCCGGTATCGGGCAGCCCGAGCCGCGCCGCCGACACCGCAAAGCCGCTCATGAACCCGACCTTGTACCCGGCCTCGGCAATCAACTTGGCCGACAGCGCGTCGAAACAGCCGGGCATCAGGTGCAGACGGGGTTCCGCGAGCAGGGCCCGCAAGCGTTGCGCAGGCATCATGGGGGTCCTCCAAAAATGCGACCGAAAACGCAAGTTTTTCAACAGTATCAACGGACTGAGCGAGCCGCAATGCGGCTTGACCTGATCGGCGCGACCGCTTACCTACGACACATGGCGCAGCTTCCCATCATTGTCGCTCCCGACCCGCGGCTGAAGGTAAAAGCCAAGGCGGTCACCAAAGTGGACGACCGGATTCGCAAGCTCCTCGCCGACATGGTCGAGACCATGCATGCCGCACCGGGAATCGGCCTCGCGGCACCGCAGGTCGGGCAGGCGCTGCGGATTGTGGTCGTCGACGTCGCCAAAGAGGGTGAGCCGTCGAAGCCGATGAAGTTCATCAATCCCGAGATCGTCTGGGCGTCGGGGGAGAAGATTCCCTGGGAAGAGGGCTGCCTGTCACTGCCCGATCAGTTCGCCGAAGTCGAGCGGCCGAAGGAAGTGAAGGTCCGCTATCTCGACGAGACCGGCGTCAAGGCCGAAGTCCACGCCACCGGCTTGTTGGCCACCTGCGTGCAGCACGAGATGGACCATCTCGACGGCGTGCTGTTCGTCGATCATATCTCGGCACTGCGTCGCAACATGATCCTGCGCAAGCTGGTCAAGGCCAAGAAGCTCAAGGACGAGAAGAAGAAGCCGACCGAGAAACCGGGGGCCGCGGTTCCGGCCTGACGCTGTCGCGCGCGGGCTGTCCCGGTTAGGCTGTGGCGATGCGTCTCGTTTTCATGGGCACGCCCGACTTCGCCGTGCCGCCGTTGCGGGCGCTCATCGCGGCCGGCCACGAGATCGTGGCTGTCTACACCCAGCCGCCGCGGCCGGCCGGGCGCGGTCAGCGCGAGCAGCGTTCGCCGGTGCACGAGTTTGCGGCCGGGGAGGGCCTGGACGTCCGCACGCCGGCGACGCTGAAGAACGAGGACGCACACCGCGACTTTGCCAGCTTGCGCGCCGACGGCGCTGTCGTGGCGGCTTACGGCCTCATCCTGCCGCAGCCGATCCTGGAGGCGCCACGGCATGGTTGCCTCAACATCCACGCCTCCCTTTTGCCGCGCTGGCGCGGTGCGGCACCGATCCAGCGCGCAATCCTTGCCGGCGATGCGGAAACCGGCATCACGATCATGCAGATGGATGAGGGGCTCGACACAGGGGCGATGCTGCTACAGGCGCGCACGCCGATTGCCGATGACGACACGGCGGAGACTGTCCACGACCGTCTCGCCGAGATGGGGGCCGACGCCATCGTCGAGGCGCTGAAGCAGGTCGCCGCCGGCTCCATCCGCGGCCGGCCGCAACCCGCCGACGGTGCCACCTATGCCGCGAAGCTCGCCCGCGACGAAGGCCGGCTGGATTGGACGCAGCCGGCCGCCGTGCTGGCGCGTCAGGTGCGCGCTTTCGACCCCTGGCCGGGCGCCTGGTTCCTGCATCGCGGCGAGCGCATCAAGGTCCTGGCGGCGAGGCCGGCCCGCAGCACCGCAGCACCACCGGGGACCGTGCTGGACGCTTCACCGATGATCGCCTGTGGCGACGGCGCCTTGCACCTGCTCCGGCTGCAGCGCCCGGGCAAGTCGCCGCTCGATGCCGGGCAGTTCCTGCGCGGCTTTGCGCTGCCCCCCGGGACCGTGCTCGGGCGCAGTTGATGCCGCGCTATAAGCTCACCCTCGAGTACGACGGGACACCATTCGTGGGCTGGCAGAAGCAGGACAACGGCATTTCCGTCCAAAGCGTCCTCGAAGAGGCGGTGAGGCGCTTCTCGGGCGAGACTGTGAAAGCGACCGGAGCGGGGCGGACCGACGCCGGCGTGCACGCCTTGGGGCAGGTGGCCCATCTCGACCTGCAAAAGAGCTGGCCGGCCAACCGGGTGCGCGAGGCGCTCAACTATCATGTGCAGCCGAATCCGGTGACGATCTGCCTCGTCGAGCTCGCACCCGACGACTTCCACGCGCGTCTGTCGGCGAAACGGCGGACTTATCGCTATCGCATACTAAACCGGCGCCCGCCGCCGGCGCTGGAGCGCAGCCGCGTCTGGCATGTGCTGAAGGCGCTCGACGCGGAGGCAATGCACGAGGCGGCGCAGACGCTGATCGGCCGCCATGACTTCTCGACGTTCCGGGCGAGCCTGTGCCAAGCGAAGTCGCCGGTGAAGACGTTGGACCGGCTCGATGTCGCGCGCGACGGTGAGGAGATCCATATCTCCGCCGAGGCGCGGTCGTTCCTCCACCACCAGGTGCGCAACATGGTCGGCACCTTGAAACTGGTCGGCGAGGGCAAATGGTCGGCCCGGCATGTCGCGCAGGCGTTGGCCGCCCGCGACCGCCGCCGCGGTGGCCCGACCGCGCCGGCCGAAGGCCTCTATCTCGTGAGTGTCGGCTACGAGCAGGAGTAGGGAACCAACGTACCGCGTCGCAGTTGATCGCACGATTCCCTAAGGCGAGGAAACGAAAATGCGTAGCGGGATAGTGGCAATGATGCTCGTGCTGGGCGCCGGGATTGTGGCGTGCTCCAGCCGCACGAATGTCGTGTCTGCCGACGCCAACACCGTCCAGGTGCGATACTCCGGGACGAGAATGGAAGATCCCAACGAGGCGGCGCGGAAATACTGCCGCGAATACGGCCGGACGGCGCAGCTCCGCCAGACGCTCCCGGACACGAACGGGCAGCACCTCGCGGTCTACGACTGCATTCCGCGCTGACGTCCCTGCGGGCTTGGTGGCGTGAGAACGCGCTGCCCGAGTCGGCTAGTCGGCCTTGTGCGCCGTGGCCATCGCCGCCGGGCCATAATAGTCCTGGACCGTCTCCCAGGCCATGGTCTGGAGGAAGTGCGCGGTGTTCGTGCCGAGGCCGGCCGTGTACGCAAGGCCGACGGGGGATTTCTTGAACAGCGACGCGTATAGCGTGCACGCTGCGAGATAGGTGCCGGCGAGGCTCGGGTGCCGGCGGTCATAGGCGTACAGGATGACCTCCGGATCCTGCCGGACCGTCTTGGCGAACGCGAGCCCCGCCGGGACCACCAGCACGTTGTTGTCGTTGCCGGCCTGCGTGTAAGCCTCGGCCAGTGCGGCCGTCATCTCGGGCTTGTCGGCATAGGCCCAGGACATGAAGAACACCGGCACCGCCCCGTGCTGGCGGACCGTGTCGCTGTCCTTTTTCGCGTATTCGGTGAAGATCGATTTCAGCCGCGGGTGGATCGGGCACTGGCTGCAATCCATCATGATCGCGAGGTCGAACGGCCGGTCGGTTTTCTCGTTGAAGATGACGTTGTTCTGGTCGTCGAACGAGTACGCTCCGAGCGCGTTCGGCCTGAAATACGAGCCGACATCATGCCAGCCGAAGCCCGAGCCGCTGATCGTCACCGAGACGGCGCGCAGCTTGGAGGCGGGATCGGCCGACCGCAGCAGCTGCGCCAGATGATTGTGCAGGCTGTTGTTGTAATAGAAAAAGCTGTTGCCGATGAAGATGGCCGAGTGCGGCTGTTCGATGCCCGCGTCGAGGACTTTCGGCTTGGTCTGCGCCGCCGCGTGACCAGCGGTCGAGAGGGCGAGCAAGAGGAGGTAGCCGGCAAGGCGGGCACGAATGGACATGAGCGTCACCTCGGTCGCACCCGTGTTATGCCTGGGAAGGTCGGTGCTCCGCCTATCCTGCCGCGCCATCGGCCGGTCGGCAAGCCCGGGCGTGCGCTCACTGCATGTGCATCGAGGTCTCGACGGCGTCGAGAAACAATCCGATGATGAAATCGGTCGCGACGAACGCAAGTGCGGGCAGCGCGTCGATGGCCAGCGCCGTCCGCGCGATGAAATACTGGTAGTAGACGACGGCGCCGGTGAACAGGAGGGCCAGGATGTTCACGAGGCTCCCCGGCACCCAACCCGAGACGGAGAGCAGGGCTACCGGAACGAACGCGATGAACTGCAGCACGTTGGCCCAGTTGTAGGCGACCATGAATCCGAAATAGCGGCCCGAGCAATTGAACGCCCGGCAGAGATACCACGCCGCTAGCGGAAACGCGGTCCATTGGATGACGTAGCCGATGACCTCGATCAGGGCGGCGCGCACCGGATCGGGCGACAGCGGATGGTCGTCCGCGCGCAGCAGGACCAGCAGCGCGTAAATCGGTGCGGCGACGATGGCGGCCTGAAAGGACCGCCAGAACGCCTCGGGAGTCGCCTCGAAGTAGCGCATCCCGGCGCGGTCGAGGCGTGCAAGCCGCCAGGCACCGGTCAGGCCGGTCGCGGCGGCGCCAACGTCGATCATGAGGTGCCGAAGAAGCGGTCGAGAATGCCGCCGTAGATGGTGGTCAGGCCGCGCAGATCGGCGACCGCCGTGCATTCGTTGACCTTGTGGATGGTGCGGTTGATCAGCCCGAATTCGACCACCGGGCTGTGGCGGCAGATGAAGCGGGCGTCCGACGTGCCGCCGGTCGTGCTCAGCACCGGCGTGCGGCCGGTCGCGTCCTTGACCGCATCGGAGACCAGGCTGCTCAGCGGACCGGGCTGGGTCAGAAACGCTTCGCCTGAGACATACACGTCGAGCTCATAACGGCCGCCGAACGCGTCGCAGCGCTCCTTCATCCACTTCTTCAGATCGGCGGAATTGTGGTTGTTGTTGAAGCGGATGTTGAAGCCGGCGCGCGCGGTCGCCGGGGTCACGTTGGTCGCCGGATTGCCGACATCGATCGTGGTCACCTGCAGGTTCGTCGCGGGGAACCATTCGTTCCCCTTATCGAGCTCGGTGCCGATCAGGTCATCGAGCATGCGCACGATCCGATGGGTGGGGTTGTCGCCCAGATGCGGATAGGCGGAATGGGTTTGCACGCCGTGGACGGTGAGCTTCGCATTCAGGCTGCCGCGGCGGCCGATCTTCATCATGTCGCCGAGGGCTGATTCGCTGGTCGGCTCGCCGACCACGCAGGCGTCGACCTTCTCGTTGCGGCCGGCCAGCCATTTCAGCACCTTTGCCGTGCCGTTGATCGCCGGCCCTTCCTCATCGCCGGTGATCAGCAGGCTTATCGAGCCCTTGAAGTCGCCGCCGCGGGTGATGAGGAATTTTTCGGCAGCGGCCGCAAACGCGGCGATGGCACCCTTCATGTCCGAGGCCCCGCGGCCGAACAGCTGCCCGTCGACAATCTCGGCGCCGAACGGATCCAGCTTCCAGCCGGCGCGATCACCCACCGGCACGACGTCCGAATGGCCGGCAAAGCAGAAATGCGGACCGCCCGTGCCGAACCGCGCATAGAGATTGTCGACGTCGGGGGTGCCCGCCTCGCTGAACGGCAGACGGTGGCAGGCAAAGCCGAGCGGCTTCAGGGCGCCTTCGAGGACGGCGAGCGCGCCTTCGTCTTTCGGCGTCACGCTGGGACGCCGGATCAGCTCGCGCGTCAGCTCGACGGGATCGAGGGCGCCGGCCACGCGATTCAGCTCCTCAGCAGCTCGTTGATCGATGTCTTGGCGCGCGTGCCGGCATCGACCCGCTTCAGGATCACCGCGCAATAGGTCGACGGACCTGGGCTGCCGTCCGGCAGCGGCCGGCCGGGCAGATTGCCGGGCACGACGACCGAAAAGGCCGGCACACGGCCGATATGGACCTCGCCGGAGCTGCGATCGACGATCTTGGTCGACGCACCGATGAAGACGCCCATCGACAAAACGGAGCCCGTCTCGACGACCACGCCCTCGACCACTTCGCTGCGCGCCCCAATGAAACAATCGTCCTCGACGATCACGGGACCCGCCTGCAACGGCTCCAGGACGCCGCCGATGCCGGCGCCGCCGGAGATGTGACAGTTCTTGCCGATCTGTGCGCAGCTGCCGACGGTCGCCCACGTATCGACCATGGTGCCTTTATCGACGTACGCGCCGACATTGACGAAGCTCGGCATCAGGACCACGCCGGCTGCCACATAAGCCGACCGGCGGACCACGCAGTTCGGCACGGCGCGGAATCCGGCGGCCCGGAACCGCGCCTCGTCCCAGCCAGCGAATTTCGACGGCACCTTGTCGTACCAGGCCGACGGTCCGCGCACCGGATCGGACGGCCCGCCCGGGATCGGCACCGAGTCATAGAGCCGGAACGACAGCAGCACGGCCTTTTTCAGCCATTGGTTAACACGCCATCCGCCGCCGTCTTTTTCAGCAACGCGCAAGGTGCCGGCATCGAGACCGTCGAGCGCCTCTTCGACGGCGTCCCGCGCGGCGCCTTTGGTGGACGATGTCACGCGGTCGCGCTCGTCCCACGCGTTATCGATGATTTTCTGTAATTCGGCGGTACCCATGCGACAGTCCGGAAGTGCGAAAAGCCGGGGGGAACATGGGAGACCTAGCGCCGGCTGTCAACTTCACAGCAAGGGTCAGCGTGCTATGTTCGCGGGCGGGGCGCAGGCATCGCGCTTTAAGGGGAATAATGCCGTCACGGCCTGCAATTGAGCGTCCAAACCGTCGCGCAGCGCGCAGCGCGCGGCCGGCGGCAGCCGACACCAAGGCGCTCGACGCCGTGGTGGCGACGTGGCCCGGGCCGGCGGCCCGCCTCGATGGCCATGGCGAGGTCGTGCAGGCGAACCAGGCGGCCAGCGTCCTCCTCGACGAAGTGACCGCGCGGGCCGGCCGTGACGGGCTGGCGGCCCTTGTGACCTCGGTCCAGGACGGGCCGGCCCGCACCGACACTATCGTCATCGCGCGCGACCGGGTGTCGCTCACCTATGATCTGTGGATCGTGCCGCTGCCCGGCTCCTCGGGCGGGGCTTTGCTCCTCGCGCGTGACGTGTCGCTGGCCGCCAATCTGCGCCAGGCGCTGACCGAGTCGCGGCAGCGCTTCAAGGACCTGGTCGAGATCTCGAGCGATTTCGCCTGGGAGACCGACGCCGTCGGCGTGTTCACATTCGTGTCACCGAAAGGGGCGCTGGGCTGGAGTGCCGCCGATTTCGTCGGCCGGCCCGCCGCGTCGTTCATCGACGACCAGGATTCGAAGGGCGCCTCGCCGTTCGTGACGCGGACGCTGATCGATCAGGCCGAGCTGTGGCTGCGCCGCGCCGACGGCACGCCGGCCTGCGTCTCGATCTCGGCCCTGCCGCTGATCGGCGCCGACGGAGCGTGGCGCGGTGCGCGTGGCGTGTGGCGCGACGTCACCGAAGTCCACGCCCGCGACGCGGCCCTGGCCGACGCCCAAATGCGCGAGCGCCTGGTCGGTTATATCGTGCGCACCATCCGCGACGAGGTCGAGCCCGATGCCATGCTGACCGCCGCCGCGTCGGCGGCGGCGCGCGCACTGGGGGCGGCCGGCTGCCGCATCTGGGGCGGCAGTGCGGACGGAGCCCTGCTGAGTGCGGCCGAGTTCGGCACCGCTCTCCCATCCGGCGCCGAGGCCTTACTGGCGGCCCATGCCAGGCGCCTCAAGGCCGAGACGGACGCAGCGGGCTCCGCCTCTGCGGACGAGATCGAGGCGGCGCTGCCCGGCGGACATTTTCTCGGCGCCGTGACCCGGTTTCGACGGCAGATCAACGGTGCGATCGGGCTGTGGCGTCAGCCGGCCGAGCCTGGCTGGGGCGAGTCCGATCGCGACATCGTGACCAAGATCGCCGATCAGATCGGCATCGCGCAGGAGCAGATCGCCAATCATGAGGCTTTGGCCAAGCAGGCGCGCACCGATGGGCTGACCGGGCTGCTCAACCGGCGCAGCTTCACCATGCGGCTGGAAGAGGGCGTGGCCGATTGCCAGCGCACCGGCCAGTCCGGGACGCTGGTGTATGTCGATCTCGACAACTTTAAGGCGGTCAACGACCGGCTTGGCCATCCGGCCGGCGACGCGGCGCTGAAGGCTCTTGCCGCTTGTCTGCGCCGTGTGGCCCGCGCCAGCGACCTCGTCGCCCGTCTCGGCGGCGACGAGTTCGCGCTGTGGCTCGCCACGGCGGACAAGGAGGCGGCCGTCGGGCGCGCCAAAGCGATCCTGGCGCTGAAGGACGAGATCGCCGCGTATTCCGCCGGCCCCGACAAGCCGCTCGGCCTGTCGGTCGGGCTTGCGGTGTACCAGCCCGCCGGGCCGGAAACGATCGCAGAGTTGCTGGCCCGGGCCGATGGTGCGATGTACGAGGTGAAGCGCCGCGGCAAGGGCGCCTATGCCGTGGCGCTCACCGCGGCCGAGACCCGCGCCGGAGCGGCCAACCCGTGAGCGACGAGCGCGCTTACGAAGAGGCCAAGCGCCTCGCCCGCGATCCGGATCTAGGGGTTCGGCGCAAGCTGGCGGCGCGCGGCGATCTCCGGCCGGAGATCCTCTACTATCTCGCCGAGGACACGGCGTCCGAGGTGCGGCGGGTGATCGCGGCCAACGAGGCGACGCCGCATCAGGCCGATGAGCTCCTGCTCCGCGATCGCGACGAAGCGGTGCGGGCCGAACTGGCCCAGAAGGTGGCCCGGCTGCTGCCGGGACTGCCCCAGGACGCGCAGAACCAGGCGCGGCAGCGTGTCATCGACATGCTCGAGGTCCTGGCCCGCGATGAAGCGGCGCGCGTGCGCGCGGTGATTTCGGACGCGGTGGAAGGCATGGCGAACGTGCCGCCCGAGGTCATCCGGGGCCTGGCGCGCGACGCCGATCTCGCAGTCGCCAGCCCGGTCCTGCGCTTCTCGCCGCTTTTGACCGACGAAGACCTGCTCGACATCATCGCCGGCGCGCCGCCCTCGGGCGTGCTGTCGGCCATCGCCGGCCGCGACCGCCTGGGCGCTGCGGTCTCCGATGCGATCGTCGCCGCCGACAACGAGCCCGCGGTCGCCGCCTTGCTGGCCAACCCATTGGCGCAGATCCGCGAAGAGACGCTCGACCTGATCATCGACCGGGCCGCCGCCCGGACCTCCTGGCATGAGCCCTTGGTGCGACGCCCGGCGCTGCCGGCGCGGGCCGCGATGCGCATCGCGCGGTTCGTCGCGGATTCGCTGCTCGACGTGCTGAAGAATCGCAGCGACCTGCCCGCCGACACGCGCCAGCAGATCACCACCGAGGTGTCACGTCGTCTCGCTGCAGACGGCAAGGAGAAGGCCGCCGGGGCGGGAAAGGCCGCGGCGGACGACGATGGCGGCGAGACGGTGGAGGAGAAAGTCCGGCGCCTGCAGAAGGAGGGCAAGCTCGACGAGGACGCGGTTGCCGATGCGATCGACGCCGGGCAGCGCGCCTTCGTACGCGCCGCTTTGGCGGTGTTGGCCCAGGTCCCGATCGGCGTGGTCGACAAGATCCTGTCCGCGCGCAGCGCCAAGGGCGTCACGGCGCTGGCGTGGAAAGCCGACCTGCCGCCGCGTCTCGCCGTGCAGATCCAGACCCGGATGGGCGGGATCTCGCCGCGCCAGGCGCTGCATCCGCGCGGTGGCAAGGACTACGCCATGACTGTCGAAGAAATGAAATGGCAGGTCGAGTTCTTCGGCGGCTGATCTACTCCCTCTCCGGCTTCGCGGGCGAAGAGGGTTGGGGTGAGCTGGGGGAGACGAGCGCACCGCTGTCCAACGTGAACAATTCCTGCGGCCGTCCGACCCCGCGCAGCGCATAGCGGCCGACCGACACCACGCGGCGGGGGTCGTTCAGGGCCCCGGCGAACGCCGCCGACATGAGCACCGGCTGATCGACCGACCGGCACATTGCGGCGATCCGGCTCACCTCGTTCACCGCCGGTCCGACGACCGTGAAATCGAGTCGCTCGGTGCTGCCGATATTGCCGTAGAACACCTCGCCGACATGGAGGCCGAGATACATCTCGGTGGCGGGCCGGTTCTCGGCCAGGCGCCGCGCATTGAGCTCCCCGATGGCGGTCCGTGCCGCGGCGGCCGCCTCGAGGGCGCGCCGGCACGCTGGCTGGCGCTCGTCAGCCGTGAAGATCGCGAGCGTGCCGTCGCCCATCAGCTTCAGCACATCGCCATCCTGCTGGTGAATGGCCGAGATCACCGCATCGGCGTAGTCGTTGAGCAGCGGGATGATGTGCCCGGGATCGGCGGTGTCGGTGATCCTGGTGTAGCCGCGCAGGTCGCTGAACCACAGCACGGCATCGATCCGGTCGGCCACGCCGCGGGCGATCCGTCCGCGCAGCACGCGCCGGCCGGCGTCCCGGCCGAGATAGGTCTCGACCAGGGTCGACGTAATGCGCGCCAGGGATGCGGATTTGATCGCCAGGGCCAGGAACGGCATCAGCGCCTGCAGGGCGGCGATCGCGCTTTCGCTGAACCCGTCCGGCGCGTCGGTCATCCACGCCGAATAGACGCAGTCCATGTCGCCGATGATGCCTTCGGCGGCGAAACGGTTGATCAGCGCTACGTAGTCGGTCATGCCCTCGGCCCGGAACTCGGCAAGCCCCGGGAATTCCGCCTCCGCTTCGGGCGTCAGCCGCCAGCGCATCAGCGGCTGGCCGGACTGCAGCACGCGATAAAACGTGCTGCGCTGCCAGTTTTCGAGCGCAACCCCTTCGTTGGTGCGACCGTACTCGATGACGGTCACTTCGTCCTTGCCGTGATACCAGCGGAAGGCGTGCCCTTCGTGGATCGGATGCAAGGTGTCGATGATGACGATGACGCGCCGCAGCGGGATGCCGGCGGCGGTCGCGCGCTGGCAAAATCCGGTCAGCATCTCGGTCTCCGACCGGCCGGCAAGCCCCGCCTCGGTGATCCACGCCGCGATTTCGGCAGAGCGCGTCTGGTCCATCTGAGCCGCTGCTCCAACTGGGCCGCATGCCGCGACCGGGCGCGGCGCGTTAGCCGCAGATCAGCGTGCCGATGCCGCTTTCGGTGAACAGCTCGACCAGCACCGCGTGCGGGACCCGGCCGTCGAGGATCACCGACGCGCCGACGCCGGCTTCGACCGCGGCGAGGCACGTCTCGACCTTGGGGATCATGCCGCCCTGGATGGTGCCGTCGGCGATCAGCGCCCGCACCTCGCCCACGGACAGCCGCGGCAGCAGCGTCTTGCTCTTGTCCAGCACGCCGACGACGTCGGTCAGCAGCAGGAGGCGTTTGGCGCGCACCGCGGCGGCAACCGCGCCGGCGACCGTGTCCGCGTTGATGTTGAATGTCTCGCCGGCCGGCCCCAGTCCGATCGGTGCGATCACCGGAATGAGATCGGCGCCGGTGACCGACGCGAGGATGGCGGGATCGACCCGCTCGGGCTCGCCGACGAAGCCGAGGTCGAGCACTTTCTCGATGTTCGAATCGGGGTCGCGCTTGGTGCGGGTCAGCTTGCGGGCCCGGATGAGACCGCCGTCCTTGCCCGACAGGCCGACGGCGCGGCCCCCGGCGGCATTAATCGCGGCGACAATTTCCTTGTTGATCGAGCCGGACAGGACCATCTCGACGATCTCGACCGTCGCCGCGTCGGTGACCCTGAGGCCGTCGACGAACGAGCTCTTGATCTTGAGCCTCTCGAGCATCTGGCCAATCTGCGGCCCGCCGCCATGCACCACCACCGGATTGACGCCAACCTGCTTCAGGAGCGCGATGTCGCGCGCGAAATTGGTGGCCGTCGCCTGGTCGCCCATGGCATGGCCGCCGTATTTGACGACCACCGTCTGCCGCGCGTAGCGCTTCATGTACGGCAGGGCCTCGACCAGGGTGGTGGCCGCTGCGGTGGCGTCGGCGCGCGCCCGCTCTTTGGCAGGTTCCGGTTTGGCGCTGTCCGGCTTGGCGCTCATGCGACTCCAGGTCCCAGATGGTGGCGAGGCGCGCGGAATTTAGCCGATCGCCGGGCTTGCGGCTAGGCTGAGACCCGGCTCCAGCCCGGTCAATTAAGATGCTTTACCTCTTAGCGGTGCCGACGCTTAAGATCGGCCACCGATGCCCTGGAGCGGGTTCATCAGACGCTATGAAGACGGCGATCGGAGCCAGGTCCGAGAGCTGTTTATCGGCATCAATCGCGAGCTGGCGCCCGCCGCGTTGCGGGAGCGCTTCACGGCTTATATCGACCTTGCGCTGCGCGAGGAAATCGACCGAATCGGCGAGTATTACGATCCGGCGCGGGGGAGCAGCTTCTGGGTGGCGGTTGACGGCCCAAGCATCGTCGGCACCGTCGGGCTGGAAGCCGCCGGGCCTCGTGCGATCGAGGTGCGCCGGATGTATGTGCACCCCGAGCGTCGGCGGCAAGGCCTGGGCGCGGTGTTGCTGGCGCACGCCGAAAGGACCTGTCGGCTTCAGGGTGCGTCCAGGATCGTCCTCAGCACGTCTGAGCTGCAGAGTGCCGCCATCGCTCTCTACACGTCGGCCGGCTACCGGCTGCTGCGAGAGGTGGTTGTGCCGGCACCCAGCAACAAGACCATCGGCGGCGGCATCCGGCGCTTCGAATTCGAAAAGGATCTCCTTGACCCTCTCATCAGCCCTTCGGCCTAGGTCGGCTCCGGCGAAGGGACGAAAGACCTCAGTTGGCGTTGCACGCCGGACCCGCGGTCTGCAGCGTAGGATCGGCATACCGAAGAATCAGAACACCTGGAGGTATGCCATCTGGGAGGCCGGCAGATGGGAGCGATCTTTCAGACGTTCGACGAGCAGATCAGCCGGGCCGCCGCCACCCTGGACGGGCTGCTGATCACCACCGTCGCAGCGCTCGCCTGGTCGCTAGGTGCGGGAACGTCGCTTCTGATCATAGACAGTCACACGGCGACACTTCTCGTCTGCATCCAACTCGTTTGCCTGGGTCTCCTTTACCTGATGGGCGCCTACGCCAGCCGCCGATATCACTGGCCGACCGTCGTGGGTCGCTTGGTGAGTCTATATGGTGGCGCGATTCTGCTGAGCGCGGGCTCTTGGGCCGCCCCGGCATTCTGGACTTACGTCGGGTTCACATGCGCGATCTCTGTGACCGGTGGGGCAGCGCTTCATTGGCTGTTTTTGGGAAGGAGTATTGCGCGCGATAGCCTCAGCGGCCGATCGCGAGTTTCAGCCCGTCCGGTTCTCGTCGTAGCGGGAGATGACGCGGTTATCGATCGCTGGATTGCCGATCTGGAAGGCAGGCTCGGCACGTTTTTCTACATCGCCCGTGCCCAGCTGCCGCGGCCTCTTCCAAGCGGCGACGCCTCCCCGCGCGACCTAGTCGTTCGCGAGCACGTGGAAGCGCTCCTTCAGTTCGCAAAGCGCCACAACGCGGCATGCGTCATCATGGCGCCGGCGGCCGGCGATGCTTGGCTCCGTGTGATCGCCTCCGAACTGAAACTTCGCGGCTGCGACGTGGCGAGCGCCGACGCGTTCCTGCAGAGGCAAATGCGGGCAATCGAACCATCCGACGGCTATGAGGCCCACTGGGCTTTCCATTGCTCCTTGAAGCGCAGCGTGATGTGGCTGCTCACGAAGCGCGTGGTCGACCTCGCGATTGCGGCCTCCCTGTTTCTGTTGGCGGCTCCGATGCTTGTCGCCATCGCCGTTGCCGTGAAACTGAGCTCACCGGGGCCGATCCTGTACCGCCAAACCCGCGTCGGCCTGAATGGCAGGCCGTTCGTCATCTACAAATTCAGGAGCATGCGTATCGATGCGGAGGTGAGCCAGGCGCCCCAATGGGCCTCGCAGCGAGATCCTCGCGCGACCCGCGTCGGCCACTGGCTGCGCCACTTCCATCTCGATGAGCTGCCGCAGCTGTTCAACATCCTCCGAGGCGACATGAGTTTCGTCGGTCCACGCCCCGAGAGACCCGAATTCGTCGAGATACTGACCGCCCGCGTGCCGTGCTATCGCATTCGCCACGCCGTCAAGCCGGGTCTGACAGGCTGGGCCCAGATCAATTACCCCTATGGCGCCTCGATCGAGGATGCCAAGCGAAAGCTCGCATTCGACCTCTTCTATGTCGAACGCGCCGGGGTCCTCCTCGACCTCTTCGTCGTCATGAGAACGGCGCGCGTCGTTCTGCTCGGAGAGGGCGCCCGCTGACGAGGAGGGAGCTGTTACCGTTGAACCGCACAGAACACTACTGGAACAAGGCTCTCACTCGTTTCGGGCATGTCGGCGTTCCGGGCCTGCGTGCGTTCAATGGTGCGGTTTTCACGACCGCCGCTCGAATGCAACTGGATCGTCGGCGGCCGGTCATCCTTCATCTGGATCACCCCCTGATCCATGTGGGCGATCAGATCTTTTTCCGCCCATTCGTGCAGCACTTGAAGGAAGCCGGGTTCGACGTCAGCATGACGCACGCACGCCAGCTCGGTTTTCTATTTGGCGATGTGCGCCGCGCGGAAAGCCGCCCTCAACCCGGTGCTCTCGTCGTTTCGCGGCATGAAGTCCTGCGCGCCGCGTTGGGATTGTACGGGCCGGCCGCAGATTATTTTGTCTTCTACATGGCATCGCGGGCGATCCGTCGGCCGATCGCAAACTTCTTCATCGAGGCGTTCGCGGACTGGTTTGATGTCCCCGAAGTCGGACGCCGGATTGACAGGACGCGCATTCTGCCATTTGCGCTCTTTCCCGACGCAGTTCTCGCAAAGTTCTGTCTGCCGGAGACCCGGCCACTGATCGTCTTATCGAACTACATCGACTCCGGGCTGCATCGAAAGCTGCCGTGGCGGGAACGCGCTATGCTGCGGCGAGCTGCACATCTGAAGGAGACAACGGGCGGAGCCGTTGTCCATGTCGGTACGACGCGCGACCGCGAGCGAGATGGTCGCGATTATTCGAGCCTTGTGGATCACGACCTGCGTGGCCGCACGACGGTGCAAGACCTGGTTCACCTCCTGGCGGCCCCGAACATCCACCGGGTATTCTGCTTTGACACAGCTATCCTGCACATTGCTTATCTTCTCAACGTCGAAACCGAGCTGTTCACGCGATATTATTTTGCCGGGACGGAGCGGGAACAGAAGGCTTTGGCGTTCTACAAGTTTTTTGAGCGGGTCGAAGATATCCCGCCGTCGGTGAAGGAACGGCAGCGCAGAAGCCGCGGACTGACCGGCTCTTTAACATAGCCCAGTCGAACATCCGTTTCTCGGGCGGTGGAAGGCGCTCGTCTGGGCCTAGGCCAGGACGCCGGACGCGGCCCGTCCGGCATCGGTCTCCGCCATTCGACCTAGGCCGAACCCTGCCAAAGAATGAGGGACGTCCGTCGTCATTGCCGCTGGGTCGCGTCACATGCAGCCTCGCGTATGACCCCCCGAACCTGGTGGAACGGCGGTGCGATAAGAAGGGCAGCGAGCGATGCGATACCTCGTCACCGGCGGCTGCGGCTTCATAGGATCTCACAGCGCCGACATGCTCCTCGCGGCGGGACACGAGGTCCGGATTTTGGACGACTTGTCATCGGGAGCGCTTCGAAACAAACCCGTGAGTGCCGAGCTGATCGTCGGTGACGTCACCGACTTCGCAACCGTCGAAGCTGCGATGAGAGGTGCGGATGGCGTGTTTCACTTCGCAGCCGTCTCCTCGGTCGAGCGCTGCAACCGAAATTGGATCGACGCGCACCACACCAATCTGACGGGGACGATCACGGTATTCGCCGCCGCCCGCTCGGCGAAGAATGGCGGACCTATCCCCGTCGTCTACGCGTCGTCCGCCGCCGTTTACGGCAGGAACTCGGATCCGCCGCTCCGTGAATCCGCCCGCACCTGCCCGGAATCGCCCTATGGCGTCGACAAGCTCGGATGCGAGCTGCATGCCTCCACGGCGTTTCCCATCCACGGCCTGCCGACATGCGGGCTTCGCTTTTTTAACGTGTACGGCCCGAGGCAGGATCCCCACTCGCCGTATTCCGGCGTCATTTCGATATTTTGCCGGCACGCCCGTTCGAAAGAGCCGATCACGATCTTTGGTGACGGAACGCAGACCAGAGACTTTGTCTACGTGCAGGACGTGGTCCGCGGCGTCATCGCCGCGATGAGCCGGTGCGGCGAGCGGGCCGAGATCATGAACATATGCACGGGCCGCGGCACGTCATTGCTGGACCTCGTGGTCATGATCGACGAAAAGCTTGGCGCTCGCACGGCGGTGAGATTCGCCGAACGAAGGCCGGGCGACATCCACGTCTCGATCGGCGATCCGTCGCTTGCGGAAACGCGTCTCGGCTTCCGCGCCCGGACAAGCCTGCGGGCCGGCCTCTCTTCGTTGCTCGGCGATGCGCCGGCCGCCAGACCGCGATCCGTCTCAGAAAGCCTCGTTGCATGAGAACGGTGCCGTCCTCAAGCCGATCGCCGCTCCTATCTCGTCCGTAGCACAGCGGAACCATCATCATGCGTACGTCACGTGGAAAAAATCATGCTCTCGCGGTGATCGGACGCATCTGCGGCATAGGCATTTGTGCGCTGCTGATGGCCGGCGGCCGCGCCGCGCAGTCCAACACGGTCACGATTGGGAACCACAAAGACTTTCTGGTGGATGGCAAGTCGTTTTACCCGGTCTGCCTCCATCACGCGAACGCCTGGCAGCAGGCGGCTGAGATGGGGTTCAACTGCGTGATGGGGGACGGCCCTCGCCCCGCACCTGAATCGGCGGCCGCCCTCAAAGACAAATTTCTCACGATGGGCGAAAGCGGAGTGCTGAACAGCTTCGAGTACAGCGATTACGTCCGCAGCGGAGCAAGCGCCGGCGTCGACACCATCGCCCGCGATCTCTCGCGCCTTCCGGCGTTTCTCAGTTACGTCATAGACGAGCCGCAGTACTCCCCGAATGCGACGCTGTCCGTCGTCAAATCGGCCATCGCCACGATAAAAGCGAATGATCCGCACCATCCGACATTCATCATGGGCGACCGTGATGGGAACGTTCGCAATGGCATGAACGCACTTCCCGACGTCATCGGGCTCGACGATTATCCCGTGCGCTGGCCCGGCTATCAGTACGGTCATCCGCCGACCGACAATCTTGAAAACTCAATCGGCGCACATGTCGATGCGAACGTGAGCTCCGTCGGTCCGAATGTGCCGGTCATGTTTGCGGCACAGGCGCATTCCATTCCGCCCGATAGCGCCTATCCGCAGTCGGGCCGCTATCCAACGCCGCAGGAGCTGCGGGCTATGGCGTATCTGGCGTTGAACCACGGCGCGAGAGGCATTTTTATCTATGCACTCGACGACAACTATTCCGGCTTCAAGGGCTTCGCATTTGCCCCGACGCTGCTGGCTTATATGCCGACCCTGGTTGCAGAGCTCAAATATATGCTTGCGCATTATGTCGAGGGCGCTGTGGCGGCCGCCAACACCGCCTCGAGCGTCAACGCGGTCACTATCAAGACGCATTGCCGAACGACCGTCGTTGCGGTCAATCCCACCGGGAGATCGCTCATCGCGCAACTCCCCGGCCTTGGCACGAAAACCTTTGCGCCGCTGGAAGTCTATTGGACTCACGACGGCCCATCTGCGTGCTAGACGGACGAATGGACGTGACCTATAGCGGGCTCGTTACGCATGCCCTGGCCCGTTCGACCGAACGCCAGGTCGATCGATGTGTTCGCGTGAAATTGAGTGCACTGCAGGGGCTGCACATCATGCCATCGCCGCCGAAGTGCTCGATAGTCATTACAAACTACAATTACGAGCGGTACCTCCCGCAAGCGATCGAGAGCGCCCTGGCTCAGGATTACGCTGATGTCGAGGTTGTGGTCGTCGATGACGGCTCTACAGACGGGTCGCCGTGGATCCTCGACCACTACCAATCCAAGATCACTGTCGTGCGTAAAACAAACGGCGGGGAGGCCTCGGCGCGAAATGCCGGTTTCCGGCACTGCAGCGGTGACATCGTCGTGTTCCTCGATGCAGACGATTACTTGTATCCCGATGCAGCGTCTCGAATCGTAGAAGCGTTCGGGCCCAAGGTCGCGAAGGTTCATTACCCGCTCGATATCATCGATGCAGACGGGCGGCAGACGGGCGAAATCATGGCCGCGCGCCTGGGATCGGGTGATATGACCGGCCTGTTGCGTCAGTTCGGGTTCTACCCGTCACCGCCGACGTCCGGGAATGCTTATTCTCGCCGTGTGCTTGATCGGATCCCGCCGATTCCTGAGCCACAGTTCAGGCAGGGCGCCGACACGTATCAGATCGCGATGGCTGCATTACACGGCGAAGTACGTGCGATTGCTACGCCTTGCGCGGCGTGGCGTCGCCATGGTCGCAATATGTCAAAACACGATCCGTCCACCTTAGCGGACAAATTGGCCGATGACCTGGAGGTCGTGGAGCTGGTCAATGCCGTTTTACGCCGGCGTAAGGGACGCGCAGCTCTGGCGGTTGCTGCCTGGCCGCATCATCTGCGGCAGCGGCTCACTTTGGCGAAGCTGCTGCCGGACCGGCGGATCAGCAGCGATGATTCGGTAGCCAGGCTGGCGATTCGCTATATCAATGCGGTGTGGCGATGGCCGGCCTACAGCGTGCGGAAACGGCTCGCAGCGACGGCGTGGGCGCTCATGTTCGCGGTCCTGCCATGCGCGGTCCTCACAGGCATCGCGTCTGACGCAACACGCCTGACGTCGTTGATTTACCGTCTCATGAAATGAACGCCATGTGTGATTCGATATTCGATCGCCTCCCCGCGCCTTTGTGGAGCCAAACGTGATTCGGCGCCCGAAAACGCTCGCCAAGATGTTTCTCGACCGGCGGCCACACCGCGGCGCCCGGGACTTCAAATTCCGGCCGCGGCGCCGACAAATGGGGATCGAAGTGGTCAACGTTGTCGCCAGGAACGGCGCTTTCAACACGCCCGTCTATCTAAGGCCCGGCACGAGCGATCTGGAGAGTTTCGAGCAGGTCTTCCTCGCGGGCAGCTACAACGTCAATCAGATTCCGCACCGTCACGCCATTGCGCGATTGTATCGCTCGATGCAAGAGCCCCTCGTTATAGACCTCGGGGCCAATATCGGACTGGCCAGCCTTTATTTTCGCAAGTCATGGCCTCGGGCCAGGATCGTTGCGGTCGAGCCCGACAGCGACAATATCAACATGTTGCGAAGGAATGCGCCGGACGTCACAGCGGTTCACGCGGCGATCGGCAGCGAGCGGGGGCGGATGACGATCGTCAACCCCGAAGACGAAGCCTGGGGTTATCGGACCGAGTCGGCCAGTGATGGCGCCATCGACGCGATCACCGTTGCAGACATCCTCGACAGCAACTCGAACTCTCAGCCGTTCATCTGCAAGATCGACATCGAAGGAGCAGAGAAGGAACTGTTCTCCAAGAACACTGAGTGGCTCTCAAGCTTCCCCGTTGTCATCATGGAGGTTCATGATTGGCTGCTCACCGGGTGCGCCACGGCCCGAAACTTCCTTCGGGCGGTCGCAGATCTCGACCGAGACTTCGTCCTTGTCGGCGAGAATGTCTGGTCCATTGCCAACAGGCGCGAATGCGCCATTTTCCCGTGCGCCGGCGACAGCGACTCCCGGCGCCACGAGGACAGCGCTCAGCTGCCTCTGAACGGGAACTGATCGCCTCGCAGGAAGATCAGGCAGGGCGGTGTCCAGGCATAGAGACGATAGCCTTTGTCCGTCAGCAGACGATACGTCGGGGAGCTGACGGCGCGGTCGCAGTGCGCCTCGAATACCTGGGTCGTGATGATCTTGGGGCGGTGCCGGTCCCAGTCGTTGGATGAAAGGACGGCAAAATCGACACCTCCTACGCTCATCGACAATAGGTCGATCTCCGGCAGCAGATCGCAATTATCGTCGATGATCTGCGAAAGCGTCTGCGCCCGCACCGTAATTTTCTCTGGTTCCCTGCCCAGCTGACGCGCCCCGATTTCAGCCTGCGCCTCGGACGCGGTGTTGAAGCCGTTGACGTCGCCCCAGTGATAAAACGTGAGTGTCCCGGCTGTCGGAGCGACCGCGAGCGCGAGATGCCGATCCCTGGGCCGTAGGAGCTTGAACGCCGCCGCCGTATGCGGCATGGCCTCCACCGTGACGCCGCTCCACCCCCGCCTGTACAAGCCATAGGTGTTCGAATGCGTGACCGGGAGGAACGAACCGATCTCGAGATATCGGCCGAGCCCCGTGGGGATACCGGCCTCCCAGTGCCGGCGTCTGAGGTAGGACAGCAAGACCGCATCCTGGCCATACTGGCTATAGGTGCGGTGAGTATTTCGAAAGAGACCGAGCGTCAGTTCGTACAGCCACCGGGGAACCCACTGGCCGGCCATTTCCTTGTACGACATTGTGGTCGGATGAACCGTGGCACTCATTGGAACCTCCTTCACGGGATCTGACTGGTGGAGCCGCCTGTCAGGCAATCCGCGCGTTCACACATGCGTGGCCGCCAGATAGGAGTCTCTCAGAGATTTCAGGCTGTCGCGGAACACCGCCGCTGAAATCGCGACGTAGACGAGCGCACCGGCCCCAAGGCTGCCGCCGACGCGAATCATGATGCCGTGGTCGGAAAGACTCTTTTCAACGAGGACGCTCGCGGCAGCCATTGCGGCGCACGCCAGCAGCACCGGAAGCAGTCGGGCGGCATAGATCGCGACGTGCGTCCCGAGCGTCGCGTGCCCCAACAGCGTGACGAGTGCGGCGGCCGCGATATTCTTGATCGCGATGGCGGAGACCAGCGTGAGGATGTTCCAGCGCCCGACGAATACAATGAGCAACGCATCAGCCGCGAGCGAGAGGCCGCTCATCGCGAGGGCCCAAGATGGCCGGTTAATAGACCGAAACGCGACGCTGTGGGTATCGAACACGACGGCACAGCATCCGCTGATCGCGAGCCACGGGAGCAGCCGCCCGGCTTCGTGCCACCCGCCGCCAAGCAACCCGCTGACAAGCTCTCCGCCACTCGTGAGCAGCGCGGTATAAGCGGGACCGAGGGCTAAGGCGGTGAAGGTCTGAATCGCGTAAAACCGCTCGTTGAAGAGAGCGCTGCGCTGCGTCTTTGCGAGCGAAACCAGGTTGACCTGATTGAATGCGCCGAGCACGCCATCGGTCAGGACGCCGGCGATGCGGATGGCGACGGCATAGAAGCCGAGGACCTCCATTCCGAACATGGCGCCAATCAGGAGCTTGTCGATTTGACCCCGCGCCGTCTGGATCAATCTGATCAGCACGATGCTGCGTGCATAGGGCAGCATTGAAACGAGTGCCCGCCCCGAGACCGAAAGCCGGGGACGCCATTTGACGGCCCGCCACACAAGGATCGTACATACCGTCGTCGCAACGATTTGGCCGGCAACCAGGCTCCAAACGCCCCATCCCAGCAAGGCTGCTCCCACTGTCACGCTGCCGCTCAGGATGTGGCCTGCCATCTGCCGATTCGCGAGCGAGCGAAAATCCATCCGACGGCGGATCAGCGCCTGCGGCACGGTTGCCAGGCTGCCGATCAATGTCGCAATCGAGAGCGCACACGTGATGGCGATGATTTCGGGTGCATGGTAAAGGCTCGCGAGCAGGCCGGCGGCAGCGTCGATCGCGCCCAACATCGCGATTGCAACAAGCAGAAGGGTCCAGAAAAGAGTATCCACCTCCGCTCGAGTAATGCGGTGCCGCTGGACGATAACTTCACCGACGGGTTCGTCGAAGAAACATTTTGCGAGATCAAGGCTGACGGTTGCCGCGGCAAAGAGGCCCAATGTGTAGGGCGGCAGGAGACGCGCCAGGATCAGGAAAAAAACCATGCCGAGACACTGGCGGCTCCCGGTCTCGACGATCGCCCAGAAATAGGCCCGTGCGGTTCTCTTCTGCATCGGGACTCCCGATCGCCTGCCGACGCTAGTGCTTGGAGGCGGCGAGTTCGGTGGGAAGGCCCATCTGACCGGCTCGCAGAACCACGCCGGTTCTGTTCTTGACCTCGAATTTCCGGATGAGATTACTGAGGTGCGTCTTCACGGTGCTCTCGTGCATTCCGAGGTGGCGGGCGATCTGTTTGTTCGGCTCGCCCTGCCGGAGAAGATGCAGCACATCGGCTTCTCGCGGTGTCAGCCGAACCTGCTTGCAGCACGGACTCGTGGTGCAAAGGTCGTTGAGGTCCGTCGCGGAAGCGGAGTTCGCCCCCGCCGGAAGGTGGCGCCGCAGGTCCGGCGTCGCTTGATCAAGACCGCTCGTGGCTGCGAGGGGAACGTACGATCCTCCGGCCAGCACGAGGTTGATTGCGGCAGTGGCGACCTGGGAATCCGATGTAAGCGGCAGATAGGCCCGGGCGCCCGTTCGTAATGCTGCTCTCGCCAGGTTCGGCTCATCGCGATCGCCGATGACGATGACGGGAAGAGTGGGGCGTCGTTCGAGCAGATCTTCGATCGCCTTGTCCAAACCGTGTCTCGCATCCTCCAGCAAAAAGCCGCCCAGGATGACCAGGGCGGCGCTTTGAAGGTTCGATCCTCCCGTCAGCAGGTTGCCGACCGTCTCGAACGACATGACCGCTCGTGTACGATGATGACGGCGAATCCATTGGACGATCATTTCGCGCGCAACCGGACGAGGATCCACGACCGCGATATGCGTCGCGTAATTAGGTTGCTCCTTTGCGCTCGGTAGTGCGTACGAACGACGCGAGGAGGCGCCGTTCTGCTTCCGATCATAGATGGCGATATTGTTCGGGGGTCGCATCAGGTCGCCTCGCCGCCTTGGAGTTGCGCGGCATCGATCCGCTGGAACCAGGCCGTTGGCCGCGATGGAGTGACCGCACGATGGGCATCGACCGCTCGCTGCGTCGCAATAATCAGTCCGAGCAGGACCCAAAAGTCCGGAAAAGCGTACGTGGCGCCGGCGACACACTGCATGGCCAACGACACGATGAGCGCATTCAAGAGGCCAAGGCAGAAGGCCATCCAAAACCGGGCATGCTTCGATTGGCCGGCTTCCGCCTGAAACCGCAGTCGCGTCCGAAGCGAGATCAGTCCGGCAACGAGGTTTACCATCAGCGCACCGAAGACGATCGCGCCGACGAGGCCGAGGTTCGCAAGGAGGAACACGGGCAAGCTCTTCGCTGGCTCCTTGTCGGTACCACCGCCGGTGATCGGGTTCGCCAGGAAGATCTCGAGTCCGCTCCTGATGGAATCAAAACGGTGTACGAATGACCACGACTGTGGTTTCGTGATCGTTGTCTCGATGATCGCGTCGGCGAGGTCGGGAACAAGGAGCACCATCCCGGCAGCCCCGGCAACGACCGCAGGGACGAGACTGAGGATGCGCCGGGGGCGTTCCACAAGTAAGAGTGCCAGCAGTAGCAGAGTTCCGAAATAGCCCGTCGTCGACGTTGAGAAGAGAATCGCGAAGGACCCTGCCACGACCGTGGCGATACTCCACCGTCGGAGTTCCGATACGCCCATGTAGAGGAGCGTGGCCGCGATAGAGAAGGGGATGCCGATGGACTGCACGAGGACCGATGGCTCGACGGCGACCGATCCGATCCGAACGTAACTGCCCGACGTCCCAGCACCGTACAGCAACGCAGAATGGCTGGCGCTGTTGTTGAAGATAGCGCTGGGATAAGGGATGTGCAGCAGCACGCAGGCGAGCTGAAGGCCTCCCCAGGCCGAGATGAACACGACGGAGACGAATTCCACATGGAGAACTGTCAGCAAGCGGCGCTCCGAGTGGACGAATGCAACCGTAAGCCAAGTCAGAACCAGGCCAACGCCCATGAAAACCGAAATCGAGACGGTGATTGAGAGCATCTCCCCTTTCAGAGCCGGTGGGCAAAGAGAGATTAACACCGATAACGCTAGCAGCACCGTGAGACACAGCGGGAAGATCTGATCTCTCACCCAGGCAATCATTCGCCCGCTGTCACGACCCCAGTTGAGCGCCACGGCGTAGCACAAGAAGAAGAACAACGAGAGCCCCAGCCCGAAGGAGCCGCCCACGTTCACCAGTGCACAGCCGGAAAATCCCATGAAAAAAACGGCGGCATAATAGGACCACGCGGGACTGCACGTCAGTGCGTATCCGGCAAACAGGATGGCGATGGCACCAATGGGCGTCAGTGACATGAGACGTCGTAGGGTCTGGTTTCTTCCGAGGCAGGCGGTGACGAGCGGCGAAGCACGCGCTCGTAAATCGCGGCGTGCTTCTGCGCAATCGAATCCCATCCGAAGCGAGCGGCGAAGGTCGTGCCCGCGCGGCGCATTCTTCGCGCCAGAGCCGGGGCCCGAACGATGGCATCGACCCGGCCAAGCGCCTCGGAGGTGCCGTGTACGAGGTGTACGATCTCTTTGAGCTCGGGTGGGCACGCCGCACCTGACGAGGTCACGATCGGCAGCCCGTTTCCCATCGCCGCCAGAAGGCTCCCTCGGCGCGCGGAAACGCCGTCGGGATAGGGAAGATAGGCCAGCGTTGCCGTCGAGAGCGCGACGGCGACGCGATCGGGCGCCATGTCGAGTTGCCAATCGATAGGCAAGTTCGCGGTGCTTCGCCGCAGCGTCGCGAGGTACTCCTGTTGCCCCGGAATGGCACTGCCGATCATCCGAAACCGGTAATTGCGGCCGCCCGCCTGGGCGTGCCGGGCAAGCTCGATGAACGCTTCCCAGCCGCGGTTCGCTTTGACCTGACCGAAACAGGCAATGACCGGCTCCGTCGGAGGACATGGAGCAAGGAAGGGAACGTTGCTGCCAATCGGAACGATCGATGTGCGCGGTGACACCCAGCTCATTCGCCGCACGAATGCCGCGCGCTCGCGGTCCGTGGTGAACACCAAATGCCGCACGCCACCCGCGAACGCCGCGATGGAGATTTTGCGCGGCAACACGGAAAGATCGAACTCGTGAAGAGTGACGACGGTCGGCACGCGTGCAAAATAGCCGATCGCATGCGGAACGAGGCTCCAGCCAAATCCCATCGCCGGATATTGGATGTGCAGAGCGTCACAGCCCTGTCGATCCGCGCGCTTCAGCATCCTGTGCAGCGCGCGCAAGGACCAATCCGAGCCGTCGAGCCGAGTGATCCGGATGCCTGCAACTTCCAATGCATCCGCTAGGAGGCGGGAATAATCCGCGACGCCGCACCGGACCGACGGAATGGATCCACAGATCAGTCCGACATGCATGCATCAGCTCCGCGCGCAGTAGTGTGTCATCAACTGCTCCGCTCTCCTGCGGCACGGCACGAATACATTGGATCTACCGGGCATGATGGAGTGACAGATCGTTGAATTTGGCGGGTTCGTCGGAGCAATCAGGCCGCCCGGAAAATGCGTTCTTCGGGGTCGTAACCTGAACGGCGCAGCGCCCGCCGGGCATCCCGGTCATCGGAACACCGATTGAACACGATGACATCTATTGTCGAGTGATAGCGCTCAAAGAGCGCCCGGACGCTGGCCAGGCGGTCGAACCTGGCGCTCTTCCAATCCGTGACAAGAAGACGGAATGTGCTCAACGGCGTCAGGTTGATCGCCTCGGTCACGGGCGCCACGGGCGGCATATCGATGACGATGACGTCGAATTCAGCGTGCAATCTCTCGAGGCAGCGCCGCAATTCCGACGTATCGCCGGTGAAGGCCATCTGGCAGACTTTCTTGCTTGCCGTGGCGTAGGACAAGCCGTCGCAACGGGTATGCCGTATTGTCGCGCCGTCGTTCGGATCGTCGTACAGGGCCGGCGGGGTCGGTGAGTCGGTCGAGGCGATCGCCGCCAAGCGCTTCGTCGCGCCGTTGCTGCACTGATCACAATCGAGCACCAGCGCACGACGCCCCATGGACGCGAAGCCGTACGCGAGCAACAGCGATAACGTCGTCTTGCCCTCCCCAGGGTAAAGCGAACTCACGGCGACGGTGATCGGCTGCGCACCCTTTTCAGTCGTCATCCAAAGCGCGATATCGCGGATGCGGCGCATGAGACAACGGTCGAGCCAGCGTCCTCGTCTCGGATTCCCCAATAGCTGCCGCCGGCGCGATCGCCGTATGACCGGCAGGGTGAAAACCTCAAGCGCCAAACCCGCCGCTCGCACACCGGCCAGGGTCATGCACTTTCGCGTGGCGACGGCATATGCGACGGCGATGGTGAAGGCGAGGCCGACGATCACGATCGAGCCGATCGCGAAGACCAGCAATCGATGCGGTTGCGACGGCATCACCGGGGGAACTCCCCAGGATGCGACGTGCAGCCGGTCAGTGCCCGCGTTGCCGAATTCGAGTTGTTGCAGCAGCCGGACCAGACCGTTCTGTGAATGGAGCAGCCCATCCAGCTGGCGCTCGTTGATCTGGATCGCCAGATCGACTTGGCCGGCTTCAGCCGTCTTGGTGCGCAGTGAGTTCAGGCGCTCCTGGAGAGCTTCCTGACGTTGCTGCGCTTCCGTGACTCTTTGGCGCAATGCGGCAAGCTGGCGCGAAATCTCTCTCTGGATCGCAGTGCCGACATTCGCGAGCCGGCTCTTGATCTCGAGCCTCTCGGGGTAGCGCTCTCCAAACGAGCTTGCGAGCTCGGCGTCATCGTGCTGCAGCGTCGTCTCTTCCGAAACCAAGCGCTGAAGCGTCGGGGAGTCCACGAGATTGTTGAGCGCCCGATTGTCCCGGTGAGGGCCGACGCTGGCGACGGCCGCGCTGTACTGAGCATTCGCAGTCGAGACGGCAACCGCCGCATCCGACACCGCTTGAGTGGCGACCGTGATCTGCTGCGCCAGAATGGTCCCGGAGGGAGTGGCGAAATAGTTGAGGTTGGTCCGAAGCCGTGACGCCTGCTCTGTGGCCGCAGTTATTTGCGCATGGACCTTGTCGATTTGCTCGTTCAATGCGCCGATTGTGGCGGCCAATTGGCTTTCATGTGTCGAGCGGCGGTCGTCCAGCAATTGCTTGGCCGCGGCGTTCACGATGTTTGCCGCGAGCGTCGGGTCCTCATCGGTGTAACGAATTCTCAGGACCGGCGATTTTTCATCGCCGAAAACCGCGAGGTTGTTCTTCAGCGTCTTGAATGCCCGGGTCTCGTCGCGGATACGAGCGTCCGGCTGGGTGTCGCCCATCCATGCGTGGATTTGGGTGGCCCATGCGGCCAACCGACCTTCGTCATGGCCTTGCAGCACCTGCTGCCATCCCACCGCGGCCAGTAGCCGCGATAAAAAGCCGTCAGACTGCATCACCGTAGCTTCGGAGTCCGTGCCTGGTGCGGCACCGGTCCGGGTCTCTATTCTGATGCCGTCAAAATCCTGGAGGGCGCCGGGGGTGTTCTCCCCCGAAAGGACAGCTTCGGCCGTGTAGCGGTCTGGCATAGCGCTCAATGTGGCGGCAATGCCGGAACAGGCGAGCACCGAGCCGACGATGACCGATTTGGAGTAGCGGCGAAGTATAGCGGCCATGGTCGAGAGATCCACGGCTTGCGGCATGTCGATGCCTTGCATATGAACCCCCCGGTCTGGCGCGGTCGGTTATGGTTTTTGCGGTACGACAGGGCGGCAGAGGACATGCAGCGGCTGTCGTCCAGGTGGACGACGTTTTAGATCGCTTTGAGTTTAGCTGTCATTCAGGTTCGATGGCCGTGCTGTCCATAGTTGTCGAAATGACCAAAGACGCCATTTCGGCGATAGTGGTCAGAGTGAGATGATGATCGGTTTGGCCTAAAATTGCGCAGAGGACCGCTTTGCCCGAAAGTTGACGCACGCAGGTTCGTTTCGCCCCGCAGTACACCCGTTCTGGGGCCACTACCCGGAAGTTCACTACGCCAGCAGTGTTCACCTACTTCAGCTCTGTTCGGAGCTGGCCACTGCAACGCGTTAACAATAAGAGGGGTACATATGCGGTTGTTCGAAGGGAGCCGGGCACCCCCGAAAACGACTGACTATGATCATCCCACTGTCGTCGATTTTCTCGACACCCTGATGGCGGTCCGCGGCATCCAGCGTTCGGCGTTGTCGTTCATCGTGACGCTCGAGGACTACGACATTTTTGTCGTATGCGCCTACCACTATATCGCGGGCAAACCGCTCAATTTGAAGTGCCTGCTGTCGTACGAGATAGCGTCCTCAAAGACGATTCAACGGCGGCTGGATCGCCTCAAGCGATTGCACATTCTGCGCGAGCGCATCGACAATGGTGACCGCCGCACGAAATGGCTCGACCTGGAGGAGCGGATCGTCGGCAGGCTCGAGGAGGTCGGCAGCGCATATCTCGAAGCTTGCGGCCGATCGCTAAGGGACGCAAACGGCAACACACCCAAACTGCGGAGGTCCGAGGCCCTTGGGAGTGGTCCTTCGACTTGATCACCGCGGCTTTGCCGTAATGATCGCCCAATGGGTGTTGATCGCCCACGCAGTCCTGGCTGCGGTCGGCTCAGCCGATCCGGCCCGCGCCCAAATGCCGCGCGGCGATCCCGAGGCGGGCCGCGTGCTGGCGCAGCACAAGTGCGCGGGATGCCACGCCATTGCGGACGGCCAGCGGCTCCGACCCGCGGCGGGCGTGCCGACGTTCTCCGATATCGCCAGAAAATCCACCAGCGACATCAGCCTCCGGGCATTCTCACACCCGCCGCATCCGGCACCCGACGTCGCATTACGGCGTCGCCAGGTCGATGACCTCGTCAGCTATATTCTGAATCTGCGCCAGCAGCTGAAACCGGCGGTAGACAGCTGCTGCAAAGCGGAAAACGCTGGGCGCGCGTCAGCACGCTCGACCCGACAGCGAAGCACAGGGCGCGATCTAGGCAGCGAACGCGGCCAATGACGCGCGCAGCTCGGGAATACCCACGCCTGTCTCGGCGCTGGTAACGGCGACCTTCGGGTGGGCGGCGACGTGGCGGGCGAGCTCGCTTCCAACCGCGCGGGCACGGGCGGCGGCGTCGTCGCGCTTCAGGGCGTCGATCTTCGTGAGAACGACCTGGTAGCTGACACCGATCTCATCCAGGATCTCGAACAGCCGGCGGTCGCTGTCCTTCAGGCCGTGCCGCGAGTCGACCAGCACCAAGAGGCGCCGGAGTGCGGCGCGGCCTTTGAGGTAGCGCAGCGTGAGGTCCGACCACTGGGCGATGCGCTGCTTGGGTGCGCGCGCGAACCCGTAGCCGGGGAGGTCGACGAGGACGAGCCGTCCGCCCAGGGAGAAGAAATTGATCTGCTGGGTGCGGCCTGGAGTGCGCGAGACCCGGGCGAGGCTGTTTCGGCCGGTGAGCGCATTGATGAGACTCGATTTGCCGACGTTCGACCGCCCGGCGAAGGCGACCTCAGGATACGACGGCGGCGGCAGGGATGCCGTATCGGCAGCCCCGGCGATGAAATCGCAAGCTCCGGCGAACAAACGCCGGCCGGCTTCGCTGTCGGACGGTTCCGTGTCGGGCGGTTCCGTGTCGGGCGATGTCACGGGCGCTTATTTGCCGGACTTGGCCGTTGCCTTGGCCGGCTGGGCGTGGTGCAGCGTCGGCGCCGCTCCCATCCGCTTCATGATCACCCATTGCTGGGCGATCGAGAGCAGGTTGTTCCACGCCCAATAGATCACCAGGCCCGCCGGGAACGAGGCGAGAAGGAACGTGAAGAAGATCGGCATCAGCAAGAAGATCTTGGCCTGCACCGGATCCGGCGGCTGTGGGTTCAGCTTCTGCTGCATGAACATGGTGAGACCCATGATCAGCGGCCAGGCGCCGAGCGTATGCCCGAGCAGCATCATCTCCGGCGGCGAAATGGGCAGCAGGCCGAACAGGTTGAACAGCGACGTGGGGTCGGCGGACGAGAGGTCGTGGATCCAGCCGTAGAACGGCGCGTGGCGCATCTCGATAGTGATGAAAATGTCCTTGTACAGCGCGAAGAACACCGGGATCTGGATGGCGATCGGCAGGCAGCCCGCGACCGGATTGGCGCCGTGCTTCTTGTACAGGCCCATCATCTCCTGCGACAGGCGCTGTTTGTCCTCGCCGTATTTCTCGCGCAGCTTCTCCATCTCCGGCTGGAGCAGCTTCATCTTGCTCATCGCCCGGTACGACCTGTTCGCGAGCGGGAAGAACAGCCCCTTGATGACGACGGTCAGCAGCAGGATCGCGAGCCCGAAATTGCCGATCAGCGCATTGAGGTAGTCGAGCGCCATGAAGATCGGCCGGGTCAGGAATTTGAACCACCCCCAGTCGATGGCCAGCTCGAAGTGGTCGATGTTGTATTCGCTGGCGTAACGGTCGATCAGCTTCACCTCTTTGGCGCCGGCAAAGAGACGAGTGATGGTTTCGGCCGTGGCACCCGGTGCAATGGTCTGCTCGGCTTCCAGGTAGTCCACCTGATAGCGGTCGGTGTTGTTGACCGGCACGTATTTGAAGCGCGAAGTGACCGACGCCTTCTGATCCGGGATGAGGGCGACCAGCCAGTATTTGTCGGTGATGCCGATCCAGCCGCCGGTCGACTTGACGTCGATGTTCGGTTTTTTGACGAGGTCTTTGTAATTGTATTCGGAGAGCCGCCCGTCGAACACGCCGAGCGGGCCTTCATGCAGGATGTAGTAGCCGGACGTCGGCGGGGTGCCCTGGCGCGACACCAGCCCGTAGGGCAGCATCTCGACCGGCGCCGGGCCGGAATTGACCACCCGCTGGGTGACCGTGATCATGTAGCCCTGGTCGATCGCATAGACGCGCTGGAAGCGGAGGCCCTCGCCGTTGTCCCAGGACAAAGTCACCGGCTGATCCGCCGTCAATGTCTGGCGGTCGGCAGCCCACAGCGTGTTCTCGTCCGGCGCCTTGACGCCCGGACGCGCCGCGACCCAGCCGAACTCGGCGAAATACGGCTCGGGCGTACCTTGCGGCGCCAGCAGGGTGGTGGGCGGAGAATTGGGGTCGGGGGTTTCGCGATATTTCTCAAGGCGGATGTCGTCGATACGTCCGCCAGCGAGCCGGATCGAGCCGGTGACGACCTTCTTGCCCGATTGGTCCGTCGTCTCGATCCTGACCCGCGGCTGCTGCGCCGGGGGTACGACGGGCGCGGCGGCCGGCGGCGTCGGCGCGTTCGATGCGGCCGCCGGTGCCGCGGACGAAGGCGCGGCGGAGGGCGCCGGGGCCGTCGCTTCGGTCTGGGCCTGCGTCGCGGCGCGCTCGGCCTCCAGTGCCTTCTGCCGCTCGATCCGCGGCAGGTTGTAGAAGAATTCGAAGCCGAGGACGATCGCGATCGACAGGGCGATGGCGATGATCAGGTTCTTTTGGTCGATCTGCATGAATCTGTCCGTCAGCGTCCCGTCGCGTGCGGCGGGGCGTCGCCGGCGTGCGTCGTTCTATAAGATGAGCGGGGTGGCACCGGATCGTAACCCGATCCGCCCCAGGGATGACAGCGCGCGAGGCGGCGAAGAGCCAGCCACGACCCCGCGAGCGGCCCGTGGAGGCCGATCGCGTCATGAGCGTACTCCGAGCAGCTCGGCGCAAAGCGGCAATTGGCGCCCAGCACGGGCGCCAGCACCCATTGATAGACGCGGATCATTGCGCGCAGGAGGAATGAGAGGGAGTTCATGATGCTTTGTGTTCGGGCGCGTTACGTGGCGCCAGAGCCGCGACCGCGGTTTCGAGGTCGGCAAGCAGGGCGAGATACGGGCGGGTCAGGGTGCCGCTGCGCGCAATCAGCACATAATCACAGCCGGGGCGGCCGGCAACCGGCAACACGGCGCGGGCCGCTTCGCGTAGCCGCCGCCGCGCCCGGTTACGCACGACGGCCGAACCGAGCTTGCGCGTGGCGGTAAATCCGACGCGCGCGGGTCCCGCGGTGGGGCCGGCGGCAGATATGTCTTCACGTTGGCGCATCTGCAATACAAGGCCGGGAGTGGCGTATTTGTGCCGGCCGCTCGCCACCCGAAGGAAGTCGTCGCGGCTCTTCAATCGCTCGATGACGAGGCGCATCGTCCGACCCGCCGCATGGCGGACCTTCAGGCCGACAGGCGCTTGCGGCCTTTGGCGCGGCGGCTGGCAATGACCTTCTGGCCGCCGTTGGTCGCCATGCGCGAACGGAAGCCGTGGCGGCGCTTGCGGACGAGCTTGCTGGGCTGATAGGTGCGCTTCACGAACGGTCTCCGGGAAAACAAACCGGCCCCAACGTCATGCAGACCGGGGGCCGACCGAGCCCGGCTTATATAGGCGGGGGCGGGCTAAGTCAAATACACGCATGTGATTGGCCGGGGCCCTGGCAGCCGCTACACTGGACGCCGAAATTCAACGAAAAATCCGTGGGTTGAGATGGATCGCTCTTCGGCTCGGCCGGGCTTCTCGATGGCGCGTTTGGTGCCGCTGGCGGTGCTGGCGGTCGGGTTCGCGGCCTTCTTCGGGTTCGGCCTTCAGCGCTACGTCACGTTCGAAACTCTCGCCCGCCATCGCGAGGTGTTGCTCGCCTGGGTCGCCGCTCACCCTGTCCTGGCCCCGCTGGGCTACATCACCGGCTACATTCTCCTCGCCGCGTTTTCGCTTCCGGGCGGGGCGATCCTGACCATGACCGGGGGGTTCCTGCTCGGAACCATCGTCGGCACGCTGGCCACCCTGGTGGGTGCCACGCTCGGCGCGATCGGGGTGTTCCTGGCCGCCCGGACGGCCTTTGGTGGCCTGCTGCGGGCCAAGGCCGGCTCGGCCCTCCAGCGCATGGAGGAGGGGTTTCGGCGCGACGCCTTCAGCTACCTCCTGGTCCTGAGGCTGGTGCCGCTGTTCCCGTTTTTCCTGGTGAATCTGGTGCCGGCGTTCCTCGGCGTGCCTTTGCGGACTTACGTCGTCGCGACGTTTATTGGAATAATTCCAGCCACTTTTGTGTTCGCCAGCGTAGGCAATGGTCTCGGAGCGGTGCTCGACGCAGGCGATCAGCCGAATATCGCCGGCCTGCTGCTGAACCGGTCGATTCTGTTGCCGATCCTGGGTCTTGCGGTGCTTGCGTTGATCCCGGCCGTCTATCGCCGGGTTAAGGAGCGGCAAGGTGCCGGCCGGCGGGATGGCTGAGCGTCTCATCGTCGATATCTGCGTCATTGGCGCGGGTTCGGCCGGCCTTTCGGTGGCCGCAGGCGCCTCACAACTCGGCCAGCGGGTGGTACTGATCGAGCGCGGAAAAATGGGCGGGGACTGCCTAAACTATGGGTGCGTGCCGTCGAAATCACTCATAGCGGCGTCGCGCGCGGCGGCGGCGATCCGCAGTGCCGGGCGCTTTGGCGTCTCGGCCCGCGAGCCTTCGGTTGATGCGCCCGCCGTGCGCGACCATGTGCGGGGCGTGATCGCCGCGATCGCACCGAACGATTCGGTGGAGCGGTTCACGGGGCTCGGCGTGCGGGTGATCCGGGCGGCGGCCCGGTTCCTCGGGCCCGACGAGGTCGAAGCCGGGGACACGCGGGTTCGCGCCCGCCGCTTCATCGTCGCCACCGGGTCATCCGCGGCGGTGCCGCCCATTCCAGGTCTTGGGTCCGGCGTCGCGGAAACGCCCTATCTCACCAACGAGACGATCTTCGATCTCGACCTGGTTCCCGACCATCTCGTGGTGATCGGCGGCGGCCCGATCGGATGCGAGATCGCGCAGGCGTATCGCCGGCTCGGCGCGCGCGTCACGCTGCTGGAGCTGGCGACGATCCTGCCCAAGGACGATCCCGAGCTGGTCGATTTCGTGCGGCGCCGGCTCCGCGCCGATGGCGTCGACATCGTCGAGGGCGCCAAGATCAAGCGGGTCGAGGGACAGGCCGGGGCCATCGCGGCGGTCCTCGATACCGGTGAGGGCGAGCGCCGAATCGCCGGCTCGCACCTGCTGGTCGCCACGGGACGCAAGCCCAACATCGTCGGTCTCGAGCTCGACAAGGCTGGAATCAAGACATCGGCGAAGGGCATCGAGGTCGATGCCAGGCTGCGCACCGCCAACCGCAAAGTGTACGCGATGGGCGACGTCGTGGGCGGGTTTCAGTTCACTCACATGGCCGGCTATCACGCCGGCATCGTCATCCGCAACGCGCTGTTCCGCCTGCCGGCGAAGGTCGACGATTCGGCCGTGCCATGGGTGACCTACACCGATCCGGAGCTCGCCAATGTCGGTCGAACCGAGGCCGAGGCGCGCAAGCGGCACGGCGATGACATCCGGCTGGCGCGCTGGCCGTTCCATGACAACGACCGCGCCCAGGCGGAACGCGAGACCGAAGGATTGATCAAGGTCGTGGCCGATCGGCGCGGGCGGATTTTGGGCGCCGGCATTGTCGGGCCGAATGCCGGCGAATTGCTGCTCACGTGGAGCCTTGCCATCGCCAAGCGGGCGACGCTCCGCGACATGGCCGGCTTGATCGCGCCGTATCCGACGCTCAGCGAAGTGAGCAAGCGCGCCGCCGGCAGCTTCTATACCTCCCAGCTGTTCTCGCCGCGGACGCGCCGCTTGGTCCGCTTTCTGGCACGGTTCGGCTGAGGGCCATGACCGACGGCGACACCATCGGCTGGCACCGGCTGCCTTCGGGCCTCTACGGGCTCTCGGCTCGGCTGCTCGTGCTGACGATGGCGTTCGTGATGCTGGCGGAATTCCTGATCTATTCGCCGTCGATCGCGCGCTTTCGCCTCGACTGGCTCGAGGGGCGGATCGCATCGGCGCATCTTGCGGCCTTGTCGCTCGAGGCGACGCCCGACCACATGGTGAGCGAGCAGCTCAAGACGCAGCTTCTGGCCCATGCCGGGGCGCACGCGATCATTATCGCCAAGCCCGGCGATGTCCGGCGGGTGCTGGCGGGCGACATGCCGCCCGTCGCCGACGCCACGGTCGACCTGCGCGAGGGCGGCATTTTGAGCCCGATCGCCCAGGCCTATCTCACGCTGTTCGGCAACGGCTCGAAGACGTTACGGGTGTTCGGACCGTCGCCTTACGAGGCCGGCGATCTGGTCGAGGTGCTGGTGGATGAGCGGCCGCTCAGGAGCGGCATGCTCGCCTATTCCTGGCGCATCCTCGGCCTGTCGATCGTGATCTCGCTGATCACCGCGGCCCTGGTGTTCCTGTCGCTGCAATGGCTGATCGTGCGGCCGCTGCGGCGTCTCACCACGAACATGGTGGCGTTCCGCAACGCGCCCGACAACCCGGGCAACGTGATCGAGGTGACGCCGCGCGGCGACGAGATCGGCCTGGCGCAGCGCGGTCTCGCCGAAATGGAGCAGGCGCTGCGCAGCCTGCTGCGCCAGCAGGCGCGGCTGGCCGCACTCGGCACCGCCGTGACCAAGATCAGCCACGATCTGCGCGGCATCTTGTCGACGGCGCAGCTGCTGTCGGACCGGCTGGCCGATTCGAGCGATCCCAATGTTCAACGACTGGCGCCGACTTTGATCGGCTCGGTCGACCGCGCGGTTGCGCTGTGCAGCCAGACGCTCGATTACGCGCGCGACGATCTGCCCCCGCCGCGGCGCTCGCGCTTCATCCTGACCGGGCTCGTCGACGAAGTGGGCGGCGTGGTCGGTCTCCTCACCGGCAACCGCACGCGCTGGGAAAAAGCCGTTCCGTCCGATATCGACGCGATGGCCGACCGCGACCAGATGTTCCGCGTCCTGGTCAATCTGGGCCGGAACTCGGCCGAGGCCGGGGCTAGGTCGGTGCGCGTCTCGGCCAAGGCGGGCTCCGGCGGCACGCTGCGCATCGAGGTGGCCGACGATGGGCCGGGCCTGCCGCCGAAGGCGCGCGAGAAACTGTTTACCCCGTTCACCGGCTCGGCGCGCGCCGGCGGGACCGGGCTGGGCCTCGTCATCGCGCGCGATCTCGTGCGCGGACATGGCGGCGACATCACCGTGGCGGGGTCATCCGCGACGGGCACGATTTTCGCCATCGAGCTGCCCGGGGCGGCCATTCCGCACGGCCAAGCGGCGGAGTGACGCTGCATCCTCGGCTCGCTTTCGCTCTCGCTCCGACTATACTCCGGCCTTCTGACCAGGCGGAGCGGGCATGACGAGCACGTGGGATCCGAACATCTATCTGAAATTCACCGATCACCGGCTGCGTCCGGCGGTGGACTTGATGTCGCGGGTGCCGCTGGCGGAGGCCCGGACCGTCTACGATCTCGGCTGCGGTCCGGGCAACGTGACCCGCCTCCTGGCGGAGCGCTGGCCCGGGGCCCGAGTGACCGGCGTCGATGGGTCGCACGACATGCTCGCGAAGGCACGGGCGATTCCTGGGATCGCCTGGCAGCAGGCCGACCTCGCCACCTGGCGCGCCGAGACGCCCGCCAATTTGGTCTATTCGAACGCCGCGTTCCACTGGCTCGACGATCATCCGCGGCTATTCCCGCATCTCTTCGCGCAGGTCGTGTCCGGCGGGTTTCTCGCCGTGCAGATGCCGCGCCAGCACCTCAATCCCACGCATCGGATCCTGTTCGATCTCGTCCGCGAGCCCGCATGGGCGTCGCTCGCCGGTGCCGTCCGCGAGAACCCGGCGCACGAGCCCGGCCGTTATTACGAATGGCTGGCGCCGCAGGCGGCGACTCTCGATATCTGGGAGACCGAATATCTGCATGTGCTGGAGGGCAACGATCCAGTGCTCAACTGGGTCATGGGCTCAGTGTTACGGCCGGTCCTCGACCGGCTCGAGCCGGCCCGGCACGCGGATTTTCTGCGCGCCTACGGTGAGCGCCTGCTGGCCGCCTATCCGCCCCGCCCCGACGGCAAGACGCTGTTGCCGTTCCTGCGCGTCTTCATGGTCGCGCAGCGGAAATAAACAGGCCGAAGCTTCTTCGGACCTTAGAAAACCGCCGCGCCGGGGTGCAGGGGGCTTCGCCCCCTGAAAAAGATCTAGGGGGCGGCGCGCCCTTATGGGCGCGAAGCCAAGCGGCGCGGCAGGCACAATCGCGCAACGCGATTTGCCGGCGCCGCGCCCGGCGTTTGAGGGGCTAATCTAATTGTATCAATGACGCCTTCAGGTACACCGACTCCGGCAAGGCCGGATGGACCGGATGGTCCGCGGCGGCGCCGCTGGCCAGCAGGATGCGGCCGGTGCGGCCGGCGTCGATCAGTCCGCGCTGCACTTGGTCGTCGAACGTCGCGCGGTCGACGTTGTGCGAGCACGACGCGATGAACAACAGGCCGCCCGGTGCCACGATGGCGGCGGCGAGCCGCGCCAGCTTGCGATAGCCGCGCGAGCCGGCGGCCAGGTCCTTGCGCGATTTCACGAACGCCGGCGGATCGGCGATGACGATGTCGAAGCGTTCGCCGGCGGCGGCGCGGCGCTCGAGCTCCTCGAACGCCTCCGCGCGGACGAAGCGGCAGACGGAGTCGACCTGGTTGAGCCGTGCCGACTGGGCGGCGAGCTCGAGAGCGGGGGCGGAGCGATCGATGACCGCGACCTCGACGGCACCGGCCCGCGCCGCGGCCACCGCGAAGCCGCCGCCGTACGAATAAAGATCGGCGACCCGCGCGCCGGCGGCGAGCCGGGCCACCGCCGCGCGGTTGTCGCGCTGGTCGAAGAACCAGCCGGTCTTCTGCCCGCCCTGGAGGTCGACGAGGAACCGCGCGCCGTTTTCGACCAACTCGGTCGGCCCGGTGATCTCGCCTTTCGCGACCGCGACCTCGGTTTTCAGGCCCTCCAAGGTCCGAGCCGAGCTGTCGTTGCGCAAGACGATCGTGTTCGGCGACAGCACGGTGTCGAGGGCGTCCCGGATGTCGGGCAGCAGCCGGTCCATGCCGGCGGTGTTCGCCTGGATGACCACCGCCTCCCCATAGCGGTCGATGACGAGGCCGGGCAGGCCGTCGGCTTCGGCGTGGATCAGGCGATAGAAACCGCCTGGATACAGGCGCTCGCGGAGCGCCGTCGCCGCCGCGATGCGTTGCCGGAAGAACTCCGTGTCGATTGCGGCGTCGGGGTCGTGGTGCAGGAGGCGCGCGGCGATCAGGGTGCGCGGATTGAACATCGCCGCACCGAGCGGCTCGCCGTTCGCGGCGGCGAGGCGCACGAGCGTCCCCGGCGGCAGCGCCTTGGCGGCGGCGTCCATGACCACTTCGTTGGAATAGACCCAGGGATGTCCTGCCCGCACCCGCTTGTGGCGTCCCGGCTGCAGGTGGATGACGGGACGGCCGGCGCGGTCCGTCGTCCCCGTCTGAGGCGCCCCTTTCTCAATCGCCAAGCGCGACACCTTCGCGGCGCGGATCGGCGCCGCCGATATACTCGGTCTTGTTGCCCAGGCGGAGCACCATGATGCCGTGAAGGCCGCTGGTCTCGGGCCGGATCTCGACCTCGTGCCCGAGTTCGCGCAGCGCCGCGGCGAGGTCGACCAGGGATGTCCCCTTTTCGAGCTCGGTGGGCCCGTTCAGGTTCACGTGATGTGGCAGGCTGACCGCGCGCTGGATGTTGAGCCGCCAGTCAATCGTGGCGACCAGCGTCTGGACGACATAAGGGATGATCCGGGCGGCCCCCGGCGAGCCGATCGTCAGCACGAGCCGACCCTGGCGATCGGTGACGATGGTCGGCGACATCGAGCTGCGCGGCCGCTTGCCGGGCTCGATCCGGTTGGCCGCCGGCACGCCGTTGTTGCTTGGGCGTAGCGAGAAGTCGGTCATCTCATTGTTGAGCAGAAAGCCGCGGACGAAGACCCGAGAGCCAAAGGCATTCTCGATCGAGCTGGTGAACGACGCCGCGTTGCCGGCGGCGTCGACCGCGGTCATGTGGGTAGTGGTCGGCACCTCGATCAAGTCGTCGACCGCCGGTCCGGTCAGCCGGCTCTGCTCCCCGATCCGCCCCGCCTCGGCGCGGCCCATCGTCCGGGTGAGCGAGATGAGCCCCGCCCGTTGTTGCAGATAGTGGCTGCTGAGCAGGGGGCGGACCGGTACATGCACGAAGTCGCTGTCGGCCACGTAGCGCGCGCGATCGGCGAAGGCGAGCCGACTCGCCTCGGAGATCAGATGCACCGCCTCCAGCGAATCCGGCGACAGGTCACGGAGCGTGAAATGGTCGAGGATGCCCAGGATCTGGGCGACCGCGATTCCGCCCGATGACGGCGGCCCCATGCCGCAGACCTTCAGGCCGCGATAGATGCCGCACACGGGGTCGCGCTTGATGGCGCGATAGAGGGCGAGATCGGCGAGCGTCAGCCGCCCGGCACGGGCCGATGCGCCCTGGTGCTTCGGATCGGTGGCCGCCGCCACGATGTCGCGCGCCAGCTGGCCGCGGTAGAACGCGTCCGCGCCGCCGTTGGCGATCAGGCGCAGCGTCTCGAAGAGCTGCGGATTCTCGAGTCGCTGGCCGACCGCCCGCGGCTCGAGACTTTTGTCGTAGAAATACGCCGCCGCCCCCGGCATCTCGCGCAGCTGCGGATTGTCTTCGATGAGCTTGTGGAGCCGCGGCGTGATCGTGAATCCGGATTCCGCCAGCCGCATCGCCGGCTCGAACAGCCGCGACCAGGGCAGCCGGCCGTGGTCGCGGTGTGCCATTTCCAGCATCCGCAGGACCCCCGGCGTCGCCACCGCCCTGCCGCCGACCGAGGCTTCGCTGAACGGGAGGGGCTGGCCGGCCTCGTCGAGGAACATATCGGCCGTCGCGGCGGCGGGTGCGGTCTCGCGGCCGTCATAGGTGGTCACGGTCTTGCGCGACGCATCGTATTGAAGCAGGAAGCCGCCGCCGCCGAGGCCCGAGGATTGCGGCTCGACGAGGGTCAGCACCATCTGCATCGCGATCACCGCGTCGACGGCGCTGCCGCCGAGCCGCAGGATCTCGCGTCCGGCTTCGGCGGCCAGCGGATTGGCCGCCACGGCCATGTGCTTGGTGGCGACCGCGGCCCGCTGGGGGGTGAAACCGCTCGGGCCCTCCGGCTCGGCCGGCTCTTGCGCCGCGGCCAGCGTGGTCCATAGCGCGACCAGCGCCGCCAGAAGCACGCGAGGCAGAGCCCGCCGCGGGACCCCGTCCCGCGCGCCCACCGCACCGGTTGTCACTCTGATCTCCTCGCTCGCGATTGTGGGCGGCGAACCCCGCCGCTCCCGCATTCCTAGCAAACCCGTGCGCGTTAGAAAACAGCTAGGCTCTCAGGGGGCCTCGCGGACGTAGAGGATGTTCGAGCCGTGGCTCTTGAAGCGGAGGAGCGTCCATTCGCCGGCGGGCGTGTAGCCGAGCTCACCCTCGATCTCGCCCGACAGCTTGTAGATGTCCGTCTCGGCCATCCGGCCGGCGACATTGACCGCGCGCCGTCCCGCGGGTTCCGACACGAGCGTGGTCAGTTGCCCGTTTTCGATATCGATGAAGCGCGTGTGCTTGACGGTGTCGGTGCGCCAATAGCTGTCCGGCAGCATGTCCGGTGCTGCGACATAGTGGACATCGGTGGCGTCGACATGAAGCCCATCGGCGGCGGCGCGAACATGTACGTCGAGCTTGGTGCCGTTGTCGTTGGTGTAGGTTTCGAGCACGACCAGCCGCTCCCCGTCCCAGACCTCGCGGCCCTCGAATTTGTACGTGTAAATGGTGATGAACGCGACGACGACCTTGATTTCGATGGCGATGTCGACGAACAGCCGCTCGCCGTCGACGGTCTGCTCCGAGCGGAAGGACAAGCGATGCGTGCCGATCGACGTCCCGTCCCGCTTCACGACAAAGTTGATCGCGGCGGGAACAGGATCGGCCCGTGCCGCGCCGCCGATTGGCACCAGGATTGCGAGGACGAGGAGGATGCGCCAGAGCGGACAGGCCATGGTCACGTCATATAGAGGCAGTTGCATTTGACCTCAACCGCTCCGACTTCTAGCCTCTTCGTATGATCAAGGCCACGCTTGACGGCTCGCACGTCGAGCGTCTTTTCACCCGCATCGAAGCGCGCCGCGATGATCTGGTGGCGCTGGCGCGCGATCTGGTGCGACTCCCGACGGTCAACCCGCCGGGCGACGCCTACGGGGCCTGCGCGGAGCTCGTTGGCCGCCGCCTGGCGTCGCGCGGCTTCCGCGTCGAATATCCGCGCGCCGTCGGGACCCCAGGCGATTGCGACCGCCATCCGCGGATCAACGTGGTGGCGCGCATCGAGGGTTCGGGCACCGGCCGGTGCGTGCATTTCAACGGTCACATCGACGTCGTCGAGCCGGGGCAGGGCTGGACGGTCGATCCATTCGCGGCCGTCGTCCGCGACGGCAGGCTCTACGGGCGCGGCGCCTGCGACATGAAAGGTGGCTTGGCGGCCGCCATCGTCGCCGTCGAATCGATGCTGGACGAGGGCATGCCGTGGCCGGGCGCGATTGAAATCTCCGGGACGGTCGACGAGGAAAGCGGCGGGTTCGGCGGCGTCGCCTGGCTCGCCGAGCGCGGCTACTTCTCGCCGCCGCGGGTCGATCACGTGATCATCCCCGAGCCGCTGAACGTCGACCGCGTCTGCCTCGGCCATCGCGGCGTGTGGTGGGCCGAGCTCGAGATGCGCGGCCGGGTGGCGCATGGATCGATGCCGTTCCTCGGCGTCAGCGCCATCCGCGGCATGACGGCGTTTCTCGCGGCGGTCGAGGCCGAGCTGTATCCCAAGCTTGATGCGCGTCGCACCCGTATGCCCGTCGAGCCGGTCGGGGCGCGCGCCTCGACCCTCAACTACAACTCGCTGCACGGTGGACTGTCGGAGAGCTACGCCGGGCTGCCGAGTCCGCTGGTGGCGGATTCGTGCCGGCTGATCCTCGACCGGCGGTTCCTGCTCGAAGAGACTCTCGACGACGTCAAGCGCGAGATCGTGGAGCTCGCCGAGCGCGTCGTGCGCGAGCGGCCGGGGCTTGCCTGGTCTTTGCGCGACATCATGACCTTCCATCCGACCATGACCGACGAGATGGCACCGGTGGTTCGCGCCCTCGACGGCGCGATCCTGCGCGTGCTCGGCCGCCGCCCCAGCCATATCGCCAGTCCCGGCACCTACGACCAGAAGCACGTGAGCCGCATCGGCCATCTGCACGACTGCGTCGCGTACGGCCCCGGGATTCTCGAGCTCGCCCATCAGCCCGACGAGTTCGTGGTCATCGACGACATGATCGCGTCGGCGAAGGTGATGGCGGCCGCCACGCTCTCGCTGCTCTGCGGCGGCTAACCGGGTGTAACCTGGTCGGCGGCGGCCGCCGGGGCGGCGGGCCGGGTGAGGACCAGGGCCAGCGCCGTCGCGATCAGCGCCAGCGCCAGGATCTCGCGAACGCCGATCTCTTCGTGCAGCATTAACGCGCCGCTGATCACGCCGACGGCCGGCACCAGCAGAGTGCTGATGGACGCGATGTTCATCGGCATCAGGCTGACGATCTTGAACCACAGGTACCAGCACAGCACGAGCGCCACGAACGTCGTATAGGTCAGCGACAGCCACGCCGCGACGCTCACCGCAGGCGGATGCCAGCCCTCGAGGAGCGGGATCATCACCATCATCGGCAGGGCGCCCAGCGTCAGCTGCCAGCCGGCCAGCGCCACGGTCGTCAGCGACGTATGATGCCGCTTCTGGATCAGCGTGCCGACCGCCCAGGCGGCGGCGCCGATGACGACCATTGCGACGCCGGTGGGGGCGCGGGCAAGCGCCGTGAAGTCGCGCGTCAGCAGGACGACGATTCCCGCCGTGCCGAGGATAAGCGCCGCCCCGCCGCGGGAGCCCAGCGTCTCGCCCAGCACGACGCGACCGAGAAACACCGCCCACAGCGGCATCGTGAAGGCGAGGAGGGCCGCTTCGCCCGAGGCGACGAGGCGCAGCCCATAGGCGATGAAGATCTGCCAGATCGTGACGTTGAAGAACGCGGCGACCGCCAGGCTCCGCCAGTCGCCGGACCGCGGTATCGCCCGCCCGCCGGCCAAGGGGGCGAGCGCCAGCAGGCAAAGACCGGCCACGAGACAGGCCGAGCCGCGGAACGTCCACAGCGGGAATTCGAGGAGGCCGATCTTCATCACCGGCCAGTTCAGGCCCCAGCCGACGGCCAAGGCGAGGATCAGCGCCGGCCCGAGCACGGGGGCGCCGCTCGCGCGGGTCGTGTTCAGCGTCCCGCCCCCGGCGCCGAGGTCGTGCCGGCAATCGGGGGCGCGAATTGCGGCTCGGTGTCCCAGGGGAACAGGATCCAGGTGTCCTGGCTGACCTCGGTCACGTAGGTGTCGACCATCGGCTTGCCGGCGGGCTTCGCATAGACGGTCGCGAAATGCGCGCCGGGCACCAGCTCGCGCACCAGCCGTGCCGTCCCGCCGGTGTCGACGAGGTCGTCGACGATGAGCCAGCGTTTCGCCTGTGCGGCATCGCCGACCACGCCGGGCACGATCCCCTTGATGATCCGTCCCGCGTGCTGGCTCATGTGATCGTAACTCGCGATCGATACCGTATCGATCAGCCGGACATCGAGCTCGCGCGCGACGATCGCGGCCGGCACCAAGCCGCCGCGGGTGATCGCGATAATTCCCTGCCACGGGCCGCCGGTGACCAGCTTCCACGCCAGCGCCTTGGCGTCGCGATGCAGTTCGTGCCAGGAGACCGGAAACATCTTGGTGTAAGGGGGAGGACTGGCCATTGATGCCTCGAATTGCGGGCCTCGAATTCGGGAGGCCTCGGATCGTCGCCAGACCGAAGCTTAAAAGAAAAAAGGCCGCTCCCCAAGGAGCGGCCTTTGATCGGTTAGCCGGCGGTCAGCGAACGAAGAGCTGGACCTCGTTGGTTTGCGTCTGCGCGCTGGTCGACGCCGACAGGGTGACGCGGTCGGGCGGCAATCCCATGTCGGTGAGCGAGCGCATGACCGTCTCGGCCTGGCGCTTGGCATTGGCAGAGGCGAGTGCCACCTGCGCCTGGTTGCCCCGTCCGGGGCTGACCGCGACCAGATCGAACACCGCGTTCGGGCGCCGTTCCATCGCCCGGCTCACCGCCGTGTACAGCGCCTGCTCATAGGACGGGTTGGGGCGGTCGAAGCGGATGACCACCAGCGGCCGGCGGCCGATCGCCGAGGCCGAGGGATCGACGCCGCGGGGGGCGGCGCCGGGGCTGACACCGAGCCTTGCCGGGGAGCCGTCGACGGGCGAGGCGGGGGAGAAGGCGCGATTGGCCAGGCCGGCGCCGAACAGCTCGCCGTTCTTGATCGCGATTGACAGCGCCGTCATGTTGCTGCGCTCGCGGCTCATATAGGCCGACTGCCGGCTGATATCCTCGCTGAGGTCATTGAGCATGCGGTCGATGGTGACGACCTCGCGGTTGACCTTGTCTTCGACGGCCGCCAGAGCCTTGTGGTCTTCCTCGACAGCGCCTGAGAGGCTGTAGGCGGCGCGTACCGATTCGAGCAGGAACGCGGCGGTCGAGGCGTCGGCGGCGACCTGGTTCGACAACTCGGACATGCGGCCGATCTCGGCGCCGAAATTGTCGAGCGCCGCGTTCGCCTGATTCCATTGCTGCTGCAGGATCGGGTTGCCGGGCGTGGTGCCGACCTGGAGCCTGGCGTTGATCGTGCCGACAAGCTGCTGATAGGTCTGAGCGGTCTGCACGGCGTCGGCGCGAATCTGCTGCACCGCGGCGACGCGGGCGGCCACCGAGCCGTCGAGTTTCTGCGCGTCCGCGTTCAACTGCGCCGCGCGCCGGCCGACTTCTGTCTGTCCGATTGAAGGCGTCGCGGCGGCGGGCGGTGCCGCCTGCGACAGGCTGGTGCTCGAGGCCGTGCGGACAGGGGCCGGTGCTGGTGCTACGGGTTGCGACGCGATCGCCGGGGCCGACTGCGACGAGGCGGCTGGGGAGGGCGTGCCGTTGCTGGTGCGCGCCGGCGGCGGGCTTGGCGATGGCGAACGCGCCGGGGCCGCGTCACTGCTCCGTGGGTCCTGGCCCGTGAGTGACGGCCACAACGCTTCGGAGGCATAGCTGCACGCCCCGAGCGTCAGCGCTGTCCCTAGGCAAAGGAGCGCTGCGAGCGCGCGGCCACTGTGACTGAGAATTGTCACAGAACGACGGGACTCCCCCACCGGAGCGCCCGTCGAAACAGTAAAATGCATGTAATTTGCCCCTGCGCCGTTTTTTATCGGCGGATCATGGTAACGAATGCCCTGAAAGTGGACAAGGCGAAACTAGGGCCCACACCCCATATTTAGTAGGCCTGACGCGGGTTCGCGAATGACCGTTGCCGCCAGGGCACGGCGCTTGCGCCGGGCGCCCCTCATCAAGTAGTGTCCCGCACCTTTCGCGGATTGGCGCCGTTTGGCGCTGATTGTCTGCCGAACTTGCGCCCGTAGCTCAACTGGATAGAGCACCAGACTACGGATCTGGGGGTTGGGAGTTCGAATCTCTCCGGGCGCGCCACTTCTTCACTGGCGATTATCTCAACATTTAGGCGTCGCGGTTTGTCCCGCCGGCGTCGAGTCGCGGTCTGCACAAGCCGCGTCCGATTCCGAGTCGGCTGTGACATTTTTTCGACACGCTGTTTGAACCCATTGGACGCATTGAAAGGCCTAGGATTCGATCCAATTTTGGCTGAAAGCAGCCATATCACAGTAGTGCGGGGCAACAGGGATCAAATCAGGAGAGGAGATAAGTATGCGTTATGCCGTTTTGGTTCTCGGTCTGTTGACCCTTGCCGCCTGTGGTGGTGGCCGCTCCGAGCCGCAGGGTTCGTTCCTGGACCCGGTGTGCATGCCGGATGGCTCGGTGGTCTACCGGCAGTATCCGAATACGTCCGGCCAATACGATGCGACTCAGGCCAGCAAGGCGAACTGCCCCTGGAATCGCACGCGGCGCGGTTAAGTGCGTTGCGGCGCGCCGCGCTGCAATGATCAACAGGTCCATGGGTGCGCCCCGCCCTCCCGTCGCGGCCGCGGCGGAGCGCGGGGCGCATCTCGTTTAGCAGGAGAATCACATGGCCAAGAAGATCATCATCGGCGTGGTGGTGTTGATCGCCGTCGTCGCGGCGGGCGTTTTCTTCCTCTACTCGAATATCGGCGCGATCATCAAAGCCGGGATCGAGAAGTACGGCAGCGAAGCGACGCAGGCTCAGGTTACGGTGAACTCGGTGACGCTGTCCGCCTCGAGCGGCGAGGGCTCGATCTCCGATCTGGTCATCGGCAATCCGAAAGGCTTCTCCGCGCCCCATGCCTTCGAGCTCGGCTCGATCTCGCTGACCGTCGACACCGGGACGATCACGAAGAACCCGGTGGTGATCAAGCAGGTGGTGATCGACGGCCCGAAGGTGACGTACGAGCAGGGGTCCTCCGGCGGCAACCTGCAGAAGATCCAGCAGAACGTGACTCAATATGCCGGCGGCTCGGCGTCGGCAAAGTCGAGCACCGGTACCGGCGCCAATCCGACGCCGTCGAGCAGCTCGCCGCCATCGCCGCAGCCGCAATCGTCCGCGGCCCCATCGTCGCCCTCATCTCCGGCGCCGGCGGCGAAGGCCGATGAGCGCAAGCTCATCATCGACAGTCTCGACGTCCGCGGCGGCGAGGTGACGGTGGCCGCGACCGTGCTGCAGGGCCGCACCCTGAAGACCACCCTTCCGCCGCTGCACCTCGCCGACATTGGCCGCAAAGAGGGCGGTGCGACACCGGCCGAGGTGACCCAGCTCATCATCACCGCGATCACCGATCAGGCGCAGAAAACGGCGGTGGCCGAGCTGCAGAAGAACCTCGGCGGCGTGGTGCAGGAGCAGCTCGGAAAGGCCGGTGTGGGCGGCAATGTCGGCGACCAGCTCAAAGGCTTGCTCGGGAAATAACGCGCGTTAACCGCGCCGTATTCCCGCCGCAATTACCGCGTATCTTTTAGAGGATCGCGGAATAGATCGGGCCGTGTGCAGCGTTGTGGGAGAGACCGGCATTCGCCGGCGACAAATTTCAAGGAGCCTCCTCAATGAAAATCTCCACTCTCGCTCTCGCGATTGCGCTGGCCGCCGGTTTCGGCCTGACGACCGCCGCGTTCGCCCAGACCAACAGCCCGACCACTCCGGCGCCGGCCGCTTCCCCGTCGAAGACAGCGAAGCCTGCGCACAAGACGGTGCAGCACAAGGCCGAGAAGTCCGACAGCAAGGCGACGAATTCTGCCGAGGCGGTGAAGAAGTAACCCCGCCTGACGTTCGGCGCCCGAGGCAGCTCCCCCCGCCGCCTCGGGCGTTGCACCGCGGTGCCCCTGACGCCGCGGCTGCCAGTCCCCCCGGCCGCGCTAGGCCCCCCCGCCGCGCGCGCCGGGGGGATTTTTTTATCTGCTGACCGAATGAAGGCCCTCCGCGCCCTCCGCGGGTGAGTTCCTGCGCGCGAGCCGCGGGTCTCCTCGCCCACTGCCCTTGATTGCAACATATGTTGCAATTAAACCGTATTGGAATTACTGTTTCACACCTCCCGACAGCTCGGTGCCCGATGGCGGCCACTGCCCAGATGCATGATGTACTTGGCGCCGCGATGGACCGGCTCAGCCCGCAGCTGCGCCGGGCGGCGCGGTTTCTCAGCCGCCATCCCGATCTCGTCGCGATCCACAGCCTGCGCGACCTGGCGAAGAGCGCCGCCGTGACACCGGCGACTTTCGTGCGCCTGGCGCAGGCCCTGGGATTTGCCGGCTATCCGGAGCTGCGTCGCGAGATCCTTGGCCGGATCCTGCCGGGTGCCCTCAGCTACGCCGCGAAGGCCGAACGGCTGCAAAGTGTCGGCGATCCGTCCGGGATCTACGAGCAAATCTTCAACACGCAGATCACCAATCTCGGGGCCACGCAGCGCGCCAACGGTGTCGATGTGATCCGGGCGAGTGCCGAGACCCTGGAACGCGCGCGGCGCGTCTGGATCGTCGGCCTGCGCAGCCTTTATCCGCTGGCCTTCTATCTCCACTACGTCTGGAGCTTCTTCCGCCGCGACCTGTTCCTGGCCGCGAGCCCGTCCGGTGTGCTCGACAACGCGCTGTTCGCGATCGAGCGCGGCGACGCGATGGTCGTCATGACCATGGCCCCCTATTCGCGCGACGCGGTGGCCGCGGCCGAGATGGCCGCCAAGGCCGGTGCCCGGGTGGTGGCTCTGACCGATAGCGACCTGTCGCCGCTCGCACCCCATGCCGATCATGTGCTGGTCGCCGCAACCGACACGCCGTCGTTCTTCCACTCGCTGACCGCGGCGAGCGGCGTCGTCGAGGCGCTGGTCGCGATGCTGGCCAGCCGCGGCGGCGCCAAGGCGCTGAAGGCGATCCGGCGCACCCAAGACCGGCTGGAGGCGATGCGCACCTATGTCGAGCCGGTCGTGCGGAGATCGCCGTGAGCCATGTTTTTCCGCGCGACACCCGCGTTCAGCCTCCGGTCGCGGTCGGCGGCGCGGGGATCCATCTGATCGACCGGCAGGGCCGCCGCTATCTCGACGCGTCGGGCGGTGCCGCTGTGTCGAGCCTGGGGCACGGCCATCCGCGCATCGTCGAGGCCTTGCGCCGCCAGGCCGAGACATTGGCCTTCGTGCATAGCGGGTTTTTCACCAGCGAGGCCGCCGAGGAGCTCGCCGATGTGCTGATCGCGCATGCCCCTCCCGGCATGGACCGCGTCTATCTGCTGTCCGGCGGATCCGAGGCGGTCGAGACCGCGCTCAAGATGGCGCGGCAGTATTTCATCGAGACTGGCGACGTCGCGCGCCGCACCTTCATCTCGCGGCGCCAGAGCTATCACGGCAACACGCTGGGGGCCCTGGCGGCGGGCGGCAATGAATGGCGGCGCGAGCCGTATCGGCCGCTGCTCATGGACGTGCCGCAGATCTCGCCCTGCTTCTCCTACCGCTTCAAGAACGACGACGAGACCGATGAGGCGTACGGGCACCGCGTCGCCGACGAGCTCGAGCGGTGCATCCTGAAGCACGGCCCGAACGCGATTGCGGGCTTCATCGCCGAGACGGTGGTCGGGGCGACCTCCGGCGCGGTGACGCCCGTCCCCGGCTATTTTCGGCGCATCCGCGAGATCTGCGACCGCTACGGCGTGCTGCTCATCCTGGATGAGGTCATGTGCGGCATGGGCCGGACCGGGACGTTGCATGCCTGTCTCGCCGAAGGCGTGGTGCCGGACCTCCTGGTCATGGCCAAGGGCCTGGGTGCCGGTTACCAGCCGGTCGGTGCCGTGCTCGTGCAGAAGAAGATCTATGACGCCTTCGCCGGCGGCAGCGGCTTCTTCCAGCACGGCCACACCTTCTCGGCCCATCCGATGGCCTGCGCGGCGGCGCTCGCGGTCCAGAAATGCCTGCTCGAGGACGGCGTTCTCGGCCGCGTCGCCCCGCTCGGCGACGCGCTTCAGGCGGCGCTGGAGCAGCGCTTCGGCAACCACCATCATGTCGGGAACATCCGCGGCCGCGGCTTGCTGCAGGCCATCGAGCTGGTCGAAAACCGCGCCTCCAAGGCGCCGTTCGATCCGTCACATCGCCTGTCCGCGCGCATCAAGCAGCAGGCGTTCCAGCGCGGGCTGATGGTCTATCCGATGGGCGGCACCATCGATGGCCGGGCTGGCGACCACGTGCTGCTGGCGCCGCCGTTCATCGCCAGCGAAACCGACATGAATGAGATCGCGGATCGTCTGGGCGAGGCCGTGGACGCGGCCATCGCGACGATCGGCCGATGAGGGGCCGCCGCTGACCGGCGGCCGGATTGTCAGCAAGGAGGAGGGGCCTATGCGTGGCATGTGGACGATGCGGGCGGCGGCGGTCGCCGCCCTGGTTCTCGGGATGAGCGGCCCGGCGCTGGCCGGCCCGACATTCGATGCGGTGAAGGCGCGCGGCGCGGTGATCTGCGGCGTCAACACCGGGCTCGTCGGCTTCTCGATGCCGGATAGCGCCGGCGTATGGACGGGTCTCGACGTCGACCTGTGCAAGGCGATCGCCGCCGCCATGTTGGGCGACGCGACCAAGACGCGATACGTGCCGCTGACCGCGCAGTCCCGGTTCACCGCTTTGCAGTCCGGCGAGATCGACGTCCTGTTGCGCAATTCGACGATCACGCTGTCGCGCGACACGGCGCTGGGGCTCAATTACGCCGGCATCAACTTCTACGACGGCCAGGCGTTCCTCGTGTCGTCCAAGGTCAACGTCAAGGAGCTGAAGGAGCTCGACGGGGCGACCATCTGCGCGGCCCAGGGCACGACGCACGAGATGACGATGGCCGACTGGTTCCGCTCGCGGAACCTCAAGTTCACGCCGGTGATCCTGGAGAACCAGGACGTGATGTACAGCGTCTTCTTCTCGGGCCGCTGCGACGTTCTGACCCAGGACGCCTCGGCGCTCGCGGCGGTGCTGGTGTCGAAGGTCGGCGGCGGCGACTACCGGATCCTGCCCGACCGCATTTCGAAGGAGCCGCTCGGGCCGCTGCTGCGCCACGGCGACGACCAGTGGTTCGATCTGGTGAAGTACGTCCTGATGGCGATGATCGAGGCCGAGGAGGACGGTGTGACGCAGGCGAATGTCGACGAGATGCTGAAATCGCCGCGGCCCGATGTACAGCGGTTGCTGGGCGTGAGTGGCGGCTTCGGCAAGATGCTCGGCGTCGACGACCGCTGGGCGTACAACGTGATCAAGCAGGTGGGCAATTACGGCGAAAGCTACGACCGCAACGTCGGCAAGGGCGGCCCGCTGAAGCTCGACCGCGGGCCGAACGATTTGTGGACGCGCGGCGGCCTGATGTACGCGATCCCGTTCCGCTGAATTTACGAGCGAGCGATTGCCGTAAGTCACCCGCGCGCCCGGATGGGCGCGCGCCGGCGAGCGGGTAGGGTTGGTCAGGTGCTTTGCGTGGAACGCGCAAACACCGAGGCGGCTACCCGCGAGCCGGTCAGAGTTGGGCCCGCAGTTTCTGGCGCAGCACGTCGATCGGCACGCGCCGGCCTTCGAGATTGACGCACCAGAACGTCCAGCCGTTGCACGCGGGTGCACCCTGAACGGCGGCACCCACCTGGTGGATGGAGCCGCGGTGATCGCCGCCAGGGCCGGAGGTTGCCAGCGTGCCGTCGGGGCGCACCCGCGCCGTCAGCCGGCCGCTCGGGTCGGTCAGCACTTCGCCCGGCTGCAGCAGTCCGCGCTCGACCAGCCAGCCGAACGGGATGCGCGCCTCCTCGCGCTTTGATGGGGTGACCGCGAGATCGCTGTCGCTGGCGGCGCGGACGTCGGCGATCCGCACCTTGGCGATGGCCGCATAGCTCGGATCGCGCTCGATGCCGACGAAGCGCCGGCCGAGCTTCTTCGCAACCGCCCCGGTGGTGCCGCTGCCGAAGAACGGGTCGAGCACGGTCTCGCCGGTTTTGGTCGCGGCGAGGATCACCCGGTGCAGCAGCGCTTCCGGCTTCTGGGTGGGGTGCGCCTTCTTGCCGTTCTGCTTCAGCCGCTCGGGGCCGCCGCAGACCGGGATCAGCCAGTCGCTCCGCATCTGCAGGTCCTCGTTCAGCGCCTTCATCGCGGCGTAGTTGAACGTGTAGCGGCTGTCCTCGCCGTGCGCTGCCCAGATCAGCGTCTCATGCGCGTTGGTGAAGCGCCGGCCGCGGAAATTCGGCATCGGGTTGGTCTTGCGCCACACCACGTCGTTCAAGGTCCAGAAACCCAGGTCCTGCAGCGCCGCACCGACGCGGAAGATGTTGTGATAGCTGCCGATCACCCAGATCGTGCCGTCGGGCTTCAGCACCCGGCGCGCCGCCTTGAGCCACGCCCGGGTGAAGCGGTCGTAGGCGGCGAAATCGCCGATCTGATCCCACTCGTCCTCGACGCCGTCGACGCGCGAGTTGTTCGGCCGGTGCAGCTCGCCCTTGAGCTGCAGATTGTACGGCGGGTCGGCGAAGATCATGTCGATGCTTCCTTCTGGAAGCTCCGCCATGTGTGCGACGCAGTCGCCGATCAGGATCCGGTCTTCTGACCCGGTCCCGGCCGGCCCCCCATCGCTCCTACCGCCCGCAGGAGCGCGTGTAGTCATGGGCGAGACTTTGAGTCACGCCGGAGTCCACGTCAATATGTTTTTGGAATCAAAGGCTTAGAACAAATTGTGCACAGGGCGCGAAGCTCAAGCGGTGGTGGCGTGTGGCACCTAGCCGCGCTATGGCTTGGGTGTGCTCGTCGGTCGCGTAGCCGACATTGGTTATCCAGCCGAAGCCGGGATAGCGGGTGCTGAGGCGGATCATGGCGCGGTCGCGCAGCACCTTGGCGACGATCGAGGCGGCGGCGATCGAGATGCACACCGCATCGCCGCCGACCACCGGTGTCGCGGGGCAGGGCAGGTCGCGAGGGACCCGGTCGCCATCGATCAGGACATGGTCCGGACGGACCGGCAGACGCGTCACGGCGCGGCGCATCGCCAGCAACGTCGCTTGCAGGATGTTGATCCTGTCGATGGTCCGGACACTGGACGCGCCGACGCCGATCGAGGCGACGCCCTCGGCCCGTGCCGCCAGCAGCAGCTCGAACGCGGTCTCGCGCTCCTTACGCGTAAGTTTCTTCGAATCGTCGATGGCGCGGGACAGCTTGCGGGTCGTGCGCTGCGCATCGAGGACCACGCAGGCGGCGACCACCGGGCCGGCCAAAGGGCCGCGCCCGGCTTCGTCGATCCCGGCGACGACACCCCCGATTTTTCTTTCCCGCGCAAAGCCCGGCATGCGCGCAACTCTAGCACCGGCATTCGAGTCGCCAATACGGCGAAGTAAATCACAACCACGCGGCTTTGGTTCCGCGATAGGATGACTTCCAGAGACGAGGGATTTTATGCTTCGCCCACTTCTGTCGGTGCTTGCCGTCCTGGCCGCGGTCACGGTCCGCCCGTCGGCCGTGCTCGCAGAGCCGTCGACGATGACGCCGCTCAGGGTCGGCGTAATCTCGCGCACGGTGTTCTACGTGCCGGTGTGGGCAGGGCGGACCACGGGGCTATTCGCCGAGCAAGGCCTCGACGTGAACGTCAGCGTGCTCGACAACGGCGAGAAGGCGAATGAGGAGCTCAGGGCGGGCGGGCTGCAGGTGACGATCGCCTCGACCGAAGGCCTGATCCAGGACGTCGAGGCGGGTGGCCCCTTGCGGATCGTTGCCGGGAACGCGGCGAAGCTGCCCCACTTCATCATCGCGCAGAGCCGCTTCAAGCGCTTCGAAGACCTGAAGGGTGCCACGTTCGGCGTGCTGTCGCTTCAGGAGGGCACGACTTTCGTGCTGCGCCGGATCGCGGCCCGCCACGGTCTGTCGCCGAAGGACTATGCGGAGAAAGCGGTGGGCGGCGCGCCGACGCGCTGGCGCCTGCTCCAAGCGGGCGCCATCGATGCCGGGCTGCAGCCGTTCCCGCTCAGCTACGAAGCCGAGGGCGCGGGCTTCACCAATATGGGACCGGCGTTCGATTACATTGCCGACTGGCAGTTCTCGACCATCAACGTGAACCGCGACTGGGCGGCGGCGAACCCGGCGACCTTGGAGCGCTTTCTTGTCGGCATGCTGCGGGCGACCGACTGGATGTACGCCCACAAGGATATCGCGGCGGGGATTACGGTCGTCGAGGTCTCCACGCTGCACCCGTACGCGATCCGCGCCATCGAAGATACGATTCGCTACGGGATCCTGCCGCGCGATCTCGGCATCAGCGCGCCCGGCCTCATCAACGTCCTGGAATCGATGCGCGACGTCGGCCTGCTGCCGGCGGGCAAGCCCGTCCAGCCGGAAAAATATCAGGAAACGGTCTATCTCGAGCGGGCGCGGGCGGCGGCGAAATAACCGGGCCCGCCGCTTCATCCGCTCGCAGCTCAGTCGCCGACGCTTGACCGCTGCACCGCCGACAGATGGCGGCTGGCGGCCGACGTCGTCTCGCTGCCCATCTGCCGGACCGCCGATGTCGCGGCCGACATGTCGGCTTCGTAAAGCCTGAGATACAGATCGGAGAGTCGCCGTCCGTCGGCCATGGCGGAATCGGTCATCTGCGAGGCCAGCTCCCAACCCGCCTCGGCGGTCTGGCGCATGCTGCCCAGCCACTGGCGATTGATGGCCTCCATCTGCTTCAGGAACTTGCCGTAGGTTTCAATGACCGCTTCCGGCTGGATCATGCCGCGGAACTGCTGGCCGTTCTGACTCTCGGTCTGATGCGGAGCTTCATGATGTGCGGCTTTGGCCATTGGCACTCTCCCTCTCACTGGTGTGTGTCCTCTCACTGGTGTGTGTCCATCAGTGTGCAACGTGGCGACGGACTGTCTAGAAACAAATCCATGAGGCTTGCGTTCCGGCTTTCTTCCCCCATTCTGGGGTATGCGAGCGCGTCCGAGTCGCACCCGCTGTGGACAAGTTCCGTCCACTGGTGACAGAACGTTAACCCTGTCGAGCGCATGATTAAGGGCGCTCAATCGGAAAGGAGGCTGCGACATGTGGCCAACCAGCTTCTGGCTGTTTCCGCTGATGCCGTGGCTGATCGCTACGCGACTACCTGCTGCCTATTGCGTGGCGATGCTGCCGGCATTGCCGGAGCTCTCGCCCGACCGCGATCGCGCGTCGGCCGAGATCATCCCGTTTCGTCCGCGGCGCGCCCTGGCGGTGTGACGCCGCCGCGGCGCTAACGTCCCGCGACGGTCATCCCGTCGATGCGCAAGGTCGGCGCGTCCGTCCCGTAGCGGAACTGGAGATCGTTGGCCGCCGTCACGTTCCTGAACATCTCGCCGAGATTCCCCGCGACCGTGATCTCGCTCACCGGGTAAGCGAGCTCGCCGTTCTCGATCCACAGGCCGGTGGCGCCGCGGCTGTAATCGCCGGTCACCTGGTTGACCCCCATACCGGCGAGCTCGGTCACGTAGAGCCCCGCCTTGATGTCGCGGATGAGCGCCTCCGGCGACACCGCACCGGCTTCCAGCCACACATTGGTGCTCGACGGGCCAGGCGGCGACGACGTGCCGCGCGACGCATGGCCGGTGCTTTTCAGGCCGAGCTGGCGCGCCGAGCGCAGGTCGAGGATCCAGGTGGTGAGCACGCCGTTGTCGATGATCTTGCGCCGCTGCGGGGCGATGCCTTCACCGTCGACCGGCTTCGAGGACAGGCCGCGCCGGCGCAGCGGGTCGTCGACGATGGTGACCGACGCCGGGAAGATCTGCGCCCCCATCTTCGATTTGAGGAAGCTGGTGCCGCGCGCGATGGCGCTGCCGTTGATGGCGCCGGCGAGATGGCGGACGATGCCGTTGGCGACCCGCGGGTCGTAGACGATCGGGCATTTGCAGGTGTCGACCTTGCGCGGGTTCAGCCGCCGGAGCGTGCGCTCGGCGGCGCGCCGTCCGATCGTCTCGGCGTTCTCGAGGTCGCCGCCGTGCAGCGCCGAGGTGAAATCACCGTCGGTCTCCATCGCCGTTCCCTCGCCGGCGATCACCGACACGCCAACCGAATGCCCGGACCGGCTGTACGCCGCGGCAAATCCGTTGGTGGCCGCGATCGCGACCGAAGTGCGGCTCCAGCCGGCCTCCGACCCCTCGGAATTGGTGATCCCCTTCACCGCGAGCGCGGTCTCCTCGGCGGCGCGGGCGCGCTCGACCAAGGCTTCGATCGACGGCTCGACCGGGTCGAGCAGGTCGAGATCGGGCAGTGCGTGCGCGATGTCGGCCGGATCGGCGAGCCCGCAATACGGGTCCTCTGGTGCCGCCTTGGCCATCGCGATCACGCGTTCGACCAGCGGACCGATCGCCGCCGGCGCGCGATCGGAGCTCGACACGATCGCCTGGCGCTTGCCGATGAGCACGCGCAAGCCCAGGTCCTGTCCCTCCGAGCGCTCCAGCTTCTCGAGCTTGCCGAGCCGGCGGCGATGGCTGATCGACCAGCCTTCGACGAGCACCGCGTCGGCGGCATCGGCCCCGGCGCGTTTCGCCTTGGCCAGGAGGTCACTGAGGAAATTCAGATGCGGGTTGGGATTGGTCATGTCGGTTCCGAAGGGGCGGGAGGTGGCGGGCTGGTCTGAAGGAGTCCGGTGCTGCGGCGCGGGTAGTCACCTGGTGTGCCGACGAACGGCAACATGAGCATCCAGCCGAGCGACTGCCGGCGCTTGTCCAGGAATTGCCGCAGCCCGATGGTCATCGTCATATGACCGTCCTGGGGCTGATCGCGATAGGTGCCGAACAGGCGGTCCCACCACGGCACGTTGAAGCCGAAATTGCTGTTCGTCTCCTCGCGGCGCACCGAGTGATGGATGCGATGCATGTCCGGCGTGACCACGACGGTGCGCAGCAGCCGGTCGACAGCGCGCGGCAGCGACAGGTTGCCGTGGTTGAACATCGTGGTCGCGTTGAGCAGCACTTCGAACAGAATGACGCCGACCGCGGCGCCGCCGAGCACCAGCACGACCGCCATCTTCAGCAGCATCGACAGGATGATCTCGAACGGATGGAAGCGGCCGCCGGTGGTCACGTCGATGTCGAGGTCGGCGTGGTGGACCATGTGCAGCCGCCACAGCAGCGGCACGGCGTGGAAGGCGCGGTGCTGGGCGTAGATCACGAGATCGAGCGCCAGGACGGTCAGCGGGATCGCCGCCACGGCGGGGAGGTCCAGCTGGGTGAACAGCCCCCAGCCGTTCTCCCGCGCGATGAGGGCCGTTTGGACCGCCAGGAGCGGGAACAGAAACCGCAGGCAGAGCGCGTCGATCGCGACCAGCGACAGGTTGCGCGGCCAGCGGACGCCGCGCCCCACGGTGAGCGGCCGCCGCGGTGCGGCGAGCTCGGCGGCCGCGGTCGCGGCGAGGATGGCGGCAAACGCGCCCCCGCGGATGGCCGCTTCGTGGCTGAGGAGGAAGTCACCGGCCATTGTGATCGTGGGCCAATCCGGGTCCGTTGTCTGGGGAGCCCCGTTTATCTGGGGCGCGGGGCAGCCGGGGTCAACCGGCGCCAAGTCATAGGAGAGTAGCCATGGGGTGGGGTGGTAACAACCCCAGCCCGCCACGCCGGCCGCCGGGGCCCGGGGAGCCCCGTCAGCTCAGGACGGCGCTTTCGGTGATACAGGCGGTGAGGTCGAGACCGGCGGTCTCCGCCCCGCGGAGGTCGGCATGCGCGAAGCTGGTGGGCTGCTCCCGCCCCGTCGGCTGGCCGTTCGGATCGAGAATGGGGATCCGGCCGGTCCGCGCCCCGGACAGGGAGGCGCGCATCAGATTGGCGCCGTCGAACAGCGTGCCGACCAGGATGGCGCCGGTGAAATCAGCGGCGAGGAAATCGCAGCGCGACAGGTTCGCGAGCGTCAGCATGCTGCGCGCGAACCGGGCACCGATCAGCTTGCTGCGCTTGATCTTGATGCCGCTGAGATCGCGGCCTGACAGGTCGAAATGGCTGAGATTCTCGCCTTCGATGACGCCGCGCCGACCCGCGGCACCGGCCGATTTCAGCCAGGTCTCGTGCGCGTCCAGAACCGCCGCGATGCTGCTCGGGAACTCGGCGCGCGCCAGGATAGGCACCCGCGCCTCGCGCTCGCAGTTGCCGAGGTCGAGGCCGTCGAGAGCGGCGCCGTCGAGGCGGGCGCCGCTGAACACGGCGCCGTCGCCGACCGCGTTTCTGAGCAGCGCGTTCGACAGGTCGGCGCCGGCAAAACTCGTCTTGGCCAGGCGCGCCTCGGAAAGGTCGGCGCCCTTCAGGCTGGTGAACGACATGTTCACCTGCGACAGGTCGGCCCCGGACAGGTTGGCGCCGTCGAGATTGGCGCCGACGAAGCTCGCCCCGTGCAGGTTGACCCCGGCGAGCTTGGCCCGCGCCGCCATGGCGTAGTCCGCCACGCAGGACGAGATGTCGCTGACGCGGCGCCCGACCGGACCGACCCGGTCGGGATCGACCATGAACCCGCCGCGGAAATCGGCGTCGGTGAGCGTCGCATAGCTCATATTGGCGCCGCGCAGCGAGACGCCGCGCAGCACCGCGCGGGTGAGGTCCGCCCGCCGCAGAATGGCGCCGTCGAGCGTGGAGCCGAACAGGTCAGCGTCCGTGAGATGGGTGCGCACCAGCAAGGCGTCGGTCAGATCGGTGCCGATCATGCGTGCGTGCGACAGGCGCCGGTCGGACAGGTCGGCGCGGCGCAGGATTTGACGTGATAGGTCGACCGGCTTCCCGTCGCTTCTGGCGAGGGCGTGCTCCAACACCGGCGCGTTTGCCCGCGAACTCTGGGTCGTCACGGTCACCTCGTTCGCCCTGCGGCGCTGCGCGGCAGGCGCGCGACTGAACTTGCGTGCGTTTCCCGGTTTGCCCCGACGTCCGATTGAATGGACGGTCAGGGTAAGTTTAGGCCATCACCCCCTGAATCGCCAGCCGGCCGACGGCGCAGGTTTGCCGGCGTCAGGGCGCCTTGAATCGGCGGCCCGCCGCGCCACGTTAACCATAGGACACCACATGGCCGACACCGCAACCAAGCCGACTTTGCTCGTTGCCTGCCCGCATTGCGGGACGCTCAATCGCATCCCCGCCGACCGGCTGGGGGCGGGCGGAAAATGCGGCAACTGCCATCAGGCCTTGTTCACCGGCCACCCGGCGGCGCTCGACGCCAAGAGTTTCGACCACCACGCCAAGGCCGATCTGCCGCTGGTGGTGGATTTTTGGGCGGCGTGGTGCGGCCCGTGCAAGATGATGGCGCCAGTCTTCGAGCAGCTCGCGGCGGAGATGGAGCCGCGCGTGCGCTTCGGCAAGGTGGATGTCGACGCCCAGCAGGAGCTCGGCGCGCGGTACCAGATCCGCTCGATTCCGACCGTGGCGGTGTTCCATCGCGGTCGCGAGATCGCCCGCCAGGCCGGTGCGATGCCGGCGCAGGTCCTGCGCCAGTGGATCGAGCAGCACCTGCCGCGCTGACCGACTGACCACCCTATGTCGTCATGCCCGCGAAAGCGGGCATCCATCGTGCCGATTGAACCATGGATTCCCGCGTTCGCGGGAATGACGCGGGAGTAAGAATCGCTTCGAAATCCCGCGATCGGCCCTACTTCCAGATCGGCCCTACTTCCAGATTGATCGGCCCGAACCGGGCAGGCCGAGCTTCGGCCATTTCTCGGTGACGGTGCGGATCACCTCGTCGCTCATCCGGATCTCGGTGCCCCACGCCCGCTTGGTCTCCGGCGGCCACTTGTTGGTCGCATCCAGTCCGACCTTGCCGCCGAGCCCGGACTCGGGCGACGCGAAATCCAGGTAATCGATCGGCGTGTTCTCGACGACGGTGAGGTCGCGCGCCGGGTCCATGCGCGTCGCCACCGCCCACATCACGTCCTTCCAGTTTCGCGCGTCGATGTCGTCGTCCACGACGATCACCCACTTCGTGTACATGAACTGCCGGAGATACGACCACACCGCCATCATCAGGCGCTTGGCGTGGCCCGGATAGGCCTTCTTGATCGCGACCACGGCGATCCGATACGAGCAGCCCTCCGGCGGCAGCCAGAAATCGACGATCTCGGGAAATTGCTGCTGCAGCAGCGGAATGAACACCTCGTTGAGCGCCTCGCCGAGCACCGAGGGTTCGTCGGGCGGCCGGCCGGTGAAGGTCGACAGGTAGATTGGATCGCGTCGCATCGTCACGGCGCTCACCTGGAACACCGGGAATTTTTCGACCGCGTTGTAATAACCGGTGTGGTCGCCATACGGCCCTTCGTCCCCATACTCGTCGAGGCTGACATGGCCTTCGATGACGATCTCGGCCTCCGCTGGCACCTTCAGCGGCACCGTCTTGCAGTCGACCAGCTCCACCTTCCGGCCGCGCAGCAGCCCGGCGAACTGGTATTCCGACAGCGTGTCCGGCACCGGCGTCACCGCCGCCAGGATTGTGCCGGGGTCGGCGCCGATCACCACCGCCGCCGGCAGCTTCTCCTGCTTCTCCTGCTGCCATCGGGCAAAATGTTGCGCCCCGCCGCGATGCTTCAGCCACCGCATCAAGGTCGTGCGCGCGCCGGTCACCTGCATCCGGTAGATGCCTAGGTTGTAATCGTCTTCGCGCCGGGTGGATGGCCCCCGCGTCACCACCAGCGGCCAAGTGATCAGCGGCGCCGGCTCGCCGGGCCAGCACGTCTGGATCGGCAGCCGGTTGAGATCGATCTCGCCATCACGCCACACGATCTCCTGGCACGGTGCCGAGGAGACGGTCTTCGGCTTCATCGCCAGGACGGTGCGGGCGAGCGGCAGCAGCTCCAACGCTTCGCGCCAGCCGCCGGGCGGCTCGGGCTGGCGCAGGAACGCCAGCGTTTCGCCGACCTCGCGCAGCTGGTGCGGCAGGCGGTCCATCCCCCAGGCGACGCGCTCGACGGTGCCGAAGAGATTGACCAGCACCGGCATGGTGGACCGCCGTCCGTCGGCCTGCACCGCATTCTCGAACAGGACCGCCGGTCCGCCCTCGGCCAGCAGCCGGGTCTGGACCTCGGTCATTTCGAGGACCGTCGACACCGGCTCATGCACGCGCACGAGACGCTTCTCGCGCTCGAGCCTGTTCATGAAATCGCGCAAAGACGAATACGGCATGCGCCGAACTATAGTGTGGGCCGCCGCGGGAGGCTACGTTACCGGCCGATGAGACGCTTTCCTGCCGAGTTTGCCGATCTGCTCACCGCCAAGGGCCGGCGCATCCTGGACGGCCGCGACGCCGCCGCGCAGGGCGCGCTCGCCAGTCCGGATCGGCCGTTCCTGGCGCTGAGCGGCGCGATCGACGCGGAGAAGGCGCGGGCGGCGTGGGCGCTGCTGGATCGCGCTTTGTCGCCGCATATGGCCGTGCTCTCGCAGCCCATCCCGCCGGACTCGATTACCGGCCAGACGCGCAACTATCAGGAGCGCTTGCGCAAGACCGCCCGGGTGGGGACCGCCTTTCTGGAGCGCCGCGGCGGCAACGCCTGGGCCGCCGCCGAACGCGTCGGCCTGATCGCCATGACCGGCAGCCCGAGCTTCCGGCGGTTCGTCGAGATCGTGGCCGGACGGCCGCTCGCCGCCGAATTCGGCCGCCAGGTGCTGTGCTATCGACCCGGCGATTACGCCGGCCCGCACACCGACCATCATCCGGAGGACCCGCGCGCCGCCGCCGGCTATGTCGATGTGCACCTGACCTTCGCCGGCCCGGGCGTGGCGCGCCAGCAGCTGGTCTATGCGCGCGACGGACATTTCAGCGAAGACGTCGATGTGACCACGCCCGGCCTGGTCACCGTCTATCGCCTGCCATTCTGGCACTACACCACGCCGCTGGTGGCGAAGCCGCGCGCGGCGGCCACCGCCCGGCGCTGGGTGGTGTTGGGGACGTTCCTGTTCGCCGACGGTTAGAACGGGGTGCTGGCGTCAGGCTTCGTATTTGAAGGAGAGCGCGACGCGCGTGCGAAAGGCGACGACCTTTCCCTCCTCCACCTTCATGTCCATTTTCGTCACTTCCGCGATGCGCAGGTCGCGCAGCGAACTGGCTGCCGTTTCGACGGCGTTCCGGCCTGCGTCCTCCCACGACGTCCCGCTGACACCGACAACATCGACGATCCGGTACACGGCGTCCGTTTTGTCTTTTGCCATGAGGGCCTCCACGGAGGGCTTAAGAGATCGCCCTCCGGCTGCCCATAGTCTACCTAGGCTGAACGTCCCGCAATCGGAGTCGCTCATCCGACGCCTCGGCCTGTGGCTTTTCGTCCCGAATGGCCCGTGCTGCGCGAATTCGCTTGGGGTCCGCCGGGCTGATGTGAAGCGCTTCACACCCAGCACCGTATCGGCGCGCGATAAGGTAAGGGTGGAGAGAGACGTAGGGCTCGTGCGACGATGCCGGCGTGCCGGCATGGTCGGTCAGTGGGGACAGATGAGACGGCGCGATTTCATTGCAACGCTCGGCAGCCTGGCAGCAGCCGTCAGCTCCGCAAGCTGACGCGAGCCGGTCAGTCCGCGGCCTCGGCCTGCGGCTTTTCGTTCCGATACGGCCCGTGCTGTGGGAACTCGCTGGGCTCCGCCGGGCGGATGACATGCGTGCGCGGCTCAACCATGAAGTAGCCGCCGTCGCGGCCGATCAGCGGGATGCCGCGGTTCCATCGCGCGAACACCCGGCGCATGTCGGCGGACATGTCCCGGTTGGTTTCGTATTCGAGGTGGTCCTCGGCGAAGATCGTCTCGTATGCGGCGAGGCACTCGCGCACGAAGTCGCGCGTCGCCACCTCGAGATGGCTGATCAGCCAGCACCGGTCCTCGAACACCCAGTAATAGGCGAGCCCGGGGATTTGCCCGTCCCGCGTGATGTAGGGAAAGAATGGGAAGGCGCGGCACGCCATGGCGCGGTTTTCGCGCTCGCAGAACGCCGCCCCCTTGCATTCGGCGGCCCGGCATTCGTGATGCATGTCGGCGACGATGGCCTTGCCCGCGGCGTCGGTGGGCTTATAGGGCCGCCACAGATCGCTGCGCGACCGGAGCAGGTCGAACTCCCACTTGTCGAGGATCGGCACCGCGTTCTCGGTCGAGCAGCAGACCGGCGTTCCGCCGTTGTGCGGGGCGCATTTCTTGCCGCAGTCGAACCGGCTGACCGGCGCGTTGAATGCGGCGTAGACGCGTCGGTAAAGCTCGACGCGCGATTTGGCTAGAGGCTTCATGAGGCGCACGGAGTATAGCGATGCCTCAGCGCACGACAACCCGTGGAAACCCTGATCTTTGAAAATTCACAGTGGTGACGGGATGTGCGATAGGCGGTGTTTTGTGCAATTTCGCGGCGGCCGTGGGGCGGTGAGCGCAAAACAGCGTAGCTGGCAGTCGGGCCGACCATGCGATAGGCTCGACCGCGGCTGTTCTTGTCTTGGGGCTTAGGGTTCGGCAATGGCGGAATATTGGGTTGTCGGCGGCGAATTCACCGACACGGATTTCAAGACTCTGGCGAAGGATGCGCCACTCGAAGAGTACGGACCGTTTCACACCTACGAGGCGGCGCGCAAGGAGTGGCAGGCCCGCAACATGGCGAGGATCGACAATGCGATGGTGCGCTATCGGATTGTCGAGAAAGCCTCGGCGGGGTTGGAGACTTGAGCCTGGCCGGTCAGGGCCTAGCCGGTCAGGCGGAAGATCCGCGTTTCGCGCGTCTCACGGTCTTCGAGATCGCGGCTGGTCGGCACCACGTACCGCGCCAGCTCCTGCAGGCCTGATTTCGGCAGATAGGCCCGGCCGGGGTCGGCGACCAGCACGGCGACTCCGTCGCGGACAAGGCGGCGCAGCCATGGCTCGACCCGCTCGGCCATTGGCCGCTCGTAGAACACATCGCCGGCCAGGACCAGGTCCACGTCTTTGGCGACGCCGTCCGGCGCCCCCAGGGTGAAATCGGCCTGCACCGCTGTAATCGTCGCCCCGTTGAGGGCGGCGTTCATTGCCATCGCGGCCACAGCGACCGCATCGATATCGCACGCGGTGACGCGGGCCCCTGATATCGCGGCGGCAATGCCGGCCACGGCACCACCCGCCGCGAAATCCAGTACCCGCTGGCCGCGCACCAGATCGGGGTGATCCAGGACATGGCGCGCCAGCGCCTGGCTTCCCGGCCAGGCAAAGGCCCAATAGGGCGGCGGCAGATTGTGCTTTTCCAGCGTCGCTTCCGTCGCGTGCCAGAGCGGCGTCACCTGACTGGCGAGATGGAGGCGGAGCTCGGGAATCAGGGCCGCGGCGGAAATACGGGTTTGCGCCGTGATGAAGGCGCCGATGTCGGTCTCGCTCACGGGGCGATGCGGCCGGCGACGCAGGCGGCCAGCAGGATCCAGCCGAACAGGCGGTTCGACCTGAACATCGCCAGGCAGTCGACCGGGTCCTGATAGTCGATCCGCGCCGCTTGCCAGGCGAGCTGGATGGCCCCGACGCCGAGCAGCGCGTAGAACGGCGTCGCCAACCCCGCCATGTGCCCTGCGATCGCAAACAGGGCGACGGCGGCACCATAGAAGGCGAAGAGCGCCGGCCGGGTTGCGTCGCCAAGCCGGCGGGCCGATGATTTGACGCCGATCAACGCGTCGTCCTCCTTGTCCTGGTGGGCGTAGATCGTGTCGTAGCCGAGCGTCCAGCATATCCCCCCGACATAGAGGACATAGGCCCAGGCCGGAACGGCGTGGAGCACGGCGGCTGGCCCCATCAGGGCGCCCCAGTTGAACGCCAGACCGAGGAAGAACTGCGGCCACCAGGTGACCCGCTTCATCAGCGGGTAGATGAACACCAGGACCAGCGACAGCACGCCGAGGCCGATCGCCGTCTGTCCGAGCTGCAGCAGGATCATGAACGCCGCGAGGGCCTGGCAGACCAGGAACGCGATCGCCTGGCGCACCGACACGGCACCCGACGGGATCGGCCGGTCGGCGGTGCGCGCCACCCGGCCGTCGAACTCGCGGTCGACGATGTCGTTATATGTACAGCCGGCGCCCCGCATCAGCACCGCGCCGGCGCCGAACAGGATCATCAGCCAGAGGCTTGGCCAGCCGGAGCTCGCGATTGCAATACCCCACCAGCACGGGAACAGCAGCAGCCAGGTGCCGATCGGCCGGTCGAGGCGGGCGAGGCGGAGATACGGGCGCGCCGGCTCCGGCACGGTGCGGTCGAGCCATCCGCCCTTGGGAATGTCGCTACGCTCGGCCCTTGTTGGGGGGACTGCCGTCATGGCCTAATCCTAGCAGAACCTCTCACAGCAGAACGGCTTCTGCCGGAATGGCCATCGATCGCATCGAGACGCGTCTCTACGTTCCCTCCTCGCTGAGCGTCCCCACGCTCGGCCTCGAGGCGCCGCGGGCGCACTATCTGCGGCACGTGCTGCGGCTCGATCGCGGGGCGCGCATCGCGGTGTTCAACGGGCAGGACGGCGAGTATGCGGCGCGGATCGACGGCTTCGGCAAAGGGTGGTGCACGCTCGCCATCGAGGAAAAGCGCCGCGCCCCGGCGGCGGAGCCCGATCTCTGGCTGGTCTTTGCGCCGATCAAGCGCGCCCGGCTGGACTTCATCGCCGAAAAGGCGACCGAGCTCGGCGTTTCCGCGTTGTGGCCGGTGTTCACCCGGCACACGATCGTGACCCGGGTGAATAGCGAGCGGCTTGCCGCCACCGCCATCGAGGCGGCCGAGCAGTCGGAGCGGCTGTCGATCCCGGATATCCGCGAGCCGCTCGCTATCGAGGACGCGCTGCGCCAATGGCCCGCCGGCCGGCAGCTTATCTTCTGCGATGAGTCTGGCGCCGGAGCGCCGATCGCCGAGGCTCTGGCGAAGGCCGACCTGCAGCAGCCGCATGCGATCCTCACCGGACCCGAAGGCGGCTTCGCGCGGGCCGAGCTTGACGCCCTGCACAAACTACCGTTTTCTACGGCCGTCGGACTTGGCCCGCGTGTGCTGCGTGCCGACACCGCAGCCCTTGCGGCGCTCGCGGTCTTTCAAGCCTTGGCCCATGACCGGCTGGGCTCTCCGCCGCCGCGATTCGCCGCGAAATCCTGAACGAAGAAACTCGCTCACCGGACGGAAACGACTGAATGTCTGCACCTCCCGCCGCCAGCGGCGCGCCGATCACGGGCCGTCGACAGCTCATCGAGTACCTGGCGGGAGGCGAGAAGCCGCCGGCCAAGTGGCGTATCGGCACCGAGCACGAGAAATTCGCCTTCCGGCTTGAGGATCTGCGGCCGCTGCCTTACGACGGCGAGCGGGCCAGCATCCGCGGCCTGCTCGAGGGCCTGACCCGCTTCGGGTGGACGCTGGTCAACGAGGACGGCAAGCCGATTGCGCTGAAGCGCGACGACTGCAACATCACGCTCGAGCCCGGCGGGCAGTTCGAGCTGTCCGGCGCGCCGCTCATCACGCTCTACCAGACCTGCGACGAGACCGAGCAGCATCTGCGCGAGATCAAATCGGTGGCTTCCGAGCTCGGAGTGGGGTTTCTCGGGGATGGCTTTAATCCGAAATGGCCGCGCTCGGCGATCCCGATCATGCCGAAGGGCCGCTATGAGATCATGCGCCGGTATATGGAGAAGAAGGGGAAGCTCGGCCTTGACATGATGCTCCGCACCTGCACCGTGCAGGTGAATCTCGACTACGAGAGCGAGGCCGACATGGTGCAGAAATTCCGCGTCAGCATGGCCTTGCAGCCGGTCGCGACGGCGCTGTTCGCGAACTCGGCGTTCGTCGAGGGCCAGCCCTCGGGCCTGCTCAGTACCCGCAGCGCCGTGTGGCTGGACACCGATCCCGACCGCTGCGGCATCCTGCCGTTCGTGTTCGAGCCGGGCATGGGGTATGAGCGTTACGTCGATTGGATCCTCGACGTGCCGATGTATTTCGTCTACCGCAACGGCCGCTATATCGATCTGTCCGGCCGCTCGTTCCGTGACTTCATGGCCGGCAAGTTCCGCGACATCGTGGGCGACGAGCCGCGGATCACCGACTTCATCGATCACCTGACCACCGCCTTCCCCGAGGTCCGGCTGAAGCGCTTCCTCGAGATGCGCGGCGCCGACGCCGGCCCGTGGGGGCGGCTATGCGCGCTGCCGGCATTGTGGGTCGGGCTCCTTTACGATTCGGTGGCGCTCGACGCCGCCGCCAAATTGATCGAGGACTGGACCTTCGAGGAGATCCTGGAGCTTAGGCGCGAGGTGCCGCGCCTGGCGCTCGCCACCCCGTTCCGTGGCGAGCCGCTGCAGGGCATCGCCCTCAAGGTGGTCGAGATCGCCAGGGCCGGCCTCAAGCGCCGCAACCGCCGCGACCGCATGGGGGAGCGCGACGAGAGCCCGTTCTTGAACGAACTGTTGGAGATCGCCGAGACCGGCCGCACCCTGGCCGAGATCAAGCTCGACGAGTTCCGCGGCCCCTGGAACGGCAGCGTCGACCCCCTGTTCCGGGAATACGCGTATTAAGTGCCGCTCTGCGACCTACTCCCCCTCTCCGCCCTCGGGGGCGGAGAGGGCCGGGGTGAGGTGGGGGAGCGCTCTTGCGATACGAGGTGGCGGTGCTGACCGGCCACCCACCTCATCCTAAATCCTTCTCCGCCCTGAAGGGCGGAGAAGGACCTTAAAAGCAAAACGGCGGCCGGGAACCGGCCCCCCTTCCCCAAACAAAAAGCGGCGACCGGGAACCGGCCCCCCACCCCAAATAAAAAACGGCGGCCGGGAACCGGCCGCCGTCTTCGTACTATCGATCTTAAGCCCGCTGTCCTCGCCCCCAACAAGGACGGGCGGCGGCCGAAGATCAGCCCTGCGTGACGGGCTTCTTCTTGGCCTTCTTGGCGGTCGCCGTCTTCTTGCTCGACTTCTTCTTGGCGACCTTCTTCTTGGTGGTCTGCTGGACCTTCACGACGTGGCTGGTCCCATCAGCCCGCGGGGACACGGCCGCGAAGGACGGGGCCGCGAGTCCGAGGGACAGGGCGGCCGCCATCAGGCCGTACATCACTTTCTTCATGGAGCTCCTCAAGGGGTATATGCGTTGCAACGCCGTTCGCGACGGCTCGAAAATCCTATAGACCCGGCCTTTTATGGTGTCAATGAAACGACAATTTTGCATGATCTTTTGTGAGCGCCGTGGCTCTTCCGCCACAACCTTTGCGACACTACCGCAACAAAAGGATCACGAGCATCACGGTTCCTACCGCAATGCGGTACCACGCGAAGGGGCCAAAGCCGTGGCGGCTGACGAATCCGACGAAGGCGCGCACCACTGGTAATGCCGAGAGGAACGCCACCACGAATCCGATGGCGATGACGTCGAGCCCGCTGGCGTCCAGGCCGTGGCGGTTTTTCCACAGGTCGTAGACCGTCGCGGCCAGCATGGTCGGGATGGCCAGAAAGAACGAGAATTCGGTCGCCACCTTGCGGTCCACGCCGAGCAGCAGGGCGCCCATGATCGTGGCGCCGGACCGCGAGACGCCGGGAATCATCGCCACCGTCTGGCAGAGGCCGATGCCGATCGAGGTGGAGATCGGGAATTTCTCAATCTCATGGTACCGCGGCTTCTTATGGATCGCCTCGATGACGAAGATCGCGATGCCGCCGACGATGAGGCTGACCGCCACCACCCAGGGGCTGAACAGCACGCTCTTGATGAAGCTGTAGGCCAGCGCTCCGATCACCATCGCCGGGATGAAGGCGAGCAGGACATTGCGCGCGAAGCGGAAGTCGTCCGGGTTCGAGAACAGGTGGATCGCCACATCGATCAGCTTCTGCCGATACAGCCAGCAGACGGCGAGAATGGCGCCGAGCTGGATGACGATCTCGAACACCTTGCCTTCTGGGCCTTTGAATCCGATCAGGTCGGAGATCAGGATCAAATGGCCGGTGGATGAGACCGGGATGAATTCGGTCAAGCCTTCCACGACGCCGAGCAGCACGGCGCCCCAAATCGTCGCAAAATCCATGTCGTTAAGTCTCCTGGGTACGAGCGGCGCTATTTCTTCTCGATGTTCCAGTACACCACATAGGGCGCATTCAGAAGCCCGGACACGTTGGCGCGCATGGCGACCGGCCGCAGGAACTGGCCGAACGCGACGAACGGCACGACCTCGAAATAGCGCTCCTGGATGGCGTCGATTGCCTTTTTCTTGTCCTCATCCGTCCGTGCCGCCAGATAGGCCAGCCGGCGCCGCTCCAGCTCCTCGTCGCAGGCCCACCCGAACCAGTTCTTGCCGTCGCACGGCGTGGCCACCGCCGAGTTGGTGATCGGGTTCTGCATCGCCATGCTGGGCCAGGTGGTGTGGAACAGGTGCCAGCCGCGCGGGTCCTTGCTCGGCGGGTCCTTGATCGGTCGCCGCGCCACCAGGGTCGACCAGTCCATCGCCTGCAGCTCCACGTTGACGCCGATCTGGCGCAGCTTGTCGGCCGTCAGCAGCGTCATGTGGTGCTGAATCGGCAGGTCGGTCGGATCCATGATCACGATCGGCTCGCCGTTATAGCCGGCCTCCTTGAACAGCTGCCGGGCCTTGTCCGGGTTGGGCCTGGCGAACTCCGCGATCCCGACCTTGGACTCGCTGGGCGTGCCGCAGATGAAGGGTGACGGGCAAGGGATCCGGTATTGCGGCTCCCCGACCATGGCGGTCAGGTACTCCGCCTGATCGACGAGATAGAGCAGCGCCCGGCGCGCTGCAGGCTTGTCGAAGGGCGGAAACAGCTGATTGGGGCGCACCATTGGCTGGTAGCCGACCGGATCGGCGATGACCAGCTTGATGGCGTTGTTCTTCGACAGCACCGGCAGCAGATCGAACGGCGGCTGCTCCATAAAATCCGCCTCGCCGGCGGTCAACGCCGCGACCGCGATATTCGTGTCGGGCATCACCTTCCACTCGATGCGGTCCACTTTGGCAAGCTTGGCGCCCGAAAGGCCGTCGGGGGGCTCGGACCGCGGGCTGTAGCCGGGGTTGCGCACATAGACCACGCGGTCGCCCGGCCGGAACTCCTCTTTGACGAATAGGAACGGGCCGGAGCCCACGGTCTCGCTGATCTGCTGGAACGGGTCGGTGAGCGCCTCTTTTTCGCGCATCACGAACAGCGGCAGCACCGGGTCCGCCAGCACGTCGAGGAGCGGCGCGAACGGCTCTTTGAGCGTGAGGGTGACCGTGCGCTCGTCGGTGGCGGTCAGCTCGCCGACCCGCGGCATCAAGGCCTGCCCCGCGACGGCGCGCGCACCCCATCGCCTGATCGACGCCGCGGCGTCCCGCGCCGTCACCGGCGACCCGTCGGAGAACGTCAAGCCAGGGCGCAGCGTGAACGTATGCCTGAGGCCGTCGGGGCTGGCGGCGTAGCTTTCGACCATCTGCGGCTTGGGCTGCAGATGGCCGTCGAGGCCGAACAGCGTGTCGTAGACCAGGTAGCCGTGGATGAGCGTAATGGCCGCGGTGGTCCAGACCGGGTCGAGGCTTCGGAGGTCGGCTTGCGGAATGACCTTGAGCACGGTCTCAGCGCGCGGGGCGGGGGTGCCGCCGGCGAGGGCCGCGGCGGCGATAAGGACGGCCAGGCCGCGACGCAAACGTCTGCGCATGGGACTCTCCCGCTGTCCGGCCCTATTGAGAAGGGCGGCGAAGCAGCATACAAACCCGCCGTTCCTCCGTACAATCCCTGCCCGCCATGACTTGGTCGATTGTCGCCTTCGATCCCGCGTCCCAGGCGTTTGCGGTGGCCGTCACGACCCGCGCCTTTGCCGTCGGCGCCCGCTGTCCCCATGTCCGCTCGGGCGTGGGAGCGGTGTCGACGCAGTCGATTTCCAACCCCTATCTCGGGCCGCTTGTGCTGGATCAGCTCGAACGCGGATCCTCGCCGGCCGAGGCGATCGAAGCCGCCCTTCGCAACGATGCGGGGCGGGATCTTCGCCAGGTTCACGCGGTCGACCGCCAGGGCCGGGCGGCGGCGTGGACGGGGCGGCACTGCGTCGAATGGGCCGGCCACCGCACGGCACCCGGGTTCAGCGTCGCCGGCAACATGCTGAAAGGCGAGACCGTGGTGGGCGCCACCTTTCAGGCCTTCGGCGCCAATGGCGACGTGAGCCTGGCCGAGCGCCTCTTAATGGCGCTCGACGCCGGCGAGGCGGCGGGCGGCGACCGGCGCGGCCGCCAGTCCGCCGCACTCCTGCTGACCACGACCGAGGACTTCCCGGACATCAACCTCAGGGTCGACGATCACGCCGAGCCGTTGACGGAGCTCCGCCGGCTGCTGGAGATCTATCGCCGCGATCTCGAGCCGGGTCGGCACCGGTCTCCGACGAAGGCCAATCCGTCGGGCGTGACCGATCTCGATGCGTTCGAGGCCGCCTGGCGTGCGCGCGGCCTGGACCTGCGCTTCCGCCGTTAAGCCGCCGCGTCCCGGATAAGCGTCTCCAGCACGAACCGGTGGCACTGCGGCGTCTGGCAATAGCAGCCGATGGCGATGGGCGTTTGCCGGGCGAGCAGCGCCAACAGGGCGAGCGCCTGCCGCGTGTCGGTGCCTCCGGTCATTTCCCTCCGATAGCGCGCGGCGAAGCTTTTGAACCGGGCGTCGGTGGGCGGGGCCGATCGATACCAGCGGAACAGGTCGCGGCTGGGGGCGAGCAGGGGAAACCACACGTCGAACTGGTCGCGGCGGGCATAATCCTTTTTGCTGATGCCGCGCGGCAGGAAGCGCACCGTGCCCAGCCGCAGCCCCTCGCCCAGCTTGCGCTTCTCGCCGATGCGAAAGGTGGAGAGTTTGAGCTTTGCTTTCGAACTCAAGCGGGCGCCCATCATAATCCGTCATGCCCGCGAAAGCGGGCATCCAGGAAGAATTAAACCACGGAGACACGGAGGAGACGGAGACGCTATGACGCTCTTGAGTCCTCCGTGATCTCCGTGCCTCCGTGGTAAATCTGGCTTCCCGCTTTGCGCGGGAATGGCGCGGAAGAAATGCGGCTTCATCTGCTCGCGGCGGTCTACATCATCTAAACGGCGGATCGTCGAAGCTGCGGAGCTTGCGCGAGTGCAGGCGCGCTTCGCCGCCCTCGCGCAGGATGCACAGCGCCTCGAGCCCGATCGCCAGGTGCTGGCTGATCCGCTCGCGATAGAAGGCGTTCGCCATGCCGCGCAGCTTGATCTCGCCGTGCAGCGGCTTGTCCGAGACGCACAGCAGGGTCCCGTACGGCACCCGGAAACGGAACCCGTTGGCGGCGACGGTCGCCGATTCCATGTCGACCGCGATCGCGCGGCTCTGGTTCAGGGTCTCGTAGAGCTCGCTGTAGCGGAGCTCCCAGTTCCGGTTGTCGGTGGTGAACACGGTGCCGGTGCGCATCCGGGTCTTGAGGTCGATGCCGCGCAGCCCGGTGATCTTCTCCACCGCCTCCTGGAGTGCCACCTGGATTTCGGCGATCGCCGGCAGCGGGATCGACAGCGGCAGGTCGCGGTCGAGCACGTGGTCCTCGCGCAGATACGCATGCGCCAGCACGTAGTCGCCGAGATACTGGCTGCGCCGCAGTCCCGCGCAGTGGCCGAGCACCAGCCAGCAATGCGGCCGCAACACCGCCACGTGGTCGGTGATCGTCTTGGCGTTGCTCGGTCCGATGCCGATATTGACCAGCGTGATGCCGTTGCCGTCTTCGCGCAGCAGGTGATAGGCCGGCATCTGCGGCAGGTGCTGGCCCGGCGTGCCGGACGGCGCCAGGTCGGCCGCCCGGCGGTTGGGCGTCACCACGTCGCCCGGCTCGACGAACGCCGCGTACTCGTCGCCGGTCTCGATCTGCTGACGCGCATAGGCGCGGAACTCCTCGACGTAGCGCTGATAGTTTGTCAGCAGCACGAAGCGCTGGAAGTGGCGCACCGACGTCGCGGTGTAGTGATGCAGGCGGTGCAGCGAATAGTCGACGCGCTCGGCGGGAAACAGCGCCAGCGGCCGCGGCTGGCCGGGTTTTGGACGATAGGTGCCGTTGGCGATCGAATCGTCGACCGCGGCGAGGTCGGGCAGCGCGAAGCGCACCAGCATCGCGCGCACGTCGGCTTCGGTGACGTCGGCCGTGGCATCCTCGACCACAAAGGGCAGCGGGATCGGCCGGTCGCTGATCCCCACCACCACCGGCACGTTGTGGCGCTCGATGAGGAGCCCGATCTGGGCCCGGTAGTAGTCGCCGAACAGGTCGGGGCGGGTCAGGGTCGTGCCGTAGGTGCCCGGGTCGAGGATGATGCCGAACGACGGGCGGGCGTCGGGATGCAGGTCCTCCAGGCCGACGCTGATGCCGAGATAGGGATAGTTGGCCCCGATCAGCGGGCCCCAATCGGGCAACTTATGGTCTTCGGCGGCCGGGTCCGGCGTGCGCTGCGCGAAGGCCTGCACGATCGCCGTCCGGCTGCGGTCGTAGATCTCGGCGATGCGCGCGCACGCCGCGTCCGGGTCGGTGAACGCGACCAGTTCCCTCGCACCCCCATGCCCCTCGATCACCTCATCGCGCGGGCTCATATTCGTTAAAACCCTCTCCGCCCTTTAGGGGGGAGCCGTTCGCGTGAGCGGATGCGAACGCGAACGAAGGGGGGATCAGTCATAAAATGTGCGAGCCCTCGGGTCCGCGCGAAGCGCGGCCCAAGGACAGGCTCCGCGAGCGGGTGAGGTGGGTCTTGCGGCGCGACACCTCACCCTCCCATTGCTTTGCAATGGGTCCCTCCCTCTCCCCACTTCGTGCGGAGAGGGGCATCGGACTCACGCCGCCGTGCCGCCGACGGTCAGCCGGTCGATCAGCATGGTCGGCTGGCCGACTCCGACCGGCACACCCTGGCCGTCCTTGCCGCAGGTGCCGATGCCGGGATCGAGGCCCATGTCGTTGCCGATCATCTTCACGTGCTTCAGCGCCTCGGGGCCGTTGCCGATGATCATGGCGCCTTTGACCGCCGGGCCGACCTTTCCGTTCTCGATCAGATAGGCCTCGGCGGCGTTGAACACGAACTTGCCGGACGTGATGTCGACCTGGCCGCCGCCGAAATTCACCGCATAGAGTCCGCGCTTGACGCTGCGGATGATCTCCTCGGGCTCGTGCTTGCCGCCCAGCATGTAGGTGTTGCGCATGCGCGGCATCGGGTGATGGGCGAAGCTTTCGCGCCGTCCGTTGCCGGTCGGCTTCATGCCCATGAGCCGGGCGTTCTGGCGGTCCTGCATGAATCCGACCAGGACACCGTCGTCGATCAGCACCGTGCGCTCGGTGGGTGTGCCCTCGTCGTCGATGGTGAGCGAGCCGCGGCGGTCCGGCATCGTTCCGTCGTCGACCACCGTGACCCCAGGGGCGGCGATCCGCTGGCCGAGCAGTCCGGCGAACGCCGACGTCTTCTTGCGGTTGAAGTCGCCTTCGAGCCCATGGCCGACGGCTTCATGGAGCATCACACCCGGCCAGCCCGGCCCCAGCACCACCGCCATTTCGCCGGCGGGGGCCGGGATGGCGGACAGATTCACCAGCGCCTGCCGCAGCGCCTCGTCGGCGGCGTTGCGCCACTGGTCGGGGCTGATGACGCGGCCGAAGCCGAACCGTCCGCCCCAGCCGTAGCTGCCGGTCTCCTGGCGGTCGCCCTCGCCGACCATCACGGCGACGTTGACCCGGACCAGCGGCCGGACGTCGGCGACGCGGCGACCGTCGGCGCGGATGATCTGCACCGCCTGCCATTCGCCGGCGATCGAGGCCATGACCTGGCGCACCCGGCTGTCCTTGGCGCGCGCATAGGCATCGATTTCCGACAGGAGCTTCACCTTGTCGGCGAATTCCATGGTGCCGAGTGGATTCTCGTCGGTATAGAACTGCTTGTTGGTACCGGCCGGCGGCTCGGCCACTGTGCCCGCCGCTCCGGACTTCACCGCCTGAATGGTACGTGCCGCGCGCGTTACGGCATCGTGCGACAGCTCGGTGGCATGTGCGTAGCCCGCCGATTCCCCGAGCACCGCGCGCAACCCGAAGCCTTGGCTGGTATCGAACGAGGCGTTCTTCAGCCGCCCGTCGTCGAAGGCCAGGCTTTCGGACTGCCGATACTCCAGGAACAGCTCGCCGTCATCGGCCCCCGACAGCGCCTCGGCGACCTGCCGCTCCAGCCGGCCCCGGTCGAGCCCCGCGCGGGTGAAGAAGATCTCGTCGGTGCGGGTGAGGTCGGTCATCGGAAACTCCCATTGGGACGCAAGTTGGGCGCGGGGGGCTGCGCCCATGGTCACTCCCGGCGGGCCGGGAGTCCAGAAGGCGGCTGTGGATCACTTCAACATAGTGGGTCGCCGCGGCCTTTTGCAGCCCCGGCCCGCGACTTGGGCCACCGGCGCGGCGTGCCGGCGAAGCCGTGCGACTGCGCCGCAAGGTCTTGGCGGCGGAGCAAAAACCCCGTCTTTCCGGTGGAATTTTGGCGCGCGGTTCGGCTTGTAGATCGAAGGAATGCTGATATAAATTGTGCACTGCAGGGCCAGACGGCGGGCGCAACCCTTGGGGGCTGGGTCGGCCTGTCGGCTGCATGCGTTTGCTTTCGGCAGGACTTATCTCGTGTTCCGCGCCGTCGCTGACGCCGGGAACTCGGGTCGTCTCTTAAGGACATAGAATGATCATCCGTGTGCTGAAACGTGCCGCCGCTCGGGCGGTCTTTGCGCTTTTCGTGTTCGTGAATTTCGCGGTTTTCGCCGGTCCGTCCAGCGCCCAGTATCCGCAGCCCTGGCAGTTCGGCATGCAGGCGCCGGCCTCCGAGGTGAAGGACCGCATCCACGCCCTTCACGACCTGTTGCTGGTCATCATCACGGTGATCACGCTGTTCGTGCTGGGGCTCCTGGTCTACACGATGGTGCGCTTTCGCGCCTCGGCGCACCCCGTGCCGACCCGCACCACCCATAACACCCTGATCGAGATCCTATGGACGGTGCTGCCGGTCGTCATCCTGGTGGTGATCGCGATCCCGTCCTTCAAGCTGCTCTATTTCGAGGACCGCGCGCCGAATGCCGAGATGACGCTGAAGGTCACCGGGCATCAATGGTACTGGTCCTACGAGTATCCCGATAACGGCGACATCCAGTTCGACAGCTACATGGTCCAGGACTCGGATCTGAAGCCCGGTCAGCTGCGTATGCTCGAGGTCGACAACCGGCTGGTGCTGCCGGTCAACACCGACGTGCGGATCCTCGTCAACGGGACCGATGTCATGCATTCGTTCTTCGTTTCCTCGCTCGGCTTCCAGATCTATGCGGTGCCGGGCCGGGTGAACGAGACCTGGGTGAATATCGACCGGCCGGGCGTCTATTACGGTGCCTGCAACCAGATCTGCGGCACCAATCACGCCTATATGCCGATCGCCGTCGAGGCGCTGTCGAAGGACGACTTCAAGCGCTGGCTCGTGGACGCCAAGAAGAAGTTCGCGGCGGCGCCGTCTGATAAGCCGGAGAACGCCTCCGTCCGCGTCGCCGCGACGTCATCCGCAGCGGCGCAGTAAGCCTGAACGAGGACACGAACGATGAGCAGCTATTTCGGCAGCAAGACCGCTGACCACGCCGACCACCACGACCACCATCCGACCGGCTGGCGGCGCTGGCTGTATTCGACGAACCACAAGGACATCGGCACGATGTACCTGGTGTTCTCGATGATCGCGGGCCTGCTCGGCGGCGCCGCCTCGGTCTACATGCGGGCGGAGCTTCAGAACCCCGGGCTGCAGTTGGTGCCCGACGGCCATTTCTGGAACATGGTCATCACCGCCCACGGCTTGATCATGGTGTTCTTCACCGTCATGCCGGCCCTCATCGGCGGCTTCGGCAACTGGTTCATCCCGCTGATGATCGGGGCGCCGGACATGGCGTTTCCGCGCATGAACAACATCAGCTTCTGGCTGCTGCCGCCGGCGTTCCTGCTGCTGCTCGGCTCGGCGCTGGTCGGCGGCGGCGCCGGGGTGGGGTGGACGGTCTATCCGCCGCTGTCGGGGGCGATCGGCTCGCCCGGGCCCGCGGTCGACATGGCGATTTTCTCGCTGCACCTCGCGGGTGCCTCGTCGATCCTCGCGTCCATCAACTTCATCACCACGATCTTCAATATGCGCGCCCCGGGCATGACCTTGCACCGGATGCCGCTCTTCGTCTGGTCGCAGCTGGTCACCGCGTTTCTGCTGCTGCTGGCGCTGCCGGTGCTGGCCGGCGCCATTACCATGCTGCTCACCGACCGCAATTTCGGCACGGCATTCTTCGATCCGGCCGGCGGCGGCGATCCGATCCTGTTCCTGCACCTGTTCTGGTTCTTCGGCCATCCCGAGGTGTACATCATGATCCTGCCGGCCTTCGGGATCATCAGCCAGGTTATCTCGACCTTCTCGAACAAGCCGGTGTTCGGCTATCTCGGCATGGCGTACGCCATGGTGGCGATCGGCGTGATCGGCTTCGTCGTCTGGGCGCACCACATGTACACGGTCGGCCTCGACGTCGACACGCGCGCCTATTTCGTGGCGGCGACGATGGTCATCGCGGTGCCGACCGGCATCAAGATCTTCTCGTGGATCGCCACCATGTGGGGCGGATCGCTGAGGTTCGATACGCCCATGCTGTGGGCGATCGGCCTCATCTTCCTGTTCACGGTTGGCGGCGTCACCGGCGTGGTGCTGGCGAACGCCGGCGTCGACATCGCACTCCACAACACCTACTACGTGGTCGCGCACTTCCATTACGTGCTCAGCCTTGGCGCGGTGTTCGGCATCTTCTGCGGCTTCTACTACTGGTTCGGGAAGATGTTCGGCCGCGAGTTCCCGGAATGGGCGGGGAAGATCCACTTCTGGGCGACCTTCATCGGCGTCAACCTGACCTTCTTCCCGCAGCACTTCCTCGGCCTCGCCGGCATGCCGCGGCGCATCCCGGACTATCCGGACGCCTTCCACGGCTGGAACGAGATCAGCTCGTTCGGCGCCTATCTGTCGTTCACGGCCACGATCTTCTTCGTGTTCATGACGATTTACTCGCTGGTGGCCGGCCGCAAGGCGGCGGCGAATCCGTGGGGCGAGGGTGCCACGACGTTGGAGTGGACGCATTCGTCGCCGCCGCCGTTCCACACCTACGAGGAACTGCCGCGCATCCCGGCCGAGGCACGGCACTGAGCCCCGCCCACGCGCTGACATAAGGAGAGAGCGTTGTCCGATCGTCCGCTCACGGCCGGTATTGCCGCCGGTGCGCCGTTCGAGGGTGCCGAGATCCGCGACTTCGTGGCGCTGCTGAAGCCGCGGGTGATGAGTTTGGTCGTGTTCACCGGCTTTGTTGGCCTGGTGATGGCGCCTGGCTCGCTGCACCCGGTACTGGCGGCGATCGCGATCCTGTGCATCGCCGTCGCTGCCGGTGCGGCCGGTGCCATCAACATGTGGTACGAGAGCGACGTCGACGCGCTGATGGTGCGCACGCGCGATCGTCCGATCCCGGCCGGCCGCATGGACCCGGCGGAGGCGCTCGGCTTCGGCGTCGTGCTCTCGATCGGGTCGGTGGTCGTGATGGCGCTGGCGGTCAATATTGTCGCCGCGGCGCTGCTTACGCTGTCGATCTGCTTTTACGTCTTCGTCTACACGATCTGGCTCAAGCGCCGGACGCCGCAGAACATCGTGATCGGCGGCGCCGCCGGCGCGTTGCC